>NZ_CAIZIZ010000061.1 GCF_903933125.1 uncultured Lamprocystis sp. | reverse complement strand
TGACGGCTGGTGTTTTGGTCGACTTCAGACGATACCGCCGGTCTCCCGCTGCCGCCACCTCCGCAGGAGCCGCCGGCCCTGGTCCAGCCCACCCGTGCACAGCGCCCGGCCTCAGGCAAAAATGGCCAAAGTCGAGCTTGCCAGTCCGTTGACATTGGCCGACGAATCGTCGCGGCCTCCCTGCAACAGCGAATTGGGAACAATGTGATGTGCCACTTGAGGTTTGCAGCAGTTGGGAGAGCCCTTCCCCCCATAGGGCACCAGCATACATTTGCGCGCCTGCTGGCACTCAGTACTCCGGCAACACTTCGAGGCGGACATCGTGTATGCCTTTTTTTTCTTGTCATAGCCACAGGCATCCTGCTCACGTTCGCGATCCTCCTTACACTTCTCGTCAATTCCCGGAGTCGCCAGTTCATCAACGAAAGGCCAAGGTCCGCTGTTGCCCGGCATGCTCGCATGGTTGTGCGTCGTCAGGTCAAGATGCCGAACGACATTCTCCCCTTCAAATTTCACGTCCATCGACCAGGCGGTGAAGTACACTTTTCCACGGTTTACGCTGGTCACGACCCCTTTCTTCGCAGCACAGCCCGCTTCGTCACCAGAACTTGTCTTGAAGCAGGACTTGTTCTTGAGCATCACTTGCTGACCGCCGATACTGACGGTCGTCGAACCGTCCGTGGCATCCGAATCCATGCCGGTATTCGGGTAAGGAATCGGGACACCAGGCGGGGTTGCGGGGTTTTCGGGGGGGGTGAAACAAACATCCGGAAATGCACAAATGCTCTTACCGGCCCCGGCCTTACAGGAGACTTCCATGTTGTTTGCGAAGACCTGATTAGCCATGACCGGAACACCGAAGGATCGCGGCGGCCCGTTGGCCTCCATCGTTGCCCATGTGCACGAGGATATCAGGTCCGACAGAGTAGGCCTTTTGCCAGGCGGCACTGGCCGTGGCAGCGATGACAAGGCCCACAGCGGCACCGGCCTCGCCGATGGACTCCGCCGGGTGCCAGAGGTCGAGACATGGCCGGCGCTTGCGCAGGATGCGCGATACTGCCAGTGACGCCTCCTTGAAGTAGTACTGTTCGCCGGAGAGGTCAGTGATTCGGTAGTCCAAGTGATGCATCCCGCAGCCGGCCTCGCTCAATGCCGCGCGGATCGCCGCGGCAAGGCCATCTGCTCGCAGCGGCCGGTCGGAGTCGATGTTGGTCTGCTCGCGACCGAAGCCGATACCGGTGCAGCGCACTTCGGTCGTGTCGCCGGGTCTGCCGACCAGCAGCGCCGCGCCAGCCTCGCCCGGCATGAAGCCATTCGAGTTAGTCGGTGTCAGCAGGCGACCCGCACGGTCGTATACGCTCAATGTCGGCCAAGTCAATAGGCTGTCGCTCGCGGTGATGACCACCTGGGGTACCTTGTCGCTGTAAATGAGCTTGCGTGCCTCGGCGAGCGCCATGGTCGCACTGACTCGGCCATGCGGGATAACGGCTGATCCGACGGCGAATCGCATCCCGAACTCGCTCTCGATGTCAAGCAGTAATTGGTTGTCCAGGCCATCGAGTCGCCCGGGACGCTCCCGTTCAGCCACGCACAACAGGAGCGGGATGGTGGGCCAAGATTCGCGCGGGATCAGGTCCAGACACTCGGCAATCGCCATCGCCGCCATTTTGGCGAGCTTGGTGCGACCACGCCATGGCTGCTCCAGCGGCACTTGATGCGCCATGATCCACTCGCCGTCGCTGCCTATGAAGCGCGTCTCGGTGGGGTTGCTGATCTTCGCGCGAATCGCGGCGCAGGAGGCGGGCGCGGACATGCCGACGCTGGTCACCAGACCGGTGCTCTTGATCGCAATGGGCTGGGCGATCATGACGGTTCTACGCGACGGGCTCGGATTCGGCGGCCGGTTCCGAGTCCGGTTCCGGGGCCAGCGGAATCGGGAAGGCAATCTCCTCGCGCGCCTGCCACCAATCCTGCCCCTTCTTGCCGACCAGGATCTGAGCAATCTCAAACATGTTCTTTTTGAGCGGCCTGGTAATCCGCCAAGTCAGGGTGAATCGCTCCTGATCGGGTTCCAGCACCAGGGTATCGAGGGTCGCCTTGAAGTCTTCCCGGTCGCCGCGCTTCGGAAAGATGTGCACCGGTGCATCGAAGGGCGGGAGGCTGAAGCGGCGGCGCCCGTCTGGGGTCAGATTAATGAGTCCGACCTCAATGGCGCCGGCCGGGGTCTGAATCTGCTGGTCCAGTGGCGCGGCCTGGTAATACTGGTCGTCGAAATCGGGCGGCAGAAAGGGAAAGTCCTCGTCGAGCCAGCGCTGGTCATAGGTGCCGGCGTAGCGGAGCCGCGGCTCCCAGCCGCGACCGATGGGGCCGAACGCCATCGGGAGGTAGTCGCCGTCGGGCCGCGCGATCGGCCGGTTGAGTTCCTCGGTGTTGGGCAGTGGCGCCCCGTCGACCCAGTCACCCTTGAGGTGCCGATGGAATCCCTTACCGACCGGATTGCGCATGAAGGCGGCGTGCTTAGCGGCGTCTTGGTGACGATTGTCGACACCGCCGAAGGCGCGGTCGTAACCGATCGGCATCACGGTGAATGGATGGGGTGCGCTGACGCTCACCCCGGTCGAGGCGACCTGCCAGAGCCGCATGCCGACGGCCGCAAATGACTTGGTGATGCCATTGACCCGCAGGCTGACCGGAACCCGGGTTGCCGGCCGTTCACCCGGTGCATAGGCGCTTCCCAGGAGCAGGATGTCCATCCGTTGCTTGCGCGGCGCGAAGTCCACTTCATAGACCGGCGCTGAAAAACCCGGTGCGCCCGTGAAGGTATCGGCCATGACCAGCGGCAACTGCGCTTCCGCCAGGCGTAGCGATTCGCCCGAGGTCCGCGGCAGGGCGAAGGTGCCCTTGATGACCACGACCAACAGTTCCCGTCCGCTGGGTTCCATACCCATGGTGTAGCCGGCAACCATACGAGTGGCGTTGATCAGTTCCATGGGGGTCTTCCGGGCTTGGCCTCGCTGGTCGCCGCTCAGTTGAGTTGCACCGCGCCGCCCTTGATGCGATTGACGCCCGAGGAGCGGCTGAGGACGTAGGCGCCCTCGATCAGGACCTTGCCGGCCTTGGTGAGGGTGATGCTGGCCTTGCCGCAGCGCAGCACCAGACTCTCCTGCGCGCTTACCACCAGCCGTTCGCCGTCGGCATCGACCTCGACAGCGGCGGGCCGGTCCGGGAGCGGCCAGCCGGCGATGTCACGCAGGACACCCATCACGATGGGCCGGTGCGGATCGGCACCCTCGAACATCAGTGTCACGTGGTGCCCGATATGCGCGCCGTGCAGGTCGATGACGGTGCGTGCGGGAAGTGCGGCATGGCCTGGTTGTCCGGGGTAGCGCACGAGCGGGGTGCGGCCCTCGTCGGTCAGTGCGATCAATTCCCCGACGATCAGGCCGAGGGGCTCGGCGGCACCCGAGCGCTGAGACGTCGGCGCCTGGAGCAGGGGGCTGAGCAGGTCCGGGGCGGAGACCTCCGTGACGCCCGCGGTGGCCAATGTGTCGATCGATAAGCTGTGGCTCATGGTGTAGATCTCAAATCCGAGCGGTTTGCGTCAGTTCTGCAGGATTTTCGAGCCTTTCATCGTGATGTTGCCGGAAGCCTTGGCGTTGATCTTGCCGGATCCCTCGATGGTGATGTCCTTGCCCTTGATGGTGATGGTCCCGTCTTTCTTCATGGTGATGCTGGCGCTGCCGGTTGTGATGGTGATCGAATCGGCGGCGGTGATGGACAGGTTCTTGCCGACCGACAGCCTGTCGTCCTTGCCGATCGAGACGGTGCGCGCCTCCCCGATGGTGACGCTCTCGTTCTTGCCGACATTCCCGGTGCGTCCGCCGCCGATGGTGATGCGCTCGTCTTTGGCGACGTTCTCGGTGCGTCCGCCGCCGATGGTGATGCTTTCGTCTTTGCCGACGTTCTCGGTGCGTCCGCTGCCGATGGTGATGCTTTCGTCTTCGGCGACGGCCTCAGTGCGTCCGCCGCCGATGGTGATACTTTCATCTTTGGCGACGTTCTCGGTACGTCCGCCGCCGATGGTAATGCTTTCGTCTTTGGCGACGTTCTCGGTGCGTCCGCCGCCGATGGTGATGCGCTCGTTCTTGTCGACCGTTTCAGTCCGATTGCCATGGATGGTGATCGTTTCATTATTGTCGACCGTCTCGGTGCGATCATGCTTGACGTGGGTGGTCTCGTCGTGGTCGATGGTCTTGGTGCGGTCGTGACCGACCCAGTGGGTCTCGTCGTTCTCGACCTCGATGTCCTGATTCTTCTCGGCGTGGAGCCAGAGTTGCTCGGCGCCCTTCTTATCCTCGAAGCGGATGGCGTTGGCGTTCGCCCCGGCGCCACCCTTGCTGGAGCGGGTCAGGAGGCCCGATTGCGTCATGTTGGCCGGCAGGTCCCACGGCGGCATCTGGTCGCCGTTGTAGACCCGGCCGGTAATGATCGGCTGATCCGGGTCGCCCTCCAGGAAATCGACGATGACCTCCTGGCCGATACGCGGGATCATCATGCCCCCCCAATTCTTGCCGGCCCAGGCCTGAGCGACCCGCACCCAGCAGGAACTGGTCTCGTCGGCCTTGCCGTAGCGGTCCCAGTGGAACTGCACCTTGACCCGTCCGTATTTGTCGGTCCAGATCTCCTCGCCGGCCTTGCCGACGACGACGGCGGTCTGCGGACCCCGCACTGTGGGTTTGGGGGTGGCGCGCGGCGGCCGGTAAGGGATCTGGGCATCCATGGCGCTGAGGTTGCAGGCAAAGACCGGACCCGGCGGTGCTGAGTCCACCGACCCATAGTCGTCGGAGTGCAGCCGATAACTCGCCGCGACGATGAGATATTCGCCGTTCTGATCGTCCCGCGGATGCTCCGTCAGGGTGAAGAGGCCGCCACAGGCGAGGCCCCGGGCGTTGCCGGCGGCCTCTGCGAGCGCGTGCTCGGCCTGGTGCTCCTCCAGTCGGATGCGGGCATAGCCCTCTCCGTCCGCGGTCTCGATGTAATCGCCCTGGAAGTCGAACACCTCAAGTCCGGCCTGCGCATGTTGCTTGGGAGCACTGCGGCGGGCGAGCAGGTTCTTGCGTGGTGCGGTGAAATCGAAAGCCGTGTGCGCAAAGGCCCCGGGGCGCACCTCGGTGGCGACACTCCAGTCGTTGATGCGCTCCAGGTCGTGCGGCTGGGTCTGGCCCGGGGGAAAATAGACGACCTGTTCGTAACCCGGTGCCGCGGTGTGGGCGCTGCGGTCATCCGCCAGCACCAGGGTGTGCTTGCCGTCGGCCTGTTCATGAAAATAGTAGATACCCTCATGTTCGAGCAGTCGCTGCACGAAGTTCAGGTCGGTCTCGCGGTACTGGACGCAGTAGGTCCAGGGGCGATAGGTGCCGGAAAGCCGTTCAGCGAAATCGGTGAAGCCGTGGTCGCGGAAGACTGACTTGACGATCTCCGGGACCGTCTGGTCCTGATAAATGCGGCAGTCGGAGGTCCGCGACAGGAACCAGATCCAGGGCGCCAGGTTGGCGCGATAGAGGGCATAGGTCCCGGCGAAACCGACATAGGCGAAGCGGTTGACGAAGCCGTTGAAAAAGCGGTGCCCGCCCGAGGCGAGGCGCAGCGAGGCCGTGGCCGGCGTGCCGAGCAGATCCTCGGCGCGGATATCGTGGCGTTCGCTCAGCAGCGCGAGTTCATACTCGAACGGTCGGCTGAGGTGCTCCTCGGCGGCCATGCGCGCGAGCAGCAGCGCATCGGGTCCCAACACGGTGTCGACCGAGATCGATCGGGTGGCTTGACTGGCTGGCATCGGGCGTGTCCGGGTCAATGCTCATGGTTACAGAATGAGGCCTTGCTCATCATTCCGGCCCTAGGGTGGACAAGCACTGGCGCAGTCCACGGAATCCCGCGCCGCCGCTGGTGGACTACGCTAAGCGGCCGTGATCGAAATTCCGGCCAGCGGCTTGCGTAGTCAGGGCTTCCAGCCCTGACGGTATCAGGCCAGGATGGCCTGACTACGCACCCGGCGAGCCCAAGTGGCCGGAATCTTGATCGAGGCCCTGCTGCGCCGCGTGGCCGAAGCCGTGATCAAGGCCAAACGATCACGGTGAAGCGCTGAGCGGAACATTAGACGCCGCGCCGGCTTTTGCCAAGGCGATTATACGCCCGGCGGCGTCAGTACCCCTCGATGATCAGCAGGCGGTCCGGACGCGCCGGGTCACGTGCTGCGGGCGCATCGTCACCGCGTGACCACGGGGGCCTGATGCCCCATGTGCCGCCGTCAGGCCTTGGTCATAAACCCGGCCACCGCGCGATCGGCACGGCGCACAGGGCCCGATCGCCGTCGCCACTGCCACGGCGAAGGTGCCTCGCTTTCTCTCGCGCACCTTGGCGCGCCGGCCTTGTTGCTACCACGGATCGTACCACCCAGTCTCATGCAAATATCTGTTCATATGACAGGAAAGTGACCTATACTTCACCAAGAATACCATATTATAACTGTCGGGTATCTGAGGTACGATAGGAGCCGCGGACCATGATAAGGTATTGATTTTTTGAGTCCCTGTCTACGGAGCCACCATGGCGAATGAAAGCACCGTGATCCAGGAGGGAAACACTGTCATCGTCGACGCCACGCTCCGGCCTCGCACTTTGCTGCTGCACACCTATGAAGTGGAACGGCTGCTGGCGTCGGGAGGAATGGGTGCCGTCTATCTGGTGCGCCATACCGAGTTGGGGACTCGGCATGCAGTCAAGATCATCAAGCCGGAGCTGACCGGCACAGAAAGCGCGGCTGACGTACTGGAGCTCTTTCGGCGTGAAGCAGCAACCCTGAGTGGTATTCGCCATGATGCGGTGGTGAGCTATGAAGGCTTTTTCCGAGATGAGAAGAGGACCTGTTATCTCGTCATGGAGTTTGTTGATGGGCCGTCCCTGTCCCAGGTCCTCAAGCAGCGCGCGCTCTCTATCGATGAGGTTTATCGGCTGCGGGACCGGCTCGCGGGCGGTCTGGAATCGGCGCACGCCCGGGGGATAACCCACCGCGATCTGTCACCAGATAACGTGATCCTGCCAGAAGGCAGGGTAGAGCAAGCCAAACTGATCGATTTCGGAATCGCCAAGTTGGCTAACTCCGCGGCGACCACCATCATCGGGACATCGTTTGCCGGCAAATTGCGTTATGCCGCGCCTGAACAACTTGGCCTGTTCGGCGGTGAGATCAGACCAGTCTGCGATATCTACAGTCTGGGCCTGGTGCTGGCGGCAGCGATCGGCAAGCCGCTCGCCATGGGCGAGTCGCTGGGCACTGCGGTCCTGGCCCGTCAGCAGGTCCCCGATCTATCGCAGGTCGAGGCCGGGCTACGGTCGCAATTGCGGGTGATGCTGCAACCTGACCCGATCAATCGCCCGCAGAGCATGGGTGAGTTGCTACGCCATTGGCCTCGCCCGCAGCAGGACATTCCAGACCTGCGACCGCCGGTTCAGGTGTCGCGCAGGACTTGGCGAGTACCCTTCCGGCTGCTTCTGTTGATCGCGTTCGGCGGTCTTGTGCTGGCCATGAGTTGGCTGATCTACCGGGTGAATGAACAGCCGTCACAGCAAGCGGCAGACCAAGGACCGGAGCCTCTGCCGCTGACCGATGAGCAGCGCGCAGAACAGGCGACGGAACCGGCGGTCTCACAGCCGGCAGCGGCATCTGAAGTGAATGCGGAACCGGCGCGTCCACCGACCCCGGTTCCCCCCCTTCTGCCGGAAATCGCCAGACCCTTACGTGACGTCCTCCCGCACGAAGGCGGCCCGGAGACACCGATGGCGCCGGTCGAACCCGAAGCGGCCCGGTGGACTGAGCCTCGAGATCCTGCTGTCTCCCTTCCTCCCGCGGCGGAGAAGGACAATGACCAAGCGAGCGATGGTCCGAGGCAACCGACCGCGCCTTCGGTGTCAGACCCGTCGCCGGTTACCGAGACCGCACCGGGCGCTGCCGCTGTCCCTGCCGTGAGTGAGCCGCTCAGCGAGGAGCGAGGTGCGCGGCCGACGCAACCGGCAGCGGTGCCCGTTGCCCAACCAGCAGCGCCCGCCGAGCCGCCGGCGAAGAGCCAAGAGCCCCCCCCGGCGCCAGTAGCCTCTCCTTTGATCCCGCCGCCGGAACGCGAGACTAAACCGCAACCGCCATCCCGTCCCGCGGTGGTCACGCCAGTGCCGCCGCGTCGGGCAACGCCCAGCAAGCCGCCAGCTCAATTAAAGCCGAAGCCGACAGTGAAGGAGGTGCCAAAGGCCGCGAAAGCAGTTCCAAAGGCCAACAATCAGCCGCGCCGTTCTGGTCGAGCGGTGCCCGCGCGTTGCGGCAATCTACTGTCAAAGATGCAACTCGGGGAGCCCTTGTCAGCCTCGGATAGAGCGTTATTGAAGGAGTGTCGATGATGCACTGACGTTGAGACTTTCGGATCGCTTGTTCTCATCAACCACCAGTTGGAGCAAACATATAATGATTGACCAAAAAACTCATCAGGCAAGGTGCGCACCTCATCTGTTGGCATTGACCCTGATCGTGTCCCTGGCTGGATGTGCGGTTCCTCCTGGCGGGCCTCCGACCGCCAGTCCGGCACCTCCAATAACGGCGATCCCATATAGCGACGCCGTTTTAAAGGCGGCCAATGGTCTGTTCGCCAAGGCCGCGTCGCCGTTGACCGGGTCCGGAACGGCAGTGAGGAAGATGCTGGTAATCGACCCTCTGATTGACGGGGCAACGGCGGTACAATCGACCGCGACGCAGTCCATGGAGGCACGCATCGTCGATCTCGTCAAGGCAAAATACCCACAATTCGATGTGCAGCCATTCACGGCGTCCAATGTAGCGAAATCCCCGCTCGTCTTCATTGGAACCTTCACCCCGGTCAATCAGCAAGGAAATACCGCCGGGGTGCGCGAGGCTTTCCGCATCTGCCTGGCGTTGCTCGACATCAAGTCCGGAAAAATAGTCTCCAAGGCCAGAGAATTCGCGCAACCGGAGGGTGTCAATATCACACCAACCAAGTTCTTCAAGGACAGTCCAACCTGGGCGCCGGACCCAGCTACTGAGGGTTATATCAAGACCTGTCAGGGAACCAAACCTGGTGACCCCATCAATCCGCTCTACTGGGATCGTATCATGGCCGCGGGCCTGATCAATGAAGCGATTGACGCGTATGATAACGGTCGGTACCAGCAGTCGCTGGAGCTTTACCAACAGGCGCGCCGATCCGTTGGCGGCGATCAATTGCGGGTACTCAATGGACTTTACCTCACTAACTGGAATTTGGGTCGGCGCGGCGAGGCAGCCCAGGCGTTCGCGCAACTCGTCGATTTTGGTCTCACCAATAATCGCCTGGGGGTCAAGTTCCTGTTCAGGCCCGGTTCGACCGAACTGGTCGGCAATCGGCAGGTCGCGGGGCAGTATCCGATGTGGTTGGGACAGATCGCTCAGCGGACAGCCCAGAGGCAGGGCTGTCTAGAGGTGGTCGGACATACGAGCCGCACGGGTCCCGAACCGATCAACGAACGCTTGTCATTGCTGCGAGCGCAGCAAATCAAGCAGCGCTTGGAAGCTGACGCACCGACCCTGAGCAGCCGAACGATAGCGAGCGGCATGGGATCGCGGGAGACGCTTGTCGGTATTGGCACCGATGATGCCCGTGACGCCCTTGATCGGCGGGTCGAATTCAAAGTTCTTGATTGCGCTACTCCCAAGTAGCCTTGGTACTGGATTCCGGCCTCATTGTTGGAACGATGGAGGTCTAATGTCGCACTTTCCTCGCTTTTCTTTCAGGGCGGTCGGAGTCCAGTGACACGATGCGCGTCCAACTGGCGGCGTCAAGCGGAGTTAGGGTGCGCTATTGCGCGCTACGCTGGTGGGGCCTGGAGATCGTCCAGGTACCACCAACGCCCGATGTTGCGCCTTCGGCACATGCCGTAAGCGGGCGCGTCGCCACTCGGCCAGGTCCGGTTCAGATCGTGGCACTCTAGGTACGGTACCGAACGGACGGCGCAACACTGTTCGGCTAAGGTCACTTCAAGTTCGCCTATCCACAGGGCGCTCTCAATGCCCTCGTCCATATTGGAGAAACAGGCCATGTTCACGAAGCAACGCATACTTTCATCCGTTACCGCACTCACCCTCGCCCTGTCCGGCCCACTCTTCGCCCAGACTGCCTCAGACCAGGCCAAGGCCGCGGCGGCGGTCCAGGAGCGGGCGGATAGGGCGACTGACACGGCGCAAGGGCAGCCACCCGGCACGGCGGAGCAGAACAAGCAAACCTTGGTGGACGAGGCCACCGCCGCCGATACCAAGGCGCACGCCTATCCCACCGAAGCCAACCGACAGGCCCGCGATGAGGCTGAAGCCGCGGCCGCGGCAGCCGCCGGGATGCCGCAGCCGATGGATCAAACGGTGCCCCGCTGAGGCGCGCCGGGCCGGCGCCGCGGGGGTGGGCCACGCAGGCGCGGCCTGAGTTCCTCACCACCACGCGGCGTCGGCTGTGCCATTGATCGGCCGGCCATTGCGCAATGGCCGGCGTTGAGAATGGACTGAAATCGCAGCAACCAGGACTCAGGGTGCAGTTTCCATGATGACTCCCGCGTTCAAGAAACAACTGGCGCTGGCCGTCGGTGCCGGCGCTGCCGTGGCGATCGCGGCCCTGGCCTGGTTCGCCCTGCAACCCGCGGGCTTGGGTGTCGCCTTCGTCCAGGGCAATGGCCGTATCGAGGCGACCGAGATCGACGTCGCCACCAAACTCGCCGGGCGGGTGTTGGAGATCATGGTCAACGAGGGCGACTTCGTGCAGACCGGGCAGCCGCTGGCCCAAATGCAGGTCGATGTGCTGGATGCGCAGCGCGATGAGGCGCGTGCCCAGTCCCAGCAGGCGGTTACCGCGGTGGCCAGCGCCCAGGCCGAGGTCGCCGTGCGCCGCAGCGACAGTACCGCCGCCACGGCGATGGTGGGTCAGCGCGAGAGCGAACTGGATGCGGCAGAGCGGCGCCTGGCGCGCTCCGAGACGCTGGCCAAGAAAGGCGTCACCGCGCTCCAGGTTCTCGACGACGATCGCGCCCGGGTGCACGGTGCACAGGCGACACTGAGCGGTGCCGAGGCCCAGGTGGCCGCGGCCGACGCGGCGATCACGGCCGCCGAGGCGCAGGTGGTCGGTGCCGATTCCGGGGTAACGGCGAGCGAGGCGACCATTGCGCGCGTCGAGGCCGATATCCAGGACAGTCTGCTCAAGTCGCCGCGTGACGGCCGTGTGCAATACCGGGTCGCGCAGCCCGGCGAGGTCCTGGGTGCGGGCGGCAAGGTGCTCAATCTGGTCGATCTCAGCGACGTGTACATGACGTTCTTTCTGCCCGAAACGGTGGTCGGCCGGGTGGCCCTGGGCAGCGAGGTCCACCTGGTGCTCGATGCCATCCCGCAGTACGTGATTCCGGCCCGGGTGTCCTATGTCGCCAGTACCGCGCAGTTCACACCCAAGACGGTGGAGACGGCCAGCGAACGGCAGAAGCTGATGTTCCGGGTCAAGGCGCAGATCGACCGCGAGCTGCTGCTAAAACATCTGAAGCTGGTGAAAACCGGTCTGCCGGGACTGGCCTGGCTCAAGCTTGACGCACAGGTGCCCTGGCCGGCCAACCTGGCGATCAAGTTACCGGAATGACCGGCCAGGCGCCTTTATCCGGCAATCCGGAAAGTGGGGATGCTGCGTCGCCGACCGACGGTTCACCGGGGCGGGACACCCCGGCGCCCGTCGCGGGTCTGATCGGAGTCAGCCTGCACTATGGGAAGATCGCGGCACTGGACGACATCACATTGGATCTCCCGGCCGCACGGATGGTCGGACTGCTCGGCCCGGACGGCGTGGGTAAGTCAAGCCTGCTGGCGCTGTTGGCCGGCGCGCGCGCCGTGCAGCAAGGCCGGGTGCAGGCGCTGGGCGGCGACATGCACAGCAGCCGCCATCGTGCGCGGGTGTGCCCGCATATCGCCTACATGCCCCAGGGCCTGGGCAAGAACCTCTATCCCACTTTGTCGGTGGAGGAGAACCTTCAATTCTTCGGCCGCCTGTTCGGCCATCCGGCGATCGAGCGCCGCCGCCGCATCGATGCACTGACGGCAAGCACCGGGCTGACCGCCTTTCTGACCCGTCCGGCCGGCAAACTGTCGGGCGGCATGAAACAGAAGCTCGGCCTGTGCTGTGCTCTGATCCACGACCCGGACTTGTTGATCCTGGACGAGCCGACCACCGGTGTCGATCCGCTGGCCCGCGCCCAGTTCTGGGACCTGATCGCCGGCATCCGCACCGAGCGCCCCGGCATGAGCGTCATCGTCGCCACGGCGTACATGGACGAGGCCCAGCGCTTCGACTGGCTGGTTGCCATGGACGCCGGCCGCGTCCTGGCCACCGGCACCCCCGCCGAATTGCTCGCGCGTACCGAAACCGACTCGCTGGACGCCGCGTTCATCGCCTTGTTGCCGGAGGCGCGGCGGCGCGGCTACCGGCCGGTAACCATCCCGCCGTTGGTGAACGCCGACCCGACGACTGGGGCCGACATCGCGATCGAGGCGACGGACCTGACCATGCGCTTCGGCGACTTCACCGCTGTCGATCACGTGAACCTGTCCATCCGCCGCGGTGAGATTTTCGGATTCATCGGCTCGAACGGCTGTGGTAAGTCCACCACCATGAAGATGCTGACCGGTCTGCTGCCGGCCAGCGAGGGTCAGGCGTCCTTGTTCGGGCGTGCGGTCGACCCCAAGGACATCGCCACCCGGCGGCGCGTCGGCTACATGTCGCAGGCCTTCTCGCTCTATTCGGAATTGTCGGTGCGCCAGAACCTGGTGCTGCATGCACGTTTGTTCCAGATGCCGGAGACCGAGATCCCGGCGCGGGTGGACGCGATGGTCCAGCGCTTCGGCCTGAATGATGTGCTCGACGCGCTGCCCGACACCCTCCCGCTGGGCATCCGCCAACGCCTCTCCCTGGCCGTGGCCATGGTCCACCAGCCTGAACTCCTGATCCTCGATGAACCGACATCGGGTGTCGACCCGATCGCACGCGACCGTCTATGGCAATTGATGATCGACCTGGCACGCAATGATCAGGTCACGATCTTCATTTCCACTCATTTCATGAACGAGGCCGGGCGCTGCGACCGGATCTCGCTGATGCACGCCGGGCATGTGCTCGTTACCGATGCCCCGGCTGAACTGGTGCGGCAGCGCGGCGCCGCCACGTTGGAGCAAGCCTTCATCGGTTTCCTGGAAGACGCTGGAGCGCGCGGCGACACGTCGGCTGCCCCGCCGCCGCTTCAATCGGTCCCCTCCGCGACGCCGGCGGCGCCCAGCGACGGTCAGGTGAAAAAGGTCCCCAATCCGTTCTTCAGTCCGGCCCGCGCCTGGAGCTATACCCGGCGCGAAACGCTGGAACTGCAGCGCGACCCGGTGCGCGCCACCATGGCGCTTCTGGGCACCGCCATCCTGATGTTCGTCTTCGGCTACGGGATCAGTCTGGATGTGGAGAACCTGAGCTACGCGGTCCTGGATCGCGACCAGACCGGGTTGAGCCGTAACTATGCCCTGAACCTGTCGGGCTCGCGGTATTTCATCGAACGTGCGCCGCTCGTCGACTATGCCGACCTGGACCGGCGAATGCGGGGCGGCAAGCTCGCCCTGGCCATCGAAATCCCCTCCGGCTTTGCACGCGACCTGACGCGCGGGCATCAGGTGCAAATCGGCGCCTGGGTGGACGGCGCCATGCCGGTGCGTGCCGAGACGGTGCGCGGCTATGTGCAGGGCATGCACCAGGGCTGGCTGCTGGAACAGGCCGTGCACCGACTCGGCCAGAGTGCCGCGGCCGCTCCCGCGACCATCGCGATCCGCTTCCGCTACAACCCCGACGTCAGAAGCCTGCCGGCGATGGTGCCGGCGGTCATCCCCATGCTGTTGCTGATGATTCCGGCGATGCTCGCCGCGCTATCGGTGGTGCGTGAAAAGGAGCTGGGCTCAATCATCAATCTCTATGTCACCCCGGTCACGCGCAGCGAATTCCTGCTCGGCAAGCAATTGCCCTACATCGTGCTGGCAATGCTCAACTTCGCCCTGATGACGCTGCTGGCCGTCACCGTCTTCGGTGTGCCGATCAAGGGCAGCCTGTTGGCACTGAGCGCCGGAGCACTGCTCTTCGTGATTTTCTCGACCGGCTTCGGGCTCTTTGCCTCCACCTTCACCCGCAGCCAGATCGCGGCGATGTTCGTGGCGATCATCGGCACCATGATCCCGGCGATCCAATTCGCCGGCATGTTGAACCCGGTCTCCTCACTCGAAGGCGTGGGTGCGGTCATCGGCCGTCTCTATCCGGCCTCGCATTTCCTCACGATCAGCCGCGGCGTCTTCAACAAGGGGCTGGATTTCGTCGGTCTGGAGGCCTCGTTCTGGCCGTTGCTGCTGGCGGTACCGGTGATCCTGGGCCTGTCGATCGTCCTGTTGAAAAAGCAGGAGACCTGAGCATGCCGCAAGCCGATCCTGGCTCCAGTCGAATCGCCGGTTCGACGCTGCGCCGCAGCGCGGCGACGATCTACCGCTTGGGGATCAAGGAGCTATGGAGTCTGGCGCGCGACCCGATGATGCTGGTGCTGATTGCCTATACGTTCACGGTCTCCATTTATGTCGCCGCCACGGCGATGCCGGAAACCCTGCACAAGGCGCCGATTGCCATCGTCGATGAGGACGGCTCACCGCTGTCGCAGCGAATCAGCGCGGTCTTTTATCCGCCGCGCTTCGATCCCCCGGCGATGATCTCACCGAACGGCATCGATCCGGGCATGGATGCCGGCGATTACACTTTCGCGCTGGATATCCCCCCGGATTTCCAGAGCGATGTGCTCGCCGGCCGCGCGCCGGCCATCCAGCTCAATGTAGATGCCACCCGCATGAGCCAAGCCTTCACCGGCAGTGGCTATGTGCAGCAAATGGTACTTGCCGAGGTCACTGAATTCGTCCAGCGTTACCGCGGCAGTGCCCCCTTGCCTGTTGAATTGGCTCTGCGCATGCGCTTCAACCCCAACCTGGAGCAGTCCTGGTTCGGCGCCCTGATGGAGATCATCAACAACGTGACCTTGCTGTCGATCATCCTGACCGGCGCGGCCCTGATTCGCGAGCGCGAGCACGGCACCATCGAGCATCTGCTGGCAATGCCGGTAACGCCCGCCGAGATCATGCTGGCCAAGGTCTGGTCGATGGGTCTGGTGGTGTTGCTCGCCGCCGCGGTGGCCCTGGTGTTTGTCGTACAGGGCGTATTACGTATTCCGATTGAAGGCGCACTGGCGCTGTTCCTGGCCGGCGCGGCGCTGCATCTGTTTGCCACCACGTCGATCGGCATCTTCATGGCCACGCAGGCACGCTCGATGCCGCAGTTCGGGATGCTGGCGGTGCTGATTCTGCTGCCGCTGCAATTGCTCTCGGGCAACTCCACGCCGCGCGAGAGTATGCCGGAGCTGGTGAAGTACATCATGCTGGCCGCACCCACCACGCATTTTGTCGCGCTCGGTCAGGCGATTCTTTACCGCGGCGCCGGCATCACTGTCGTCTGGCCGCAATTCCTCGCGCTGGCCGGGATCGGCGCGGCCTTTTTCACAATTGCGCTCAGCCGCTTTCGCAGGACCATCAGTCAGATGGCGTGACCCTGCACCGAAATTGACCCATTGGAACACTGCGACATGACTACCAAGACCAAGCCGCTCGATCCGGAACTGCTGCGCAAGATGCACGCGTATTGGCGTGCGGCGAACTATCTCTCGGTCGGACAGATCTATCTCTACGATAACCCGCTGCTGAAAGAGTCGCTCACCCAGGCACATATCAAGCCGCGCCTGCTCGGACACTGGGGCACCACGCCGGGCCTGAGCTTTATCTACGTGCATCTGAATCGCGTCATCAAGGACCAGGATCTCAGCATGATCTACATTGCCGGACCGGGTCATGGCGGTCCCGCATTAGTAGCGAACGCCTATCTGGAGGGCACCTATAGCGAGGTCTATCTGAACATCGCTCAAGACGAGGAGGGAATGCAGCGGTTGTTCAAGCAGTTCTCTTTTCCTGGCGGCATCCCCAGTCATGTCGCGCCCGAGACACCCGGGTCGATCAACGAGGGCGGCGAGCTGGGTTATTCGCTGTCGCACGCTTACGGTGCGGCCTTCGACAATCCGGACCTGATCGTTGCCTGCGTGGTCGGCGACGGCGAGGCGGAGACCGGGCCGCTCGCCACGAGCTGGCACTCGAACAAGTTTCTCAATCCGGTCCATGACGGCGCCGTACTGCCCATCCTGCATCTGAACGGCTACAAGATCGCCGGCCCCACGGTGCTGGCCCGCATCCCGCGCGACGAACTGGAAGCCTTGTTCCGCGGCTATGGCTATACGCCCTATTTCGTCGAGGGCGACGATCCGGCACAGATGCACCAACTCATGGCCGCCGCGCTCGACACCGTGATCGCTGACATCAAGCGCATCCAGAACGACGCCCGCACCCTCGGTTTCAAGACCCGTCCACGTTGGCCCATGATCATCCTGCGCTCGCCCAAGGGCTGGACCGGTCCGTGTGGACGGCAAGGCCACCGAAGGGACCTTCCGCTCGCATCAGGTGCCGATGGCCGACATGACCCATCCGGGGCATCTGGAGATACTGGAAGACTGGCTGAAGAGCTATCGTCCGGAGGAGTTGTTCGACGCCACCGGTCGACTGAACGCCGAGTTCGCGTCCCTGGCGCCGCTGGGCGAGCGGCGCATGAGCGCCAATCCGCATGCCAATGGCGGGCTGCTGCTGCGCGACCTGCGGATGCCGGACTTCAGCGACTACGCGGTGGACGTCCCGCGGCCGGGTGCCGTGGACGCTGAGGCCACCCGGGTCCAGGGCGAGTTTATCCGTGATGTGGTGAAGCTCAATCCGCAGACTTTCCGCGTCTTCAGCCCGGACGAAACGGCATCGAACCGCTGGGGCGCGGTCTTTGAAGTGACTGACCGCTGTTCGACCGGGCAGATCGTCCCCGGCGACGATCATGTCGGACCGGACGGCCGGGTGATGGAGATGTTGAGCGAGCATCAGTGTGAAGGCTGGCTCGAAGGCTATCTGCTCACCGGCCGCCACGGCTTTTTCTCCTGCTATGAGGCATTCATCCACATCGTCGATTCGATGTTCAACCAGCATGCCAAGTGGCTCAAGGTCTGCAATCACATCCCCTGGCGCCGATCCATTGCCTCGCTGAATTATCTGCTGTCATCTCACGTCTGGCGTCAGGACCACAACGGCTTCAGCCATCAGGATCCCGGTTTCATCGACCATGTCATCAACAAAAAAGCGGAGGTCATCCGTGTCTATCTGCCGCCCGATGCCAACACCCTGCTGTCGGTGACCGACCACTGTTTGCGCAGCCGCAATTATGTGAACGTCATCGTGGCCGGCAAACAGCCCGCCCCTCAGTGGCTCGACATGGATGCGGCCATCAAACACTGTACGGCCGGCATCGGCATCTGGCCCTGGGCCAGTAACGATCAGGGCAGCGAACCGGATGTCGTCATGGCCTGCGCCGGTGATGTACCGACGCTCGAAACCCTGGCCGCGGTCGCGTTGCTGCGGACCCACTTTCCCGAACTCAAGGTGCGGGTGATCAACGTAGTCGATCTGATGAAGCTCCAGCCGCAGCGCGAGCACCCACACGGGTTGAGTGATGACGCGTTCGATGTCCTCTTCACCACGGACAAGCCGATCATCTTCGCCTATCACGGCTATCCCTGGTTGATCCATCGGCTCACCTACCGCCGCACCAATCACGGCAACCTGCACGTGCGCGGTTACAAAGAAGAGGGCACGACCTCCACGCCCTTCGATACCGTGGTGAGGAACGAACTGGATCGCTTTGATCTGGTCGCCGACGTGATCGATCGCGTACCGCAACTCGGCCCCAAGGCGGCCTATGCCAAACAAGCCATTCGCGACAAACTGATCGAACACAAGCAGTACATCGCCAGGCACGGCGAGGATTTGCCGGAAATCCGGAACTGGAAATGGCAGGGAATCTGACAAGCCAGGGGTACCGGTGTCGGACCAGGCCGCCGTGGCGCTGACAGCGCTCAAGGACAGGGAAGATACGCCAGTTGCCCTGCGCGACGGCCGGCAAGGCTTTCCTTGTTCAAGGAGACCGACGCGACCGTCCGGCCCGGATTGGACAGCATTACCGGGAGGCCGGGCATCCGCACCAACGTCGCCAAGCGTACCCGCGAATTCAGGACGGCGCCTAGCCTCAGGCGTTGAGCAAGATCCCGGACGATGTCGCGATTTCCCCGCGACTCACCGTGTTCGAGCGCCGGTCATTGCTCACGCCAGGGCGCTGCGCCCACCGATGCATCTCGCCATGCGGTAGCCGATTCCATTAGAGTGCGGCCCTGAATCCCCTCCTCCGTTCGCCACCCCCAGACTCGGCACCGCACGCATGAATGAGCAGAAGCCACCTGATCCGGATGCCCTGCATCACCACCTGCACGACGTCCAGGATCTGCTGTCGCGTCACCGGCTGGTCGAGACGTTGGTCCAGCGCCAGCACGTGCCGCATCAGGATTTAGTGGAATCCATCACCTCCCGGCAAGCCCTGGCGCGGCTGAGGCGCAAGCTCGATCGCCTGCATCCCGCGGACATCGCCGAGATCCTCGAGGCGCTGCCGCTCGACGACCGCCGCTTCATCTGGGATCTGGTGCGCGCGGACAAGGATGGCGAGATTCTGCTGGAGGTCTCGGATGCCGTCCGCGCCACCCTGATCGAGCGCATGGACCCCGAGGAGCTCAAGGCCGCGGCGGAAACGCTGGACGCGGACGAACTGGCCGACCTGGCTCCCGACCTGCCGCCGGAGGTGATGCAGGATGTCTTCGATTCGCTCGACCAGGAGGAGCAGGAGCAGGTCCGGGCCGCCATGTCCTATCCGGAGGGGACGGTCGGTGCCCTGATGGACTTCGATATGGTCACCGTGCGCGAGGACGTGACCCTGGAGGTGGTGCTGCGCTACCTGCGCCGGTTCGAAGCCTTGCCCGATCATACCGACAAGCTGTTCGTCATCGACCGTGAGGAACGCCTGCGCGGCATCCTGACGCTGGAGTCCTTGCTCATCAATGAGCAGGATTTGCTGGTCTCCACGGTCATGAAGGGGCAGTCGCTGATCACCCTGGCCCCGGAGGACGACGCCGGGGACGCTGCCAAGGCGTTCGAACGCTACGACCTCATTTCAGTGCCGGTGATCGACGCGGAGCGGCGGGTGCTTGGCCGCGTCACGGTCGCCGACATGGTCGACCAGATCCGCGAGGAGTCCGAAGCGGAAATCCTGAGCAGCGCGGGTCTGCGCGAAGAGGAAGACATCTTCGCACCCATCATTCGTTCGGTGCAGAATCGCTGGGCCTGGCTGGCGATCAATCTGATCACGGCCTTTGCCGCCTCGCGGGTGATCGACCTGTTCGAGGGTTCGATCGAAAAGCTGGTAGCCCTGGCGGCACTGATGCCGATTGTCGCCGGCATCGGCGGCAATGCCGGCAATCAAACCATTACCATGATCGTGCGGGCGATCGCCATGGGCCGGGTCGACCCCAGTGCCATGTGGCGGCTGCTGGCCAAGGAACTGGGCGTCGCCATGATCAACGGCATCGTCTGGGGCGGCGTGGTTGGGCTCCTCGCCTGGTGGCTCTACCAGAACCCCTACCTGGGTTTGGTGATGACCGGCGCCATGACGCTCAACCTGCTGCTGGCCGCCACCGCGGGAGTCCTGATTCCGCTGATCCGCCAGCGGCTTGGCCGCGATCCGGCGCTCGGCAGCTCGGTGCTGGTCACCGCGCTGACCGATTCCGGCGGATTCTTCATCTTCCTGGGACTCGCGACCCTGTTCCTGCTCTAAACCGCGTCCAACGCGGTATGCGATGTTTTTGGATAAGATCGGCCCCGGCAGACTTGACGATTGCTGGAGCTGGCGCGGTTTACAGATTTAAAAAAGATACATTTTAAGACGCGGTTTAGCCATCGCGTATGAAATCCACACGAGGCGTTCCGATGCATCCATTGACTACTATCTGGTTTGGGGTGATTTTTCTCTTCGTCTCGTCCGGGGGCCGGGCGGCAGAACCGCCGGCCAAACCCTGGGGTCTGTCGATCGAGGCGCTGGGCGCTCACCAATTCAGCTCGGACCTCGATGGCGGCGGCACCGTCGCGATGGATGAAACGGCGCTGCGCATCGGGGTCTCCCGGCGCCTGACGCCCAGTCTGCGGCTCGGGCTGAACCTGGGTTACGCTGAGTTCGCGTACGACTTCACCGCCGGTGCGCAGGAACTCGTTGCTGCCGCGCCCTGGTCGACCATCCGCAGCGCCCGGGCGGGGGTCAGCCTGAACGCTCGCCTGGGGGACCGGTGGACCCTGTTCGTTCTGCCGAGCATGCGCTGGGCCGCGGAGGACGGGGCCGCGCTGGATGACGGGGCGTTCGGCGGGGTGCTGGCCGCCGCCAGTTACCGGGTCAGCGACCGCTTGACCATCGGCCCTGGGTTCGGCGCCTTCTCCGAGATCGAGGGTGACGCCAGTGTGTTCCCGATCCTCGCGGTGGACTGGAAAATAACCGACACCCTCAGTCTGAACACCGGCGGCGGTCTCGCGGCCAGCCGCGGGCCTGGCCTGGCCCTGGAATGGCGGCCCGCGGACGCCTGGACCCTCAGTCTGGGTGCGCGTTATGAGAACGAGCGCTTTCGCCTGAACGATCAGGGTCCGGCCCCCAACGGCGTGGGCCAGGACAGATCCATCCCCATCTACCTGGGCGTCGTGCGCACCCTCGGGCGCTTCGTCAGTCTGAGCCTGGTCGCCGGAGCCAAGACGGCGGGCAACCTGCGACTGGAAAATGCCCAGGGCGACAAACTGGCGGATGCGGATTACTCCACGGCACCCTTTGGGGGCGCGACGCTGAAGGTTCGCTTTTGAGTGATGAGGAAGCGTCGATCCGCCTCTTTCTCGATGAGTTTGGCGAGACACTTGCGCAATTTCGGGATCGCCATGAGCGCGTGAAAACTGCGTTTGCGGCAGCCCTTGACGACTGAGGACGGATCGAAATAAGCCTTGGCGTTGCCAACCGTGAGCACGAATGGGGGGTGGCCGTTGCGACACAGCAGGCAACTCATCACCAGGGCACCGGTACGGTGGTTTCCTTCGATGAAAAGTTGGGGCGCCGAGAGCATCTGAATATAGGCACCGGCCGCGCGCCGCCAGACGCTCTTGCCGCGCTGGTCGGCCATGGCATTCATGAAGGCGCGCGCGCCGCCGGGGTTGGTATCATCGTAATAGCGCTGCTCGGTCTCACGAACGTGCCGGGCACATTCCTCATAGGCCAGATCGCGAGTTCCGCACAGCACCAGGTAATTGAGCTGCAAAAGGTGTTTGGAGTTGCCGAGCGCGAATGGGTCCAAGTCCGCCGCGAGCAGCGAGTCGACGTACTCATAACCCGCCAGCAGGTTGTCCAGCACCTCGTCCCGCAGCGGGTCGCGCGGACTGTCCAGGGTGGCATTGATCCGCGCGAAGTCCCGCTGCACCGCGCGCAGGGAGGATTCGATCTCCGGCAGATTCAGCCGCGGTTTCGCCAAAGCTCGCTCCGTGGAACAGTGATCCATCAACATCAGAAAAGACCCGTTTGGAATCCAAGGCTTCAGCCGCGGACGGTCCGCACAGCGGACCCTACG
>NZ_CAIZIZ010000060.1 GCF_903933125.1 uncultured Lamprocystis sp. | reverse complement strand
CGCCGCGGCAGCTGTGCCTCGTACCCGCGCGCCGTGCCCTGCTTGTAGCGCCTGTCCATTGCTTCCCCAACCCCTTGGTTTCGTCTTGCGTGACAGTGTACCCCAGGTGCCGACCACGGTCCGAATACTTGCCCAATCTCTGGAGCGGTGTCACGAGGCCAAAGATCCAACCCGTAGGAGCCCGCTTGCGGGCGACGGGTGAGGGCAGAATAACGCGATTCCGGCAGGTCACGTCGCCCGCAAGCGGGCTCCTACGAGGGGTTCAATCCGGTTGCCGGAACTGTCACGCGGCTTGCTTAACGCGCCCCTGCCGGTACGCTGATCACTTCACGTTGGCCCGGGTCGTGCGCTATGCGCGCATGGCCTCAGCGTTGTCCGGTGTCCACCACGCGCCGGGGCGCTTGAGGCGGCTCAGATGCTACCTCATCAGTTTCGATCGCACCGTTGTTGCCGCGGGATTTGCCAGCCCCCGGCGGGATCTAGTACCTTGACCGGCTTGCCAAGAACGGCCCCGATCCGCGTTCCGACCGCGCCATCCCGGCGCATTCGGCTCACCGGACCGCGTCCCGCACCCTCACCAACCGGAAGTACCCGCCATGCAGCCCGTCCTCAAATCCACCAAACTGGCCAATGTCTGTTACGACATCCGCGGGCCGGTGATGGCCCGCGCCTACCAGATGGAGGAAGAGGGTCACCGCATCATCAAACTCAACATCGGCAATCCGGCCGTGTTCGGGTTCGAGGCGCCGGACGAGATCGTGCGCGACGTGATCCACAATCTGCCCAACGCCGCCGGCTATATCGAGTCCAAGGGGTTGTTCGCCGCCCGCAAGGCGATCATGCACTACACCCAGGAGAAGCAGATCCCCGATGTTCAGGTGGGCGACATCTACATCGGCAACGGGGTCTCCGAACTGATCGTGATGACCATGGGGGCGCTGCTCGACAGCGACGACGAGGTGCTGGTGCCGGCGCCGGACTATCCGCTGTGGACCGCCGCGGTCTCCCTGGCTGGCGGCACGCCCCGCCACTACATCTGTGACGAGGGGGCGGGCTGGCTGCCGGATCTCAACGACATCCGCGCCAAGATCACCTCGGCCACTCGCGCCATCGTCGTCATCAACCCCAACAATCCGACCGGTGCCCTGTACCCGGTGGAACTGCTGCGCGAGCTCGTCGAGATCGCCCGCACCCACCAGTTGATCATCTACGCCGACGAGATCTACGACAAGGTGCTCTACGACGGCGCCGCCCATACCTCCATCGCCTCGCTGGCGGAAGATGTGCTGTTCCTGACCTTCAACGGTCTGTCGAAAAATTACCGCGCCTGCGGCTACCGTGCCGGCTGGGTCGTAGTCTCCGGTGAGAAACGCCACGCCCGCGACTATATCGAGGGGCTGGATATCCTGGCCTCGATGCGGTTGTGCGCCAATGTCCCGGCCCAGTACGCCATCCAGACGGCGCTGGGCGGGTATCAAAGCATCGACGATCTGGTCGCCCCCAGCGGGCGCCTGTGCAAGCAGCGCGATCTGGCCCACGACATCCTGACGTCGATCCCCGGTGTGACCTGCCACAAGCCCCAGGCGGCGCTCTATCTGTTCCCGCGGCTGGACCCCAAGGTCTACCCCATCATCAATGATCAGCACTTCATTTTGGATTTGCTGCTGGAGGAAAAGGTGCTGGTGGTTCAGGGCAGCGGCTTCAACTGGCCCCACCCGGATCATCTGCGCGTCGTCTTCCTGCCCAACACCGACGACCTGGGCGAGGCGATGGAGCGGATCGGCCGCTTCCTCGACGGTTACCGCAAGCGGCACGGCGGTTGAGCAGCAGTTCCAAATTTGGGTGGCCGCCGCCAACAGCGTGTCGGCAGCGAGGCCGATGGTGGATGCGCTGCGCTTATCCACCCTACAAAACCAGCTCCGTTGTAGGGTGGATAAGGCGCGCCGCTCGGTCTCAGGGACTCGG
>NZ_CAIZIZ010000059.1 GCF_903933125.1 uncultured Lamprocystis sp. | reverse complement strand
GGGAGCGGCGTCCCGCCGCGATGCGGTGCCGCGGTGATCGCTATACCTGCGGCTGCGCGCCCGGCCCCGTCGCGGCGGGACGCCGCTCCCACGGGGTCGCTGCGCGACTTTCACAAATCACTGAACCGGTCGGACTGAGGTCCGGCCGGCCGCGGAGGGGTCAATGCACCTGCAGCCAGGAGCGTCGTCCGCCTTTCAGGTCGACTGGGTTCTCGGTGGTGACCTCGACACCGGCATCCTTGGCCCCGCTTGCGAATTTATACTCGCGGGTTCCGGCGGCAATGATCGCCGGCTCCTGAATCGGCCCAACCTTGGACTTCTTGCCGGAAGGGGTGATGAGGACCGTCTCTCCGTCCTCTCGCTGAATGGGCGCCAGATCCAGGAGGTTGAAGACCCCGTCACCGTTGAGGTCGAACAGCACCTCGCTGACTTGTTTGCCGTCCAGGAAATTGAGTTCCATCAGCCAACCCTCGCCGCCGAAGTCGCAGACCACGTCGGAGGGGATCATGGTCGTGAAAATGATGCGGCCGCCGCGCGCCCGCGGCTCGGTGACTTGGATCTCGCCAAGCGCACCCTCAATCGGGTGCACGAGTTTGAGGTACCAGCCCAGGTGGGTGCTTGGCGGCGTGCCCTCGGGTTTGTCGCCGGTCTTGTGCCAGACGATCGGGTTGGAGGTGGTGACGCGGATATCGAAATCTCCGAGTGCCTGTTCTTTGACGATCTGTTGCGCCAACAGGTGTTCGCTACGGATGTCGCTGGTGCCGTCGAGGCGGTCCCAGACCCCGTAAAACGCATTGATCTTGGCCTGGTTGGTGTTGGGAATGCGGTCCGCGGTCCGGTAATAGGAGCCGGTGCCGAACAGAACCATGACGCCGCCTTGGGGATGGCGGACCACCTCCGGGCGCACGGTGATGGGTTGGTATTCGCCGGGGGTTACTGTGGTTGACGGTGTCGTGACGTTCTCTGTGTGTTCGACCCAGCCCCAGCCATTGGCCTTACAGGTTTTTCCGTCTTTCTTGCAAGTGATGCACTCCCAGGTCTTGGTCGTGACGGGCGTCGTGGTGGTGGTCGTAACCCCAAGCACATCGGCGCGCCCGACCTGCGGATTCGCTCAACCCGAAGACGGGGCGTAAGGTGTTTGGCTGCCAGACCACCTTTGACCACGCGGCCAAGGCCAACCAGAGTCGGTATCCCTGGGCGCCGACCATTGTGACGGTGGTCCTGCGGAAGGTGATTCACGGCCGGTGGAGTGGCGTGCCGTTGGCCTTCGCGTTCTCTTTGCGCCGGATCACGCTGCGCGATCACTGCATTCGCGTGCGCGGCGACGCCCTGCGTTTTCAGACCAAGTTGGCCCAGGCGGCCGCGCTGATCCAGCGGATCGGGGCGGTTTTTCCCACGGTCCCGGTGCTGGTGGTGTGCGACAGTTGGTTCGGCAACAATGGGTTGCTCAAGCCGTTACGGCAGGCGTTAGGGCCGCGCGCGCAGTTGCTGTCGCGGCTACGCACCAATGCCGCGTTGTATGACCTGCCGACCCCCACGCCCGGGCGCGCCGGGCGTCCGCGCACGTATGGGGAGCGTTTGGGCAACGCAGCGTCGTTGGCCACCACGTTGCAGCCGGATGTGCAGGCGTATACCCTCAACCTGTATGGCACGCTGCGCACGGTCATGGCGGTCGACCGCGTGGTGATGCTGAAGACCCTGCGCTGCCAGGTGCGCGTGGTGTGGGTCTTTCGCACCACCCAATGGGTCGCCTTGGTCACCACGGACCTGGACCTCTCCGTCGCGCAAATTATTGAATATGATGGCGCGCGGTGGAAAATTGAAGCCGGATTTCGAGAAATCAAGCAGGAGATCGGCAGTGCCGAGACGCAGACCCGCAATCCCGATGCCGTGACCAATCATCTGAATTTCTGCATGGCGGCGACCGCCATCACTTGGATTTATGGCGCGCATCTGGAGCACGCGCCGCCGCGCCGGTATTCGACCACCAAGCGCACCGAATATGCCTTTGCCGACCTGCGGCGCCGGCTCGCACAGGACCTCGGCGGGGAGGGTTTCGGTAGCGATTGCGGGGGGGCTAACAAACCAACGCAAAATCCCCTGATCGCCGCGGTAATGCGGCTCGTGGCGTAAT
>NZ_CAIZIZ010000058.1 GCF_903933125.1 uncultured Lamprocystis sp. | reverse complement strand
TCCTACCGTAGGAGCGGCCCACGGCCGCGACGGGCTGCTGCTCCATGACTTGGCAGCGGCTCTGGATCGCATGAGCGATGCGATAGGCATCGATCACCCTGATCGCCTCGGGGGTAAGCGAACATCCCCGAATGACATCAGCGGTACGCCGCAACAGGATTTCAAGTTCCAGGCCCCGATGTCCGTGCTGTCGCTGATGCGCAGCGTCGACACCCCCTTGGGTTTCTCCCTTGACGATCAGCCCTGGGTCTCGTCAACCATCTGGCGAACGGTGAGCGACAGCACCGGTCCGCGCAACTCAGGCGGAACTCAAGACCTCGCTGCCTCGGCGGCAGGGTTGTTTGCCCGAACGACTTGCCCCTCGGCCGCGATCCAGTCCTCCAGTTCATGTCCCGACTCAAACCCGCGCGCCTCGGCGCGATAATAGGCAGCCTCGCTGATTGCCTGGGAGAGTGCATCGTCAGACGTCGGATCAGCGATCACTTGAGGCACCTGTTCGTTCCCGGAGCCCTCATGCCGGTTGTGGCTGCGGTCCGCCGCCCGGTCGATTTTCTGCAATGAAGCCATCGGAGTTTTTCTCTGTGGGTGAAGTTGGTAGCGGGACTTGGCGAGCACCGCTTCGCCGACAACCTATCTGCCGCGGGTTCCATTCCACCAGTTATCCTAGCAGCGCTGTCAGCTATGCCGACTCTACGCGCATGACGCACCGCTTGTCTATCCCGGTTCTGATCAGGATATAGCCATCTGACGGGATAGCCGGACGTAGGGGCGGGTTTCAAACCCGCCCCTACACCAAGGGTCTGTCCGGATATCAGGTAGGAAGGCTATACGTGCAAGACGGAGTCACTGACTCCCTATCTTTGCTGAAGGATTGATGCTGTCAGTCCCCGCTGTCTGCATACTCCGCCGAACGACGCAGAAGTGTGTCCGTTCGGGAGCGTGCAGTGCTGCCTGTGAACCTCGCCACCTCTGAAAAAGGCGCATACTCCCAATACCGCCAAGGGAAGATAAACGTCGGCACTGCCGTCGGTGGAGCTGTCCCTTGACACCGGCACCCGTGCGCCGAGCCCCCGGCGCGAGTCGGTCTGCGGCACCGCACGGCCAAGTTGCGCAGATCTGGGGGGGCCGTCCGACGAACCGGGAGTCGACCAGTGTTCAGGTTTCCCACTCAATACCGCCCGACCTCGCCGGCCTGGGTCACACTGGCCGTCGGGCTGGCACTGACCGCCCTGGCCGCTGTCGCCACCCACTCGGTCGTCGAGTCGTTGAACCGCCAGGGGCTCGCGACCATTGGCGCCGAGATCGCGCAGAAGATTCAGACCAGACTCCATGCCAACGCCTTGGTCCTGCGTGACGCGGCGGCCTTCCTGCGGGTGTCGGGCGAAATCGACCGCACGCACTGGCGGGACTACGTGGCACAGACCAAGATCTCGCTAAACCTCCCCGGCGTCCAAGGACTCGGGTTCGCGCTGGCGATACCCCCGGACCAACTGTCCGAGCATGTCCGGAAGGTCCGTGACGAGGGATTCCCCGACTACCGGATCTCACCGGAGGGTGAGCGCCCCGTCTATACCTCTATCGTCTTCTTGGAACCGTTCTCGGGCCGCAACCTGCACGCCTTCGGTTACGACATGTTCGCCGAGCCGGTGCGCCGCGCCGCGATGGAGTGGGCGCGCGATCAGGATGTGGCGGCACTCTCCGGCAAGGTCCGACTGGTGCAAGAGACCGATACCGATGTCCAGGCCGGCACCTTGATCTATGCCCCGGTGTATCGCACCGGGATGCCGACCGACACGCTGGAGCAGCGCCGCGCCGCCCTGATCGGCTGGGTCTACAGCCCCTACCGGATGAACGACCTCATGCGCGGGATCTTGGGTGGCTGGGAGCAGGAGGGCGGGAAACGCATCCGTCTCACCATCTACGATGGCGACCGGATCGCACCGGAGGTCCTGCTCTACGACAGCCAGGCAGCGGACCGCGCGGGATCGGCCCCGGCGTCGGCGAACGCGTTGCGCATCCCCATCGACTTCAATGGCCAGCAATGGACCTTGAGTTTTTCGCAGTCAAGCCCCCCTGGGCACGCGCACGCATGGACCGACGTTCGGGTTTGGCTGGTCGCGGGCAGTGGACTCGTCATCAGTGTGTTGCTCGCGGTGCTGGTCGGCGCGTTCGCGCAGACGCGCTTGCACGCGCTGCGACTGGCCGCGGAACTTGCCGCCCGCCGGCAGACGGAACAGGAGTTGCTTGAGGCGGAACGCAAGTATCGGGATATCTTCGAGACCTCGCCCGCGGGGATCTACCGGACCACCACGCAGGGACGTTACATCGATGCCAACGCCGCCTGTGCCCGCATCCTCGGGTACGAGAGCCCGCGGGCACTGATTGCCGGCATTTCGGACATCGGCACCCAGGTCTATGCGAATCCCCGTGATCGGGCGGTCTTCGCCCAGGATCTAGCGGCGCACGGAGCAATCCATGACTACGAGGTCGAGTTACGGCGACGGGATGGGCAGTCCGTCTGGGTGAGCACCGGCGCGACCGCGGTGCGCGACGCCGCGGGGGCCATCGTCGCCTACCACGGGGCTATGACCGACATCACCGAACGGGTGCGCGGCACGCTGATGCGCGATACGGCCAGTGCCGTGGTGGGGTTGGCGGTCGCGTCCGGTTCGGCCGACGACTTCCGCCAGGCACTCCCGGCGCTCTTGTCGACCCGGCTCGGCTACCCGATCGTCGCCGTGGAGACCTATGACGTGGCGCACGCCGAGATGATCTTCGCCGGATCGGTGGGCATTCCCACCGCCGCGGATCCCTTGCGTGTCCCCGTCGGGGAGACGCTGTCCGGCCAGGTCGCCACTCGCGGCGAGGCGCTGGTCGAGACCGCCGCGGACACGCGACCCGAGTACGTGTTCGCGCCCTTGCGGGCGCTCCGTGTCGTCACCTTCGTGTGCGTGCCGATGACGCTCGGAACCTCGGTGTTGGGAACTCTGGCGCTCGCGGATACGCGCCGCCGGCCGGACGCGGTCTGGATGCTCAACCTGCTGCGGACGATCGCCAATACCGCGGCCGACGCCATCGGGCGCCTGGAGACCCAGGCGGCCTTGGGCGAGAGCGAGCGCAATTACCGGGGCCTGGTTGACAACCTGCACGCCGGGGTGGTGGTGCACGCAGCGGACACCCGCATCCGCTTCGCCAATCCCATGGCGTCGCAACTCCTGGGTCTGAGCACGCAGCAGATGCAAGGCCTCGCGGCGGTCGATCCGGCCTGGCGTTTCATTCGGGAAGACGGCGCCCCGATGCCACACGACGAGTACCCGGTCGAGCGCGTGGCGGCGTCCGGATCGCCGCTGCAGAATCTGATCCTGGGGATACTCAGGTCCGACCGCGACGATCCGACCTGGGTGCAATGCGAGGCCCATCCGGTCCGCGACGACCGTGGGCAGATCCAGCAGATCGTGGCGACCTTTTTCGACGTGACCGAGCACAAACAGACCGCGGCCGAACTCGAACGCCATCGCCATCACCTGGAAGCCCTGGTGGAGACCCGGACCCAGGCGCTGAACGAGCAACTGGCGCGGGTGCGCGAACAGGAGCAGCTGCTCATCCATCAGGCACGCCTCGCGGCGATGGGCGAGATGCTCGGCAACATCGCCCATCAGTGGCGCCAACCCCTCAGCGCCCTGGCCCTGGTGCTGGGCAACCTCCAGGATGCCGAACGCCATCAGGACTTGACACCGGCGTACCTGGCACAAAAGATTGCCGATGCCCACCGGCTGATCGACAAGATGTCGACCACCATCAGCGATTTCCGCGACTTCTTCCGTCCCGACAAGCCACCCGAGACCTTCGACCTGAGCCAAGCCGTTAGCGCCGCCCTGACCCTGATGGAAGCGAGCCTCAAGACGCACGGCATCGCGGTCGTGACGGACTTCTGCGAGGAGGCGCGCACCAGGGGCCGCCTGAACGAATATTCACAGGTGATCCTGAACCTGCTCAGCAATGCCAAGGACGCGATCCTTGCCCACCACCCGGACGGCGGGCAGATCGTCGTGCGGGTGGATCGCGCCGACGATCGGGCGCGGGTCAGGATCAGCGATAATGGCGGCGGGATTGCCGAAGCGGCGCGAGAGCGGCTGTTTGAACCCTATTTTTCCACCAAACCGGATGGCATGGGGATCGGCCTGTATATGTCCAAGATGATCATCGAGAAGGGGATGGGCGGACGGCTCTCGGCGCGCAATCTGGACACCGGCGCGGAATTCACGGTGTCGACGTCGCTGGCACAGCGGGGTTCGTCATGACCCGTCATCGCCGACCTTGGGCGCCGTTGCTCGCCGGCCTGGCATTGCTGGCGGCATGCGTCCTGGCCGCCGCTTCACCGCCGGTCCTGCAGGTGGGCTCCGAGATCGGCTTTCCCCCTTTTGCCGATGTCGACTCCAGCGGCAAGGCCATCGGTTTTTCGGTCGATCTGTTCAGCGCGGTGGCCCGCATCATGGACCTTCCAGTCGACTATCGGGTCAGCGACTGGAATGACGCCTGGAACGGTCTGCTCGCCGGCCGGCTCGACGCCCTGCCGGTGGTGGCGCGGCTCAAGGAACGGGAGGGTCAGCTCGAATTCACCAGTACCCATACCATCGGTTACGACGGCTTTTTCGTGCGCACGGGCGGTCCGCGCCTCGCCACCATTGAGGAGGCCCGGCCCCACCGTATCATCGTGATGCGCTCGGATGCCGCCCAACATGCGCTCGAGTCGCGCGGCTTCCACCGCCAACTGGTGGTGGTCGGCTCACTGCCGGATGCCCTGCGCCTGCTCGCCTCCGGCCAGTACGACGCCGTGCTGGCACCGCTGGTGCAGGGTACGATGATCCTGCAACGGCTCGGGTTGGCCGGGGCCATCGCGGCCGGGCCGCCTCTGAACGAATACCGGCGCGAATATGCCTTCGCCGTGAAGAAGGGCGATACCGCCTTGCGCGACCGCCTTGAGCAGGGCCTGATCATCGTCAAGGCCAGCGGCGAATACCGGCATCTCTATGACCGCTGGCTAGGCATTTACGAGCCGCGGGCGTTTCCGCTGCATTACCTCGTCTGGGGCGGCGCCGGGATCGCCCTGGCACTGCTGCTGTTCGCCGCCTGGGGCCTGGGCCTGCGGCGCAGCCGCGAGCGGATGCGCCTGGCACTGCAACGCTTCCGCATCGTTTTCGACCTGCCGCTGATCGGCATTGCGATCACCTCGCTCGACAAGGGCTGGATCGAGGTGAACGACCGTCTCTGCGCCATCCTCGGGCGCTCGCGCGAGGCGCTCATCCGCAGCACCTGGCTGGAGATGACCCATCCCGACGACGTCCTCCCTGATACGCTCCAGTTCGACCGGGTGCTGGCCGGGGAGATCGACGGCTATTCGATGCAGAAGCGATTCCTCCGCGAGGACGGATCGGTCGTGCCGTGCGACATCAGCGCCGCCTGTGTGCGCCGCGCGGACGGGATGCCCGACTACTTCGTGGCGGTGGTGCAGGACATCAGCCGGCGCACCCTGGCCGAGGCCGAGCTCGACCGCTATCGCCATCACCTGGAAGCCCTGGTAGAAGCCCGGACCCAGGCGCTGCACGAGCAACTGGCGCGGGTGCGCGAACAGGAACATTTGCTCATCCATCAGGCGCGCCTCGCGGCGATGGGCGAGATGCTCGGCAACATCGCCCATCAGTGGCGCCAACCCTTGAGCGCCCTGGCCCTTATGCTCGGGAACCTTCAGGATGCCGAACGCCACCAGGAGTTGACGCCGCAGTACCTGGCGCAGAAAATCGCCGATGCCCACCGGCTGATAGACAAGATGTCGACCACCATCAGCGATTTCCGGGACTTCTTCCGGCCCGACAAGCCATCCGAGACCTTCGACCTGAGTCAACCCGTCGGCGCGGCCCTGGCCCTGATGGAAGCGAGCCTCAAGACGCATGGCATCGCGGTCCTGACCGACTTCTGCACGGAGGCGCGCACCACGGGCCGCCCGAATGAATATTCACAGGTGATCCTGAACCTGCTCAGCAATGCCAAGGACGCCATCCTCGCCCGCCACCCGGACGGCGGGCAGATCGTCGTTCGGGCGGATCGTGACGGCGATCAGGCGCGGGTCAGGGTCACCGACGATGGCGGTGGGATTGCCGAAGCTGCGTTGGCGCGACTGTTCGAACCCTATTTTTCCACCAAACCGGATGGCACGGGGATCGGCCTGTACATGTCCAAGATGATCATCGAGAAGGGGATGGGCGGGCGGCTCTCCGCGTGCAATCGGGAGACCGGGGCGGAATTCACCATAGCGACGCCGCTGGCGCCGCAGGAGCAGTGATGAACAGTCATCGCGACCAAGACGATCAAGCCCATCTGCGGACCCTGTCGGTCCTGTATGTCGAAGACGAGGACGAGATCCGCGAGGAGCTGGCGGTGTTCTTGCGTCGGCGCGTGGCGACGGTGCATCTGGCGGCGCATGGTCAGGCGGGACTGGACGCATTTACCCAATACCAGCCGGATCTGGTGATCACCGACATCCGCATGCCGGTGATGAACGGTCTGGAGATGGCAGAGCGCATCCGTGCCGTGAACCCGGCGATCCCGATCATCATTACCACCGCGTTCGAGGAGACCAGCTACTTCAAAAAGGCGATCGACATCGGGGTGGACAAGTATGTCACCAAGCCGCTGAATCTGGATATCCTCGCCGCGGCGCTGGACAAGTGTGCGCGCCTGATACGCGCGGAGGCGGCGCTGCGCGAGGTGGATGAGCGTTACCGTCTGCTGTTCCAACTTTCCCAAATCGCCATCTCGGTCGCGGCGAACAACGGTACCGCTGACCGACCCAGTCTGCTGATGACGGACGGGCACATCGTCGACTGCAACGCGGCCTTCATGGACCTGCTCGGCTATACCCGCCCGGACGAGTTGCAGTCTTTTCGGTTCAGTGACCTGCTGGTGCCGGACTGGCTCGATGGCGTCAATCGACTGATCCGCGACGAGTTACTGGTGCGCGGCTTCACGTCTGAATGTGAAGTGGAACTGCGCCATCGTGACGGGCACGCGGTCCCGGTCATCGCCCAGCTCATCCGGCGCCGCGACGCCGAAGGGCGGACGACCGAGACCTGGGCCGTGATGCACGACCTGTCCGCACAACGTCGTGCGGAGCACTCCTTGCGGCTGGCCGCGCGCGTGTTCGAGAGCAGCGGCGAGGCGATTTTCATCACCGATCCGGATAACCTCATCCTGTCCGTCAATCGCGCCTTCTCCAAGCTCACCGGTTACAGTCAGGAGGAGGTGATCGGCCGGAACCCAAGACTGCTCAAGTCCGATCGGCATGATCAGGCGTTTTATCAAGAATTATGGGAGTCGCTGCTGGGCACCGGGCACTGGCAAGGCGAGATCTGGAACCGCCGCAAGACCGGCGAGATCTACCCGGAATGGCTGTCGATCACCGTGGTACACGACACCCAGGGTCAGGTGCTCAACTATATCGCCATCTTTTCCGATATCTCGGAGGCGAAGGCGGCGACCCAGGAAATCGAGTTCCTCGCTCATTACGACCCCTTGACCCGGTTGGCTAATCGCCGCCTGCTCGAACAACGGGTGGAACAATTGATCGCGCTGGCCGCACGGAATAAGAAACAGTTGGCCTTCCTGTTCATTGATCTGGACCGCTTCAAGGTCGTCAACGATTCGCTGGGCCACGCCGCGGGCGACGCGATCCTGGAGACGGTGGCGCAACGCCTGCGGGCAACGATGCGAGAGGTGGATTGCCTGGGGCGGCTGGGCGGCGACGAATTCGTCTGCGTGCTGCACGAGGTCATCGAGCCCCCAGACGCCCATGCCGCGGCACGCCGGCTGATCGCCGTGCTGGACGAACCGATGCAGGTGGCGGGTCATACCCTGACCATCACCTCCAGCATCGGTGTCAGTCTGTATCCCGGCGATGGCGCCGACTACGAAACCCTGCTGCAACATGCCGATGCCGCCATGTACAGTGCCAAGAAGGCCGGGCGTGACCGCTTCATGTTCTTCTCGGCGAGTATGAATCGCGGTATGGCCCGCGAGCGGGAGCTGGACAACGCGCTACGCCGGGCCCTGAAGCTCAAGGAATTCGTGCTGCATTATCAACCGCAAGTGGCCATCGGGAGCGGGCGCATCATCGGCATGGAGGTCCTGCTGCGCTGGAACTGCGCGGAGTTGGGGCCGGTCGCGCCAGGGACCTTTATTCCCGTGGCGGAGGAGAGCGGCTTGATCGTTCCGATCGGCGAATGGGTGCTGCACGAGGCCTGTCGGCAAAATGCGCAATGGCAGCGGGACGGGCTGCCGGCCGTGCCGATCGCGGTCAATCTGTCGGCGCTTCAGTTCCGGCAGAGCAATCTGCCGGAGATCGTGCGCGGGGCCTTGCAGGCAACAGGGCTGGCGGCACGGTGGCTGGAACTGGAGCTGACCGAGAGCGTGATCATGCAGGATGCGGAACATACTGTTGCCAGTCTGCAACTCTTGAAAGAGATCGGGACGACATTGGCCATCGACGACTTTGGCACCGGCTACTCGTCACTGTCCTATCTCAAGCGTTTTACCATCGACAAGCTGAAGATCGACCAGTCATTCATCAAAGATATACCCGACGACGATGGCGACAAGATCGTCACCGCCATCATCGGGCTGGGCCACGCACTGAACCTCAAGGTCATCGCCGAGGGCGTGGAGACTGAGGAACAATTGGGCTTCCTGCGCGACCGGCACTGCGATGAGATGCAGGGTTATCTATACAGCAGACCGCTAACCGCTGTCGCCATGGGGGAACTCTTGAAAGCGCCTCGTGCTCCGTCGGGCGGCTAGCGTGCTCGGCCTTGATCATTAATCCGGCCATTTTGAAGTCCGGGTATCCTGTTGGTTGAAGATGAGCCGACCAACAGGGAGGTTGCCAGAGATCTGCTGGAGTCCGTTGGCTTGTTGGCGGATATGGCCGCGGATGGTGCCGAAGCGGTAGAACTGGCCGATCGACATGCCTACGACCTGATTCTGATGGACATACAGATGCCCAACATGGACGGGCTCGAAGCGACGCGACGGATACGGCGGCAGCCGAACGGCTCCAGGGTTCCCATTCTTGCCCTGACAGCCAACGCCTTTGCAGAAGACAAGGCGAAGTGCTTTACTGCCGGTATGAACGACTACGTTGCCAAACCGGTCGCGCCGGATGCGCTTTTCAGGACGCTGTTGAAGTGGCTGGCACGACCTTGATTGAGCGCTTGCCTCAGACCTCCGGGGCGTCCGATCGGCGCGACCGGGACTGCTCAGCCCTTCGGCCCGAACAGCAGCCACAGGATCAGTCCGAGGACCGGCAGCAGCAGGACCAGGACGATCCAGATGACCTTGGAGCCCGTCCCCGCGTTGCTCTGCACGATCTTGACCATGGCGTAGACGGTCAGGATCAAATGGAGCAGCCCGAGCAGGCCGCTGACTTCGATGCTCATCTCAGATCTCCAGTGAGGCCCCGCACGGACTGGCGAGCGGAGCGGGTTTGTCGCAGTGGATCACAGGGTGATCCGCAATCCGGAATCGCTCACACAAAGGCACAAAGATCACAAAGAAAGACAATGGGTTATTGTCATGATGCGCCTCACCTGGCTGGTGATCCACCATTTCAACGCAACACATTGAAATCCTTTGTGTCCTTTGTGTCTTTGTGGTGCAACTGCTCTTTCTAGCGTTAGACGCTTATCGGTTCTGCCAACCTACGAACACTCTGTTGATCATCATCACCCTGTGTTGTCGAAAAAAGTAACGCTCGTAGACGCGCCAGGTGACGCCGTTTGATCAACGGTACTTAGTGGCTACTTAGGCACTAATCGGCCTCTTGAAAGTGGTGCCGATGTTAGACTATCGTTATGTCGCGCTCGCCGAACAAAATCGAGACCTCGGAGGTTCGGATTCGAACCACTCCGATAGTCATCGAGTATCTGGACGACTTTGTCCTTGTGCAACGCTATGGTAAGAGTCGCACCGAAGTGGCGGAGCAGATTGTTCGGCTAGCAGTTTGTCGGACTTGCAGCGTAACAGATTGATGTTTCTCGATATGATAGCGTTCCCGAAAGGCGGCGAAACATCAGTTTATCAATGCGTTATCAGCGCAAGTCCGATAGGCTGCTAGGTATCGAGCAAAAGACCAACAAAAGGCGCATTGCAGCGCCGAGCGGCAAACCTTGACGTTTTCCTCGTTTATGACGGGAGGAGGTAGAGCGGGCTTACTGTCTGACGGTGCCGCCCCCTTCTTGATGTGCTGCGGGAAACGTTGATGCGTTTGTGTTAATAACAAGCAACACGGCTTTCGCCAACAACGGTCGAACAAGATGGCTAACACCCCTTCCTCAGTGTTTCGGGTAACAGATCCAGAGCTTCCATTTATTGCCGCAACTGCTGCTTTAGAGGTGGATAACGTTATCCATGGAAGAGGCGCAGCAACGCCCAATTTGCAGAAGCTTTCTAATTTGTTGCGAAACTCCACTTCCCATTTAGATCATTCAACACAGCCTAAACACTTCATGGATCCCGTCAGCGTGGACGTATTTCAAAGAGCCATTGCTGAATCTTACAACTGCCATCTAAATTCGATACAGGATATTGCGCAAAAGGCATCGGAAGTAGCTATCCAAATGGCGTCAGCCCCCACAAAAGAAGATCTCTTGGAGATCTTGAAGCGGTTTTGCTTGGAACTGTCGCGACAAGCGATGACCACGCGGCAGATGATGCAACACTCCCGATCCGAGAGCCCGTATAAGAAGTAGCGTGCTACGATTATGGAGCTTGTGCAATACACAAACAAGAAATTAGCTGCAGTGCTCTTAGTCATAGAGGCATTGCAGTCGGGGGATTTCCCCCACTCTCACTCAAAACCGGTTCTTGATCGCATCGAGACTTTACTTCAAGAACGCGTTAACACCTTGGGGTTGATTCAACCAGATACGGATCAAGCAGTAACAAAAACTATTTGCAAAGAGATACTGCATAAGATTTTTACTGTTTATCCTTTGCTGGGGTTTATAGCGCGTTCGATGGATGTCCGCAACTCGTTCGAATTGCACGGTCCTTTTCTTAATATTGTCTCCAAAGCCCTCGGCGAAGATGCGAAATTAATTATCTCTTCCGAGTGGGATTTTTCGCCTTTTACTTATAATATGCCGGGAGATTTGGGTTTTAGCAAAGTCGTTTTCATTGGCATACCCGTATCTGAATCTGGCAATGGTCTAGCAATACCCTTATCCGGACATGAGTTGGGGCACAACATTTGGCGTGCCTATAAGTTCCACGACAAGTACTATCGGGTCGTTGAAGAAACAGTTGTTAAACATATCGAGAAAGTGATCTGGGATGAGTTTCAGCAATACTTCCCTGCTGTTGGAGCACCAACTAATCTCACGGATATGATCGGACAGCAGTACTGGCTCAAGTCGTGGTATTGGAGCATGTCTCAATGTGAAGAGATTTTTTGCGATTTCATCGGGCTCCTTTTGTTTCGAGAATCGTATCTTCACGCGTTCGCTTATCTCATTGCTCCAGGACTACTTGGGTCGCGCGCTGAACATTATCCAAACATGCTGGATCGAGTCGCAGCTTTACGCCAAGCATCTGATTCTCAAGGTATTGTTTTTCCAGACTCATATGCCAATCTATTTGAGGACAGTGATACTCCGCCCGATGCTGAGACCCGGCTCTTGCTATCTATTAGCGACGCCACAACCAAGCAACTGATTGAGCAGCTGTGCAGAGACGCCGCATCTCTCTTAAATGACAAGGGGTTGCTTGCTCACTCATTCGCAGAGACTGAACGAATAGAAAAATCGTTTTCGATGGGTGTGCCGGCAATTTCGCCACAATCTCTCACTAACATAATCAACGCGGCTTGGAATTTCTCACGTAACGCAATGCCGGGTTGGAGCCATAGATACCCATCAGTCTACACTAATCCCAAGCGCTGTGAGCAAATGCTTAATGATCTGATTTTCAAGAGCATCGAAGTCCTGGAAATCAATCAGATTCAAGGAATCGAGTAATGTTGCTACGATCCTCCACTATTGCCCACCTCATAGACGACTGTGAGAACAATGAGTCAGATCCTTTAGTTATTACCCCTAAGCCGGATACCAGGAGAATTCACGGCGACTCAAGCGCATCAGTCGATCTTCGACTAGGAACTTGGTTTCGCACCGAACGCGCCAGTCGCCATCCACTTCTGGATGTTTACGATAGGGATCGGCTAGCGCCTACCGAGCACAGTATAACTCAGGCCCATTATATACCTTTCGGCAGTCAGTTTATACTTCATCCTCACTCTTTCGTATTGGCGGTTACGCTGGAATGGATACGGCTACCTTTCTACTTAGCCGGAATGGTGACAGGAAAGTCATCTTGGGGGAGACGCGGCCTCATCATTGAAACGGCTCCCGGCGTACACCCAGGCTACAGCGGCTGCCTTACCCTTGAGGTGACTAATGTTGGTGACGTTCCGATTGCTATAAAGCCAGGTACTAAGATTTGTCAGATTTTCTTGTATCAGCTTGATGGGACAGTAAATGCCGCCGAAGGCAGCCGTTTTGTGGGGCAGCGCCAACCCCAACTTGGAGCGATATCGTCGGACGAGTTTGCGGAGAAACTGTTTCAGTCAAGAACGTGATCAACTGTTCGCTGCTTTTACCGAACACATTGCCGCGCAAAGTGGTGACATAAGCTGCCTCTCCTCTCTGCGCGGTAGCACTGATTGAAGCTGGGTAGCGGCTCAACCCTTCGGCCCGAACAGCAGCCACAGGATCAGCCCGAGGACCGGCAGCAGCAGGACCAGGACGATCCAGATGACCTTGGAGCCCGTCCCCGCGTTGCTTTGCACGATCTTGACCATGGCGTAGACGGTCAGGATCAAATGAAGCAGCCCGAGCAGGCCGCTGACTTCGATGCTCATTTCAAGTCTCCAGTGAGGCCCCGCACGGACTGGCGAGCGGAGCGGGTTTGTCGCAGTGGATCATCGGGTGATCCGCAATCCGGAATCGCTCACACAAAGGCACAAAGAACACAAAGAAAAACAGGGTATTGGAAGCGTTGGTCCGATCAACGCGACTGGGGGGCCGCGCGACCGGCGCAGCGCGTTGAAATCTTTGTGATCTTTGTGTCTTTGTGTGAGAACTCCCTTTTTTCGGGGTGCGATCAGGCGTCACGGGATTATAGCCTTCGCACCTGACGTCCGGACATGGCCTTGGCGTAGCGGCGGGTTTGAAACTCCCCTCTACATCCGGTGATCGCGTTAGACGCCGATCGCTCACGCTCGCCGTGCCGGGCGTTGATCATCGTTCCGGCCAGATCACGGGCTTCGCGCACTAGAGCTCGCGGCTTTACCGTGAAAGTCGCGCCGCGACAATGTGGGAGCGGCGTCCCGCCGCGATGGGGCCGGGCGCGTCGCCCTACCGT
>NZ_CAIZIZ010000057.1 GCF_903933125.1 uncultured Lamprocystis sp. | reverse complement strand
GGTGCGCCGCACCAGTTGGGCGGCGGCGAATTTCGTCAACTCAACCGCAGACCCGGACGCCCTCGTTATTTCCCAGCGGGACTGGGAACGCTTGCTGGATCAACTGGCCTCGACGGCCTGAAATGGCCAAAGTCGAGGCAATATCCGCCCCAGTCAATTCCGAAAGCGAACTTAGGAATATTTGTCCAACAACTCCTTCGCCAATATTGCATCCATAAAGCAAAATATCGCCTTTTTCGGATAGCGAGGCGCCTATTTGGCCGAACTGTCCCGCGTACCTATAAAGCGTATCGTGATCGAGGGTAATATTACCTAGGTACAGCGCTCCCGGCGCTCCGTGACTTATTATCTGTATTGTGTCGATGTCCGTGTAGCCGGAGAGAATGCTCGATATTTGTTCAATGCCATCCTCATCCGCGTCAAGTACGAACCATTCAGAGAAACTCGGCAAGGTACTGACCAGAGACTGGATGTTGCTGATACGTGCATCGACAAAAAAGACATTTCTCGTGACGGACATAGTGCGTTCGCTCCGGCGTTATCTATGTTGAATACGTGGAATCTATGGGTAGAGAGAGGAAGGTCAACCGCACGACCGGCTGAAGACAGTTGTTCGAAACCGAGGGAACCGGGGACGGGGAAACTGGGAGAGACCGGGGGGGAACCGGGGACAGTGCGGCCATGAAACGAAGCGTGTTCGCTCGGGTGTGAGTTCCGCCTGGGTAATCGTGCGTCACGCCAGGCTTTCTTGATCGGGGTGCGGTCCAGGGTGTCGGCATAGCCTAGCCTAGCCTAGCCTAGCGTGTCGTTGCCGGCGCCCCATTACCATACCGAAGTCGAAAATCGTACTGCTATCCCGCACGTTTGCGGCAGTGGCCCCAATGGTCCAGCCTAGTGTTGATGTGCCATAAAAGGGCATGATGATGCATCGGCCCATGCGCTGGACCTCGAATCCTTGTCCTCTGTAGTTGCCGGGACCGGCCACGAGCTGGGTGTCGAGGAATCGAGCGATCACAAGGTAGCGGGCCTTACCATGGTGTTTGAAGTTGTAAATGAATCCGCACGTTAGCGTCAAACACGTAGCGAAACCCTAAGAGGACTACCGATTCAGTCCTATCTGCAATCTCGCCCCGACTTCGGCCCGCGCAATCGACGCCGCGACGCCCAAGGGAGTAGAGATGAACTTAGACGCTCGGCGATCGCCCGGAAGTGACGTGGGTCACGTTTTCTACGCCTTGGAACCGGAGTCCGCTAAATCACCGCTCTAGCCATGGGCCGCCTGTCTGTCATCCTCGCTCCGGGTACTTGGGTGAGCTCCTCGGAGGTGGCTTGTTGAGGTATGGACCGATCGAAATAGGGTAGTGCTGCAATCTATAGGATGGCTCGTGGCCGATTTTCATACTAAGGCGCTGATATGTAGTCGGTAATGTACTCGCTCTGGGCCGCGGCATCATGCAGATTGCAGGACTACCCAGGGAAGGATCGGTGCAATGGGCACTCGCGTCGCGACAGCTGCATTGCAGTCGGCCTTGACGGACAATCTCCGCCTGGGGTGAGTCGGAGGCCAGACGCTCGACTTCGGCGAAAAAGGCGTCGGAGAAACCCCGTTGGACTACCAGCCGATAACCCCCGTCCGGCTCGCGCCAGTAGAGCCCGCCGCCGTCCAGCTCCGGTAGGCGCAGCGCGCAATCCAGGATCGCCTCAAGCAGGGTCTTGCGATCCGGCCGCGCGACCAGAAGCCCAGAAAATTCGTGCTGGCTTTGCAGCAACAGCTCAGTGTGCTTCCGCTCCGAGATATCGATCATGGTACCCAGGGTCAGCAGGGGCCGCCCCGCCCATCCCGCTGCGCGACCCGGCCCCGCGCGTCGATCCAGATCCATCGGCCGTCCGCTGCACGCAGGCGATACTCCGCCGCATAGAGCGGGCTGTCGGACGCCAGCGCCGCGGCGATGCGCGCTTGCAGGCCCGGGAGGTCGTCCGGGTGGATCAGGTCGAGCCAGGCGGCCAGGTTCGGTGGGACCTGCGCCGCACCGTAGCCCAGCAGCGCGCACAGGGCGGGGCTCCAGGCGATGCGATCTGTGACGTGGTCGTACTCCCAGACACCGATCCCGGCGGCATCCAACGTCAAGTCCAAGCGGGATCGCAGCCAGGGCTGAACTGTTCTAGCCAGGATTTGCCGTTGCAGTCTGCGGTTGCCCCCGACTCTGGACAATACCCGGTCGCCCGGGTATAAAGCGCGTCGATCCCCCGCTGCCCGAGGCCCCGTGCGTGAACCTTCGCGAGGTCATCCTCCAACCCGTCGCCGTGCCCGAGGAGGCGCGTTTCCAGGCCCTGATGGATGCCCATCACTATGACCGGGCGCACTCTGCGGGCCTGGAATATCAGCCGGGACACCCGCTACGACGCGCTACGCCGACTCCGGGACGCGGGGCTGGTCCGCTGCTGGCAGGCCCCGGCCGGGCGCCGCGCGCGGAGAAACAACCTGCCAGTCAAGGGGCGCCGACGGCCATCAAGCCGTCGGCGCCGCACGTCTCTATGAAGGATCGCGAGGTCTTCGGCACCCGGCGCGGGATTGCTGCCTGATCCGGAACGGCCAGCGCGCGATCTCGTGCTCGGCCGCGGTGCGGTTGATGAAGTCGTCCACGAGCATCAGGAAGCCCTTCTTGACGTTGATCGCCTTGGCGACCAGGTAGAGCGCTTCCAGGCCCTGGCACAGCGTGTCGCCGCCGTCGGCCGGCCAGCGCGTGCCGCACACCCGCGCCTCGCTCACCAGGGACGCCATCCACGTCTCCCCGTCGGACAGGGACCGTTCGGGCGCCGCCTCGTCGATCCGCTCCCCGGCACCGTGGACCCGCGCGAGGTCGGCCTCCACGGCCTCGAACGCGGTCCACAGGGCGATCCCGTCCGCGTCGGTCTTGATGAACGGGCTCATGCCTTTGACCCGCGACAGCCCGCTGTCAGGCGTGATCCGGACCTGGTACAGGTTGAAGTCGGGCCGGGGGCGAGGGACGGTGCTGGCGGTGAACACGAAGGGGCTGGTCATCGCCAACGCGATGCCGCACGCGTCGCGGTCGCGGACCGATAGGCCCATCGCGAGGCCGAACGGGGCGGTCTCGGGCGGCTTGGTGATGCGTTTGCGCATGGGCGGGGTCTCCGGGTCGGGTGAGGATGGGCTCATCAGGTTGTGTTCGGCGCGGCGGGCGCGCCGACGCGCACGATGGGATCCGTCCCCATCAGCCCAGGTCGGCCGCGCACAACGGCTTGACGCTGGCGTGCAGGGGAAACCGGGGTAACGTCAACTCACACAGTGGCTTGCGCAGGGGAAGGGCAGGGGAACCCGCCGGGGCACGGCTGGCCCACAAGCGAGCGCGCGCCGCGCCACCCGGGCGTAAGAGTCCCGCCCCTCGGACGCATATCATTCCTATGACCCGGCTAGGTCGTCGGCGTCTCACTCCAAGCGTCTTTGGCCGCGTTCCGGGCGCAAGAAATCGACAACGCGATATCCCACGCCCTGTCCGGCCTCCGGACAGGGCGTTTTTGTTTATGTCCTGATCGGAGACTTCCATGTTCGCCAAGTCCGCTCCCGCCGTCCCACCCGAGGCCATCGCCGCCGTGGGCCAGCACACCATCAGTAAGCTCAGCGAGCGCGCCATCGGGCGCCTGACCTACCAGATCGCGTCGGCGCGTCCGGCGTCGTGTACCTCACCGTCACCGCCAACGAGGGCGGCGGCTACTTCAGCCGCGAACCGGTGGCCTTGGACAAGATCGAGACGGTGTTGTCCACCCACCTGGCCACCGGTGAGTCCTTTGCCACCTCGTTGCTGCGTCGGTGCTTCGTCAACCGCAGTAATCAACAATATGTCTTTGAGCTAAGCTGAACCAGTACCCTCCGTCGGGGTAGGCGCGGCCGTAACGGGTCAGGCGCTACGCGGCCTTGGTGGCTTGTTCGCGCAGCAGGTCCATGAGGAACTCGGGCGCCAGGTCCGCCCCGTTGTCCCAGGCGACAGTGCGCATAACCGGGTGCTGGACATTTAAAGAAGATGCAGCGCGACGGGGCGAGCAAAGCCGCGATCCTGAGCGCCATCAAGGGAGCCACGGGCGGGCCTTGATCATCGTTCCGGCCAATCGATCACGCGGCGTGCGTAGTCAGGGCTTCCAGCCCTGATTCGGTCAGGCCAGGATGGCCTGACTACGCAGTCGGCGCGTCTGCGTGGTCGGAGTTATGATCAAGGCATGCTGAACCAGTACCGAGAACACCAACGTCGACCTGAAGCGCGGGGAGGGGCCGGTCTACTCTCCCGGACCGACGACCGTGCAGATCGCACAATGGCTGGGTTCATGACCAAGGCCCTCGCGGGTATCATCACCTCGATTACGACAACGACCGAGAACAGATGAACACAGATGACGATCATGGGTCGATCGAGGTCCGGCTGTCCGATGCCGAGTCGCAGACCGCTTTCGGCGCGGACCTGGCGGCGCACTTGCCCGAACGCCTGGTGATCTATCTGCGCGGCGATTTGGGGACCGGAAAAACCACGCTGGCGCGCGGCATTCTGCGCGGTCTAGGGCATCGTGGAGCCGCGCGCAGCCCGACCTATACCTTGATCGAGCCCTATGAGATCGGCACCACCCGGGTCTTTCATCTGGACCTGTACCGCCTCGCCGACCCCGAGGAACTGGAGTACCTGGGGCTGCGCGATCTGCTCGCCGAAGCGGCGCTCTGGCTGGTGGAATGGCCCGAGCGCGGTGCCGGACTGCTGCCGCCGCCCGATCTCACCATTGCGATCGACTCCCTCGACGAGGGTCGGCGGTTGACCCTGACCGCTCACGGGGAGGCAGCAAGTAGCGTGATCGAGGCGCTTCGGTCCGGAACAGGGATTCACTGAACCTGGAACATCGGGTCAACTCCAACCCGCCTCATGCGCTATCGCATGATGTCGCCACCGCCACGCCGCATTTACCGCGGGACTTCACCGCGTACATCGCTTTGTCCGCACGCTGCAGCAGGGTAGCCCCGTCCGACCCGTGCTCCGGAAACAGGCTGACGCCGATACTGGCCCCGATATTGGCCCCGATACCCGCGGGTCCGTCGGCGAGCGCGATGGGCGCGGAGATCGCCGTAAGCAGACGCTTACCCAGTTCCACTATCCCGGAACTCCCGGAGATGTCGCGCGTCAGGACCGCGAACTCGTCCCCGCCCAGGCGCGCCACGGTATCGGGGCGTCGCACCCCGTGGCGCAGGCGTGTAGCGACCTGACACAGCACCCGATCGCCGGCCGCGTGACCGTAGGTGTCGTTGATCGCCTTGAAGCCGTCCAAGTCCACGAACAGGACAGCCAGGTGTTCGCCGGAGCGATCCGCCTCGGCGATGGCGCGGCTCAGGTGCTCTTCGAACAACAGTCGGTTGGCCAGTCCGGTGAGGCTGTCGTGATGAGCCAGTTCGCCGAAGTGGTTCACTTGGCCACGTAAGCGCCGGCCCTCCAACTCCCGGGCGGTCACGTCTTGCAGACGCAGGATGAGGCCGAAATTGGTGCCGTCCAGGCCGCGCAAGGCGCGGACATGGGCCTCCGCATAGCGGTCTCCGTCGACGGCGTCCGGGCGTTGCAGCAACAGGCCCAGGGGTGTATCGCAGGTCGTCACCCAGGCGCGGATGCGCGCGACGATCGCCGATGGATCGTCGGGTGCCGCGGCCGCGGCGGGCTCGGCAACGCCCGCGGCAAATCGCAGAGGTGCATCGACCGCCGCCTGCGCGATCAAGGGACACCGCTTGGCGTCCTCGTTCATCCAGCGCACGACACCCTCGCCGTCGCACACCAGAGTCGGGTCCGGGATGGCATCGACCAGTGACTGGAAGAATGCGCGGTCCTCACGCAAGTGGCACGCCGCGTCGGCCGCCGCGACCAGTTGCTGTACCCGGTTGCGCAGCACCGCCCAGTGAATGGGTTTGGTGACGTATTCGGTCGCCCCGGACCGGAACGCCAGGTCCACGGACTCCTCGTTCTCGTAGATGGTGATCATGATGATCGGGACGTAGCGTCCGGCGGGGAGTGCCCGGATCGCCTCGCAGGCGGCGAAACCGTTCATCACCGGCATGGCCGCATCAAGCAGGACAATGTCGGCGCGCTGCGCTTTGAACAGGTCAAGCGCACGCTGACCATTGTCCGCGCTCTCGACCTCGAACCCGAGGCGCATGATGAACTGCCGCATGGCGGTCCGCAGCACCCCGTCATCGTCCACCACCAGGGCGCGGTAACGCCGATCTTTGTTCGCTATCAGCATGCGATGCACTCCGCCATGGCGGATGTTCCGGTCTCCGCCGCCAACAATTCGGCCAGAACCGACAGCAACTGCTCGGTTGTCATCGACGATCATGACGCGGCGCCCGGCCAACAGGCGCACGTCGCCCAAGCGCCGGCGTGAGGCTACCGCCTCCGTCGGTGCAAAGTCCATGGGAATGATGAAGCGATCGGACTGTCCGGCCCCAGAGTGTGCTCCAGGTCCGCGGATACCTCAGCGCCGGAATCGCGACCGACTACCTGTGGAAGCAGATAGAGCCATCGGACGTGATAACCGGACGTAGGGGCAAGTCTTAGGTGATTTCCAACAATTTGGATACCGGTCGGTGTAGGTGCGACTTCAGTCGCACTTGCGT
>NZ_CAIZIZ010000056.1 GCF_903933125.1 uncultured Lamprocystis sp. | reverse complement strand
ACGCTTATCCACCCTACAAAACCGGCCCGCTGTAGGGTGGATAAGGCGCGCCGCTCGGTGTCAGGGACCCGGCACGCCGGTCGTGCGCGCCGCATCCACCAGGGGGGCTGCGCGATGCTGCCCAAATTTGGAATTGCTGTCCAGGACGACGGTCTCGCCGTCACCGCGGATGACGCGGTACTCGGTGCGATAGTGGTCCTCACCCGGCCGCAATGACTCCAGCAGGGCGATGAAACGCGCGCGGTCCGCCGGCACCACCCGCTGAAACCAGCCCTGCCCGCTATCGTGCTCCGCCGTCTCGCCGGAGAGGCCCAGGATGGCCGCGCAGGTCGTGCTGCGCCACACCCGGTCGCCCTCCTGCGGCTCCCACGCGAAGGCGAAGGAGCGGCTGGTCTGCATCGCCAGGTGCAGCCAGTCCTGGCTCTCCTGCAGGGCGCACTCGGCCCGCGCGCGTTCGTCCACCTCGACCGCCAGTCGATCGCGCGAGACCGTGGTCTCCTGGATCTGGTCCAGCAGGTGGTCGAAGGCGTTGGCCAATTGGCCCAATTCGTCCCGGCGGTGCGTGTTGAGGCGCAACGCCGTGGTGCTGCCGCCGATCTGTAACACGGCCTGGCGCAACCGGTCGATCGGCAACAACAGGCTGCGCTCGATCAGCAGGAGCAGTCCCAGCCCGATGGCTGCCAGTCCCGCCAGCAGCAGGCCCAGGGCGCGGTGCTCCCGCGCGCTCGCCTGGAAATACCCTTCGAGGGCGCGATCATTGATCTGACTGACGAACAGGGTCATGGCATGGCTGTTCATCAGGATCAGTTCGGTGGTCTGCCGGCCGCGCGCGCGCAGCCGCGGGTCGGGCCCGGTGGCGTCCAGGTCGGCGAGGAGTGCCGGCAGATCGTTCGCCATGCGCCTTGCGCCGTTCCAGGCGTACCGGGTATCCGCATCCGGTGCGTCCGCTGCGGCGCTGGACCGGGCCCCCGGCTCCAGCAGATCGGCGAGGCGCTTGAATTGCGCCTCGACCTGGGATCGGGGGTGGGTGTGCGGGGACAGCAGATGGCCGAAGAGCACCGTGCGCAGTTGGGCGTTCGCAACGGTCAGGGACTGGCTCAGCGCCAGGTCCTGCTCGGCGCGGGTCTTCTCCCGGTAGGCGGCGAAAAAGACGCCGAGCAACCACAGGGCGATCAGCGTGGACCCCAGCACGAGCAGGCGGACGCGGGTGCGCAGGGTCATCGTGGCGGGGTGATGGTGACGGACCCTGGGCGCAGCCGCACAAGGCTGGAAGGGTCGATCAAGGCGCGAAAATCGGGCATCGGTTGACCGGGGGCGGACCCACTGGCGATTGCCCACCGGGCCTGCGACTGCAGGAGCATGACCAACCCCTGGTCGAGGGCCAGATTGAATCCAAGCCGCTCCCAGAGTTCTTCGATCACCGCGCCTTCAACATTCAGCTCACTCATCGCGACCTGCATGGCCTCGTGCGGATGCGTGCGCATCCAGCCGATGGTGCGATCGAGGGCCCGCAGGAGACGACCGATCGCCTCCGGCCGGCGCTGCGGCAGGTCCGGTGCCACCGCCAGGCTCGCATAGCCCCAATAATGCGGTCCCATAGGGACGGTGCGGGCGGCCTCGCCCAAGGCCCGCTGGCACTGGGTCGTAAAAGGGGCCAAGGTAGCGACCGCATCGACCTGGCCGGCCGCCAGGGCCGGCGCCTGCTCCGCGGCCGGCAGATCGACCAGGGTGATGTCCGTCTCGGTCAGTCCCTGGTCGATCAGCATGACGTGCAGGAAATAATGGACCGTGGTGCCGATGAGGACCCCGACGCGCCGGCCGCGCAAGTCCGCCACCCGGCTGATGCCCCGGTCGGCCCGGGCCACGATGGCGTGCTCACCGCTGCCGGCATAGGTGGCGATGACACGCAACGGCTTCCCGGTGAGGGCGGCGAACACGAGCGGGGTCTCGGCGACCGTGGCGACCTCGGCCTCGCCGCGCAGCATGGCCTCCAGGGCGAGCTTGCCGCTGGGCAGGCGCTGCAGGGTCGCCGTCAGGCCCTCGGCGGCGAAGAATCCCCGCCGCTCGGCCACCCACAGCGGTACGCCGATGAAATTGTTGGCGACGGCGATCGTCAGGGGTTCAGGGGCTGGCGGCGCCCGGCTCAACCAGACGATGGCGATGGTGATGGCGATCAGCGCCGCCACCGCGCTTGCTGCAATTCGAACCATAGCACCGCGCTAAAAAAGACCACTGGCAGCCCATTTTATGGAAGTATAGCGCTTCAACATTGTATCCTGATAGACGGTTTCAAAAGGTCAATTTGGCCGTCGAAGTAAATCAATATGTTACGTATTATTTGACTTATGAGCCAATTGCAAAATTGTCGGCTACGGAGCAACTATATGGAGCCGAAGCAGGACGAGGGGCGAGAACTGGTGTTTCTTGCCCCTTTCAGATAGCGGTTCCGCTTTTCGGTGGGCGGGTGGTGGCGGATCGCCCTACGATCCGTCCGACCCGTCAAACACGGTTACGTCACCGCCGTTCGGGACTGGCCTTACTCCACCTTCCATCGGCTGGTCGAAGCGGGGCTCTATCCCGCCGATTGGGGCTGCGCCGGTACCTGGAGAAGCAGGGCGGCAGCTATGTCACCGACGACCTGCGCGAGCGTGAGACGACATCATCTGGCGAGTGCGGGTGGCGGGCGAATGGCTCTATGTGTACCTGCTGATCGAATTCCAAAGCCAGATCGACCCCTGGATGGCGGTGCGGGCGATGGTCTACACCGGGCTCTTGTATCAGGATCTGATCAAAAGCGGGGCGGTGGCGGCTGGTCATCACCTGCCGCCGGTGTTTCCGCTGGTGCTCTGCAATGGCACTGGACGCTGGACGGCGGCGCGCGACATTGCCGAACTGATCGTCCCGCTGCCGAACGCCCTGGCCCGCTACCGGCCCCAACACCGCTATCATCTGATTGATGAGGGCCGCATTGGGGAGGAAACGCTCGGGCAGGCGACCAGTGTGGCGGCCGAACTGGTGCGGTTGGAAACCCTGGCCGCCGGAAGCGGGAAGGCAAGCGCGATGCGCTGAAACGCTTGCTCCGAGTCCGTTTTGGTGATTTCCCGCCCTGGGCGCAGACGCGTATCGACGCGGCGACCCTCGGCCAGTTGGACGCCTGGCTGGACGGCATCTTCCAGGCCGCGACCCTGGAGATCCTGCTCGGCGGACCGCAGCCGGAGTCGCGCCCACCCGCGGGTTGAACGGTAGTGGCGTGACCTGGCCCAGTGCCGCGGGCCGGATGAGGCGCATGCCGTCCGGCCGTTTACCGCAAGACCCGTGATTTCCCGGTGGGAGGGGCATCCAGTCCACGGGGTGAGCAATTGAAGGCCCTGGCTTTATCGGAGCCGCCATCGCTGTTTGCTGTTGGACGGCGCCGACTTGGCCCCGGCGGCACCCGCCGACTGGGCCTATTTTATCGCTTTCGTACCTGGTATCCGGACAGACACGCGTGCAGGGGCGGGTTTAAAACCCGCCCCTACTATCACGTCCGACGGCTATAAAGCCCTGCGGACGCGCGCCAGGGCTTTGGTCATCGTTCCGACCACTGGAGGCCGAGGCTTT
>NZ_CAIZIZ010000055.1 GCF_903933125.1 uncultured Lamprocystis sp. | reverse complement strand
GCGTCCAGTGCGCAGACCGGACGCGGAGCGCCCGCACGACACTCCCACGCTGGAGCGTGGGAGCGAGCGAACGTCACGCCCGTGGCGCCGACCCGCCGCCCGCGCTGTCCAACGCTACATCAGCCTGCCTGAGCGGACCGGTGAATTCGCCACCGGTGTCGGAAACGCGCCCCTCCAGGCGGGCTGGCCGCCCCTGCCGATGCGCTGGGTTTTTGCACGCGATGCCCCGTGGCCGGAACCGTGCTCAAGGCCCGCGGTCCTATCGCGGCGGGAAGGGGCTTTCAGGCCGCCATGGCCAGGCGCAAGTCGGCCTGGGCGTCGCTGCCGGTCAGGCGCAGGTCATAGCGCTCCTGCAGGATCGCGAAGACCTTGGGCGTGATGAAGGCCGGCGGGTTGGGGCCTAGCGTGATGCCCTTGACGCCGAGGTGCAGCAGGGTCAGGAAGACCGCGATGGCCTTCTGCTCGAACCAACTGATGACCAGGGTCAGGGGCAGGTCGTTGACACCGCAGTCGAAGGCCTTGGCCAGGGCCACGGCGACCGCGATGGCGCCGTAAGCGTCGTTGCATTGACCCATGTCCATCAGCCGCGGCAGACCCAGGTGCTCGCCGTAGTCGTGGTCACGGATGCGGTACTTGCCGCAGCCGAGCGTCAGGATGAATGAGTCGGGCGGGGTTGCCTGGGCATAGTCGCTGAAATAGTTACGCCCCTTCTCCGCGCCGTCGCAGCCGCCGATGACGAAGAAATGGCTGATCTGACCGGCTTTTACGGCATCGACGATGGTCTGGGCGCGGTCCAGCAGCACGGTGCGGTGGAAGCCGATGGTGGACTCACCGACGATCTGTTCCTCGCAGGGGGCGCCTTCCAGTGCGGCGGCGATGACCGCGGAGAAATCACCGTCGACCAGACGCTGACCATTGGGCACGGCCGTGGTGCGGGTGGTGAAGAGCCGTCCGCGATAGCTTTCGGGCGGGATCAGGACACAATTTGTCGTACCCAAGACCGGCCCCGGAAAGGCGGCGAATTCACGCTTCTGGTCCTGCCAGGCGCCGCCGTAGTGGCCCGCCAGGTTAGGGTGACCGCCGAGCTTGGGGTACATATGGGCCGGCAGCATCTCACCATGGGTGTAGACCTTGACCGCGGTGCCCTCGACCTGCTTCAGCAGGTCCCACAGGTCCATCAGGTCATGCCCGGTGACCAGGATGCCGGGGCCGGCCTGGGTGCCCTCCTTGACCTTGATCGGCGCCGGCTTGCCGAAGTTCTCGAGATGGCCCGCGTCGAGCAGTTCCATCACCCGCAGGTTCATCTCACCGCACTTCAGGCAGAATTCCAGCAGGGATTCGAGGTCGAAATTCACATTAGTCATGGTCGCGAACAGCGCTTCCTCGATGAAGGCCGAAACCGCCTCGTCGCTCTTGCCCAGGCGCCGCGCGTGGTGGGCGTAGGCGGCCATGCCCTTGAGTCCGTAGAGCAGGGTCTCTTGGAGTGACTGGACATCCGCGTCCTTGCCGCAGGTGCCGGGTGAGTTGACGCAGGCGGTCTGCCGAAAGGTCTGTTCGCATTGGTTGCAGTGCATGGAATCTCTTCTATCGCTTCGGTTCAGGAACAGGTGCGCCGTCGATCCGCGGAGCAAGTCGTGGATAACGGGTGACGCTGGGCCGGCAGTATCCGGGGGCCTGGACCGGTGAGCCTTGACTCAGGTCAAGCGGGTCGGTGCCGCGATGGAGCAATCCGCGTGCGGCGGACTCAAGATGATCAGCTGCGACCGCGCAGCCGCAGCCACTGCTGGTGCAACCGATCGGCCACAAAGGGCCAGAGCCGTCCTTTCTCCCACAGGATGCGGGCGAACATCAGGCCGCGGTTCTTGGGCGGGGTTCTGGGGTCGGGGCGCGGGATCAGGTGGATCGCGCCTTGCTTGCAGATGTCCTCCACCGGGGCGCCCTTGCGGCAGGGCTGGTTCTGGTGTTCTTTCTTGTGGCGGCAGTAGCCTCATGCAGCGGGAAGCGGGAGGCGACGAAAGCCTCCTGCTCGGTGAACAGCAGGGTCAGGATTTCGCGCAGCTTGGTGCTGTCGACGAGCCCGATGGGGTAGCGGTTCAGCCGGTCGATCAGTGGAACCAGGGAGGACTTGGTGCTCAACAGATGGCCCATGGGACCCTCGGACGTGGCAGTGGGCAGGAGATGCCCGGTGGATTCACCGCCGACCCTTCAACGGGGGTCGATTCCTGTAGGATGGGTAGAGCGCAGCGAAACCCATCCTCCAAACTCCAGCAATCGTCGCGTCTGCCGGGGCCGATCGCATCCAAGAACATCGCATCCCGCGCCGGGCGCGGTTTAGCAACACACAAAACGGGGTGTCCCCATCTTCGTGATCGAATCCCATATCATCATGACCCAGACCAAAAAGTGGCTCGCCGACGTTGTGATCGGCTGTCATTTTTGTCCTTTCGCCAATAAACCCTTTAAGGGTGACAGTATCCATTATGAGGTCACCGGTTCCTCTGATGTGGAATCCTGCCTGCAAGACTTGCTGCTGGAATGCCAACGGTTGGATGAGCATCCCGAGATCGAGACAACGCTGCTGATCTTGCCCGATGCGTGCCCGGATTTCGACGATTATTTGGATCTGGTCGCCATGGCGGAGGATCTGTTGAGCGCGGAAGATTATGATGGGCTCTATCAGGTCGCCGGCTTTCACCCGGATTACCGCTTTGGAGATGCGCCCGCGGACGATCCGGCGAACTATACCAATCGGTCCTTGTATCCGATGTTTCATCTGATCCGCGAAGAGAGTATCGACCAGGCGTTGGCCAGTGACCTCGATCCTGACTCGATTCCGGAGAAAAACGTGGCGTTCGCCCGTGACAAGGGGCTGGTCTATATGAACGTGCTGCGGGAGGCATGCTTTTGATGGCAATCACCGCGTCCCGCCCCCCGAGACCCGCAGGATTACCCAATCCATCGCCCGGCTGGACAACACCCGTCGCAGGAACCCGAACAGGTGGGTGGGGAAGGTCACGTAGTAACGGGGCCGCGGGCGGCGGCTCTCCAACGCGTGAATCAGCTTCTTCAAGACCGCCTCGGGCGGCAGGGTGAAGGGCTGGGCCGGACCCTCCTTGAGCAGCCGTGTCTCGGCGCGGCGGTAGGCCTCCCGGTGGACACTGTGCTCCGTGTCGATCCGGGCCTTGAATGCCCGGTGGGCGTTCTCGCGAAAGCGTGAGAGGATGGGGCCGGGTTCGATCAGTGAGACCTGAATGCCGCTCCCGGCCAGTTCCAGCCGCAGGGTGTCGGTCAACCCCTCCAACGCGAACTTGCTGGCCACGTAGGCGCCGCGGTAGGGCAGGGGCATGAGTCCGAGGATGCTGCTGTTTTGGACGATGCGTCCGTGTCCCTGACGGCGCATGATGGGGATGACCCGGCAGGTCAGGTCATGCCAGCCGAGCAGGTTGGTCTCCAACTGGGCGCGCAGGGCCGCCCTGGTCAGATCCTCGACGGCGCCCGGCAGGCCGTAGGCGCCATTGTTGAACAGCGCGTCCAGCGTCCCGCCGGTGTGGGCCAGGGTCTGCTCCACCGCCCGCTCGATGGATTGCGGATCGTCCAGGTCGAGTTGGAGCGCCGTCAGCCCCTCGTCGCGCAGCCGCGCCACGTCGGCGGCCTGACGGGCCGAGGCGATCACGCGCCAGCCGCGGCGGGCCAGTCCGTGGGCGCAGGTGTGACCGATGCCGCTGGAGCAGCCGGTGATGAGCACCGAGCGGGGAGTGGCGTGACCGGTGTCGGGCATGGATTTCTCGCTGTCGTGACGCACGCGGCGGCGCCTTGACGCGCCAGGGCGCGGCCGGTGCAAAGGTCCTCGGCCGCGGACGACCGGGTTTGATTTCCGCGCTCAAATCCCTATAAAGCGCACTCATTCATTACGGTGATTTTAAGGAGTTCTCGATGCCGATCTACGAATATCGCTGCACGGCCTGCGGCCACGACCTGGAAAAGATGCAGAAGCTTGCCGACGCGCCCCTGACCGACTGTCCGGCCTGCGGCCAGCCCACCCTGAAGAAGCAGATTTCCGCCGCCGGCTTTCGACTCAAGGGCATCGGTTGGTATGAAACCGATTTCAAACAGGGCGAGAAGAAAAAGAACCTCCACGGCGACAGTGAAAAATCCGACGGCGGGGGTGCGGCGTCCAAGTCGGACACCACGAAGTCGGACACCACGAAGTCGGACACCGCCAAGCCGGCGGACACCGCCAAGCCGGCGGACACCGCCAAGCCGGCGGACAGCGGCAGCAAGCCGACACCGCCGAAGCCTGCCGCGAAGTCCGACGCGGCCTGAGCTCAGGGCCATCCGTGATTCCCGCGATGTTCGTCGGTGCGGCAGCCCCCGCGCCGGGTCGGCAGCGAGGCCGATGGTGGATGCGCTGCGCTTATCCACCCTACGAAACCGGCTCCGTTGTAGGGTGGATAAGGCGCGCCGCTCGGTCTCGGGGACTCGGCACGGCGGTCGCGCGCGCCGCATCCACCAGAGGTCGCGCGGTGCCGCCCAAATTTGGAATTGCTG
>NZ_CAIZIZ010000054.1 GCF_903933125.1 uncultured Lamprocystis sp. | reverse complement strand
GGAGCCAATCTACGTGCAAGCTCGAGGCTTCAGGGGCGGACGGCTTCCCGGGCACACTTCGCAACATCCGTGTCTCGACCATCCCTGTCAATCCCTGGGAACAGATCATACAAGGGGCGGGTTTCAAACCCGCCCCTACACCAAGGGTCTATCTGGATTATCTTTCGCGATCTGGTACAGGATTTTCCGGCAATCGCCTAGACTGGGCAAGCCGCCGTCCACCCGGAGCTTTCAGGTAGCAGTACTATGCCGATCGTGACCAAGTTTGGTGATCCGGACGCCCCGGATGGCCAGGAGATGCAGTGGATCGATATCGATATTGCCGACGCGGCGGAGCACGCCTGGCTGACTGATTGCCCGGATCTCGATGAACAAACCCGGACACTGCTGCTCGAACCGGTGCGATTCAGTCGACGCGAACATCTGGCCGACGGTTTGTTTCTGGGTCTCAAGGCCAGGGCGACCGCTGAGGCGGACCTGATCGATCAACTCACCGATCTGAAGCTGCTGATCGGCAAGTCTCAGGTGTTCACGGTGCGCTTGGGCGAAGTGAACGCGGTCGCTGAGCTGCGTCGGTCGCTGCGCTCCGGACGGGATCTGACCACACCGGTCGATTTTCTGGCCTTCATGGTCTCCGCGATGACCAAGCGTATGGAAATCGTCATCTTCGATCTCACCCAGGATACGGACGCGACCGAGGATGCCATGCTGGACCGGGGTTGCGACCCCTCGCCCGACACCATGATCGCGTTGCGGCGCCGGCTCTTTCGCACCCGTCGCCAATCCTGCGGCGGCGTTTACGTTACTAGCGCGTTGCCATGGCGTTCTTGACGCCATCGCGGGTCGGGCCTTGATTGTCGTTCCCGCCAGCGCATTTCACAATGCGGCCCGCATCGCTTAGGATTCAGGCGCCGAGCCCACAACCAGGGTCACCCATGAGCCGTTACACCGTTGCCCTTGTCTTGCTCGCCGTTGCGACGCTCAGTCTTCAGTGCGCCGCCGCGGACAGCCCTGCGGATCCCGCCGCGGCGCCCGCGGCGCCCGCGGCTGATCGGGCGGAGTTCGACGCGGCACGCGCCCGGCTGCTTGCCCGCATCAAGGATCGGTGGTCGGACCAGATCAAGGGCTCGACCGCCATTCGCGACGAACAGCCCGTACAGCTCGCCGGTGCCGACGGGGCCCCCGCGGTGCACGGCGGCTATGTCGCGACTTCGCCGCGGAATCCGCTGATCGACGAGCGCTGCCGCGCCGAGTCTCTGGCGGATGCGGTGGCCCATTGGGGCCAGGCGCATCAGGTGTCGGACGACGCGGCCTTCGCCGACCGCGAGGCTCATCTTCGCGACCTGCAAGGGCAGTTCGCTCAGGGTGGATCCTTCTCCGCCTGGATCAGTCACGTCGCCAACTGCAAGGATTTTTGCCTGATTGCGGTGCGCGACCTGCTCGCCTGTCATGTCCAGGCGGTCGCCGCACTGCCGCATGCGCTGGTTTTTTTCGGTCGCGACAGCGACCGGATCGATCCCGGCTCAGGTTCGGCCGTGCTCGACGATTTCGCCCGGCGGTTGAGCGAGGCCGCGGGACAGCGGGTGCTGTTGGTCGGCCGTGCGAGCCGCGTCGGGCCAGCCGGGCCGGCCTACAATCGCCAACTGTCCCAGCGCCGCACCCAGGCGGTGGCTGCTGCATTGGGCGCACGCGGGGTCCCGGCGGACCGCATCCAATTGCAGTCCATCGGCTACGAAGAACCGCAGATCACCCAGGAGATCGCCGATCTCTACGGCATCGGCGCCGAGTTCCAGCGGCTGGGTGAGGCCGCCATCAACCAGAGTGTCGTCATGGTCCTGTACTAAGGTGATTTCCGGGAAACAATGTACCAACGTGTAGGGGCGACTTTAGTCGCCCCTAAGGCGATTTCCGTGAATAGGCATCCCGACTGCGCATGCGCAGAAAGCCTGTTGGGTTGTAGGGGCGAATGAATTCGCCCCTATACGGCGGTAGATCCTTTCCCGGAAATCACCTAAGGCCAGCCCCGAGGTTTCTCAACGTGGCAGACCAGGCAGACCAGGCAGACCAGGCAGACCAGGCAGAGGAGGCGACCCGTATTGCCGGACCCCCGGTGGCGAGCGCCGCCGGCTCAGCCGTGACCTTCGGTCATTACCGGCTGCTCGAGCGGATCGGCGCCGGGGGCATGGGTGTCGTCTACCGAGCCCAGGACACCCGGTTGAACCGGGACCTTGCGCTGAAGGTGCTCACCCCCGCGTATCGCACGGACCCCGAGTTCGGGCGGCGGTTTCTGCTGGAGGCGCGTGCCGCATCGGCGCTCGATCACCCCAATTGCTGCCCCGTCTATGATATCGGCACCGCCGCGGACGGCAGCGCCTACATCGCCATGGCCTACTGCGAGGGCGAGAGCGTCGAACAGCGCCTCAAGCGCGGACCGCTGCCGTTGGCCGCCGCCCTGGCAGTGGCCCGTCAGGTCGCCGCCGGACTGGGGGCCGCCCATGCCAAGGGGATCATCCACCGGGACATCAAGGCGGCCAATGTGATGGTCGCGCCCGATGGTCATGTGCGTATCCTCGATTTCGGCATCGCCAAGATGTCGGGGACTGAGCTGACCAGTACCGGAGTCCTGGTCGGCACCATCGTCAATATGGCCCCTGAGCAGTTCAGCACCGGCGCAGTCGACGCCCGTACGGACTGCTGGGCGCTGGGAGTCCTGCTCTATGAGATGCTGACCGGGCACAAGCCATTCGCGGGCCAGTCCGCGGCCGAGGTCATGCACCGCATCTTGACCGAGCGGCCCAGGCCGCTTGGGCAGTGGCTGCCGACGCCGCCGCCGGGACTGGAACAACTGCTCGACCGCACCCTGAGCCGGGACCCGGCCGGCCGCTTCGTGACCATGGATGCGCTGGCCGGGGCGCTCCGCGACCTGGAGGAGGGGCCGGGTCCGGCCCGCGCCGCGCCCGCGCCATCAAGCCGCGCTACCTGGCGGCGCGCAATGCTGGTCGCGGTGCCGGTGATCCTGTCGGTACTCGCCGCGGGTGGACTCTGGTTCGGTCGCGGCCGCCTGGACCCCGACCGCACCCTGACGCAACTGCCGGAACCGCCGCGCCTCGCGGGTGCCCCCGAGACGCCCGCGGACGGCCCGGCAACCGGTGCGGCACTCACGGCGCCCGACCCGTCGGCCGCCGCCCGGCCCGCAGTCCCGGCCCGACCGCAACCGCTCGGGGCTGGGTCGATCCGGGCGGACCTCAGTGCGCTCGCGCAGGCGGTCTGGAGCGGCGACGCGGCCGCGGTCAGGCGCCTGCTGGCGGCAGGGGCCGACCCTGACCAAGGCGATCCGCCGCCCCTGGTCGCGGCCGTCGTCGGCGTGCGGCCCGATCTGGTGCGCCTGCTGTTGGCCGCCGGTGCGACGCCCGACGCCCGTGACCATGAGGGAACCCCGGTCCTGGTGCTCGCCGGGCTCACGCCCGGTGCCGTCCGCCTCGAACTGGTTCGGACCCTCCTTGCGATGGGCGCGGAGACCGGCGCGGTCGCGCCTTCCGGTATCACGATCGAAGCGCTCGGCCGTCAACTGGACGACACGCAAGTGCTCGGGCTGCTCCGGCAGAGCCGCACGGATCCGGCCTTTCTGACGCATGAGCGCGCGGAGATTCTGGCGCGCGTCGCGCGTGAGTTGTCCGCGCCGGAACCCTGAGGCTACGGGCGATCCTCGACATTTGAGAGTCTCGCGCGACCCTTGGTGGATGCGGCGCGCACGACCGACGTGCCGGCTCTCCAACACCGTGCGGCGCGCCTTATCCACACCCTACAGCAGTGCCGGTTTCGTAGGGTGGATAAGCGCAGCGCATCCACCATCAGCCCCGCCGACAACTCTATGCTGGTTGTTGCCGCCCATAGTTGGATCTACTGCCAACGAATTCGCCAGCTTGCGCCGACCCTCCCCGCGTGTTACCCTCCCGCTTCTTTTTCACGCACTTTGCGTTGTCGAGTTTTAGAACAGAGCAAGGGTTTTCGTCATGTCTCGGGTATGTCAGGTCACCGGTAAGCGGCCCATGAGCGGCCACAAAGTCTCGCACGCCAACAACAAGACCAAGCGCCGCTTCCTGCCCAATCTGCATTACCACAGATACTGGGTCGAGAGCGAGCAGCGTTGGGTCCGGCTGCGTTTGACCAGCAGCGGGATGCGGGTCATCGACAAGCGCGGCATCGATGCCGTTTTGGGCGACATGCGCGCCCGCGGTGAACAGGTTTAAGGGGTAAAGTCCATGGCTAAGGCAGCGCGTGAAAAAATCCGCCTGAATTCCAGCGCCGGTACCGGTCATTTCTATACGACCACCAAGAACAAGCGCAATCAGCCCGGCACGATGGAGATCAAGACATTCGATCCCGTCGTGCGGCAGCATGTCATGTATAAGGAAGGCAAGATCAAGTAAGCCTGCAGCGCGGTGCCTTGCCGCGCGAGCAAGATCCCGCTGTAACAGGTTGTGGCCGGCTGCGTGTCAAGCACGCTCGGGCCGGCTCCGCTGGGTTATAGCCTTCGGACGTGATAACCGGACGTAGGGGCGGGTTTCAAACCCGCCCCTACACGAAGGTCTGTCTGGATATCAGGTGCGAACGCTATAACGCCTGCGTCCGCGGCATTCGTGAGTCACCCGCGGTCGTTGTCGTTGAGTCGGTACCTATCGCCCCAAGACCTGCTCGACGATGGCCTGGATCGCCGGATTCTCCATCAGTCGCTGGAAGCGCGGGTCGGTGCGTAGTTTTTCCGCGTCGCCGGCCGTGATCAGTCGCATGAATTCCGGGTCAGTGAGGGCGGCTGTCACATCAGCGTCACCCTGCAGGCGGGAAATCGCATCCATGGTCTGGGGGTTGCCCAGCAGTTGCTGCTGGATGGCCGCTAACCCGCTGCTACCCAGGTTGCCGGTTTCCGCGGCTGTCGTCGCGGTGGTTCCCGACCCACCCGGACGGATCGCCAGCACGTCGGCTTCGCGCACCTGAATCTCGCCCAGGCTGGCGCTGCGGACCCGGTACACGCCATCCCCGACCGCGATGATTTCCCCGCCGATCACGCTGCCGTCACGCAGTTCGATACGGCTTTCGCCCGCACTCAGTGGGCTCAGGCAGATGCACAGTCCCCCCAGCAGTGAAACGGCCAGCCAGGGCAAACGAACAGGGTGTCGGATAACACGATTGGGGACGCAAGCCGCTGGTTGGCTCGACATGGTTGGCCTCGGATGCTGTTTGAAGTGAGGTGATGCGCCGCGGCGTCCCGGGCATCGGCTGTCCATTATGGCAGCGAATCGCCAACCCCGTCGCGGGCACGGTCCGCATAGTGTGCCATTATTAGCGAATGGCTGATAGCTGACAGCGCCTTCAGGTGCAACACCAGTGCAACATCAAAATCGCGATCAGTTCCTCGCCGAGGTTGAGCGCATTGCCGCCGACGCCTGCGGTCGTCCGGTACCGGAGGCCTCAAGCGTGTTGTTTCGCCAGCGCCTCAATGGGATGCTGGATCACTTTCTGCTGGAATCCCAGCCGATCACCGGGGTCAAGGCCACGATCCTCCTCGCCGACATCCGAGGGTTCACGGCGATGACGGAGCGTCTGCCCACGCGCACCGTCATCGATCTGCTGAATCGTTATTTCTCGGAGATGGGGCGGGTCATCAAACGCCACCGGGGCGTGATCGATAAGTTCATGGGGGACTCGGTCATGGCCCTGTTCGGCGCGCCCGAACGTCAGCCGGATGACCTGTTGCGCGCCCTGGCCTGTGCCGTGGAGATGCAGCAGGCGATGGCGAGGATCAACCTGGAGTCCGCGACGCGCGGCGAGCCCAGTCTCTTCGTCGGCATTGCCGTGAACACCGGGGAGGTGATGGCGGGCAGCTTCGGTTCCCGTCAGCATAGCGAGTACACCGTCATCGGGGATACCGTGAACACGGTCGCGCGTATGGAAGCGTTCAGTCTGCGTGGTCAGGTCCTGCTCAGCGAATCCAGTCACGCGGGCGCCCGCGAACACATTGAGGTCGGCGCGATCAACGCGGTGCAGGTCAAGGGCAAGTCCGATCCGGTGATCCTGTATGAGTTGCATTCGGTCAAGCATCCGCAGCGGTTGGTGGTCCCGCGGGTGGAAGTGCGGCGGTCCCCGCGGATCCGGGTCGATTTTCCGCTGGTCCTGAATCGCATGGTGAACAAGCATATCCTGCCGGAACCACTGGCTGGGCGCGCACTGGACCTGGGTTACAACGGCTTCCTGATCGAGTTGGGTTGCTGTCTGGGGTGCGGTGACGAGGTCGCTGCCGACCTTGCTCTCCCGCTCCATGGTGAGCCGGTCGGTCGGATCTACGCGCGGGTCATCCGCGTTGAACGGTGCGCCGGCCGGTTTCAGACCAGCTTCCAGTTCACCAACCTGGATACCCCGGCCCATCTACAGGTTAAGCAGTTCGTGGATAAGACGCTGTGGGGGCGATGATCGATCAGCAGATTCGCGGCAACTGCTCTCCAGCCAGCCAATCCACGATACGGCTGCCGCCGAAGCGCGTCTCCATTTGCACGAAACGGTGCGGGTCCGCGACCACCTCGCCGATCCGGCTCGCCGCGGCGCCGAGCGGATGAGCGCGCATCACGGCCAGCAGGTCTGCCGCCCGCTCGGCCGGGCAGATCGCGATCAGCTTGCCTTCATTGGCCACGTAGAGCGGGTCGAGTCCGAGTAACTCGCACGCGGCGGACACTTCCGGGCGAATCGGGATTGCGCTTTCGCGGATGCGCATGCCGACCCCGGACTGGTGAGCCAGTTCGTTCAGGGTGGTGGCGAGCCCGCCGCGGGTGGGATCGCGCAGGCAATGAAGGTCCGGGACCGCTGCCACCATCGCGGCAACCAGGGTGTGCAGCGCCGCGGTATCGGAGCGGATCTCCACCTCGAATCCCAGGTTCTCGCGTTTGGACAGAATGGCGACCCCGTGGTCGCCGAGATTGCCGCTGACCAGGATGGCGTCACCGGGCCGCGCCTGATCGCCGGAGATGACCACGCCCTCCGGAACGACGCCGACCCCGGTGGTGGTGATGAAGACGCCATCGCCGTTGCCGCGTTCCACCACCTTAGTATCGCCGGTGACGACCGGGACCCCGGCCGCGGTGGCTGCCGCCGCCATGCTCTGTACGATCCGCACCAGATCCTTGAGCGGATACCCTTCCTCCAGGATGAATCCGGCGGCCAGATAGAGCGGCCGGGCCCCGGCCATGGCCACATCGTTGATGGTGCCGTGGACGGACAGGCAGCCGATGTCGCCGCCGGGAAAGAAGAGCGGTGCCACCACATGACCGTCGGTGCTGATCACCAGGCGCCCGGGCGGCGGACTGAACACTGCCTGATCGTTGCCTTGACGCAGCAACTCATTGTCGAGGTGGACCTGGAAGACCTCGGCGATGAGTTGGGCCATGGCCCGGCCCCCGGCACCGTGGCTCATGTCGACCGTGCCGTGCTTGAGGTCCAGGCGAACGGGAAAGCGGCGGTCAGTGTTCATCTGTTTGTTATTTGCGTTTGCTTGCGTTCAGTAACGACAACGATCTGTCCGGATATCAGCGCAGGCTCGGCCTACGGAAGCGCCCGTAGCTCCAGTAAGCGGCGCAGGCGCCCTCGGAGGACACCATGCAGGAGCCCATGGGGTTGTCCGGGGTGCAGACGGTGCCGAAGAGCTTGCAGTCGGTGGGCTCCTTGACCCCGCGCAGGATGGCCGGGCACTCGCAGCCCTTGACCTCCCGCACCGGGCCCACGTCGACCGGAAAGCGCTGTTCCGCGTCCAGGTCCGCGTAGGCGTCGGCCAGCTGCAGCGCACTGTTTGGCAGGAAACCCAGGCCGCGCCACTCGAAGGTGTCGCGAATGGTGAAGACCTCGGCCATCAGCGCCTGGGCCTTGCGGTTGCCGTCCGCGGTCACGGTGCGGGTATATTGGTTCTCGACCGCGCAACGACCATCATTGATCTGGCGGATCAGCAGCAGGGCGGATTGCATCACGTCCAGAGGCTCGAAGCCGGCGATCACCACGGGTTTCCTGAACTCCTTGGGGACGAATGCGTAGGGTCGGCTGCCGATGATGGTACTGACATGGGAGGGACCCAGGATGCCGTCGAGTTGGACGCCGTCCGGACCCGCGGTCGCCAGGATGGTGCGCAGGGCGGGCGGGGTCAGGACGTGGTTGCAGAAGATCGAAAAATTGGCGAGCCCCTCGGCGCGGGCGGTCTTGGCCGCGACCGCGGTGGGCGGGGTGGTGGTCTCGAACCCGATGGCGAAGAAGACCACCTGGCGCGCCGGATCGGCGCGGGCGATGCGCAGGGCGTCCTGGGTGGAATAGACCATGCGGATGTCGGCTCCGGCCGCCTTGGCCTTGAGCAGGCTTTGCCGCTCACTGGCCGGCACGCGCATCAGGTCGGCATAGGTGCACAGGGTCACCCGGTGCTGGGTCGCCAGCGCGATGGCGTGGTCGATGCGCGCCATCGGCAGCACACAAACCGGGCAGCCGGGGCCGTGGATGAAGCGCACATTGGGCGGCATCAAATCCTGCACGCCATAACGGAAAATGGCATGGGTGTGGCCGCCGCAGAACTCCATGAGACGGTAGTCCCGGTGGGGGCCGGCCGCGGCGCCGATGGCCTCGGCCAGGCCCCGTGCCAGGTGTTCGTCGCGGAACTCGTCGACGTATTTCATACCGTCAGACCGGAGAGATCGGCGGCCGGCGGCGCGTCGGACAGGTCGTCGAATACCCCCATCTCACGCATCAGGTCCAGCGTTTGCCTGGCCTCCTCCTCGCTGATGCGGTTGAGTGCATAGCCGACATGGATCAGCACATAGTCACCGACCGCGGCGTTTTCGATCAGCGCGAGTGAGCAGTCCTTACTCACCGCGCCCAAGGCAACCGTGGCCGTCTCGCCGGTCGGATCGATAGCGGTGATGCGGGCTGGGATGGCGAGACACATAACGGCGACACCTCGATCGATTTCAGGATGTGGGGTTGCGGGCAGCGTCCGCGTGCTGGAGCGCACGATCGCTGCCGGGGAGGTCCAGGGTGTAGTCGACGCAGGGGTCCACGGCGGCGATGAAGAGCCGCACCAGGGGTGCGATGTGATCGGTGCCGTGCTGCCGCAGGAACTGCTGGAGTCCCGCCGCCACGACCCCGCGGGGATGAAAATTCCATTCGGTTGGTGCCAGGATGGCGTAGGCGGCGATGCGTCCGTCGCGGATGTGCACGCGATGGACGAGCAAGCCGCGCGCCGCCTGGACCTGAGAGAGCCCCAGACCGGAAGGCAAGGCGGCGGTTGTGGGTTGCGCCGCCGGCCCTTGGCTGTCGCTCAGGAGGCGCGCGACCTCGGTGAGTTGCGCGGCGAGCCGCGGCAGCAGACCATTGTCGAAGTCGGTGGCCAGGTTGCGCACCAGCGGTTGATCCTGTTGGCGGGTTAAGGGGCTGGTTTCCCGCGGCTGCGCCGCCCAGACGGGTCGGGCGACGAAATCATCGGTGGTCGCCGCGTCGTCTCCCAGGTGCCGATTCAGGTCCACCGCGTTCAGGTCGGGCAGGGCACTGACCGCGCACCGCCCGTATCCGGCCTGGCCCGCGGTGATGACCTGCCGGACCAGCCGGGCCGCCACCGTGTCGGTGTCCGCGGCCCAGGCCGCCAGCGTGTCCAGCCGGTCGACCCGCGTGCGCCAAACAGCGGGTGTGACGCCGAAGAGACGTTCGGTGCACAGGGCGGCGAGGTCCGCACGGGCCTGCTCAGCGGCCGGTTGATCAGGGTCGGCGGCGCGCGCGCCCGGCGCCAACGCATCGGATCCGGCAGCGAGTGCGGTCCGCCGCGCGATCGTCAGTCGCATCGCCTGCGTCATGGCGGTGGCGTCCGGGTCGCTGTCCAGAAATTTGGGCCAGTCCAGCAGGATGCGCCAGAGGTGTTCGCGCAGTGTCTCCGTGTCCACCAGGTGTCGGCGCAGCTCGGCAACCCGGTGATCGGGGGCCAGCCCGAGCGCCTGCTCGATCGCCGCGGCGGCGGCGGCCGACTGGGCGGTGCCGCAGATGTTGAACAGGACCGGCAGCAGCCGGACGGTGTCGGCGACGTCCCGGCCGACGAAGACCTTCGCCGCCCGGACCGGTCGGGTCGAGGTGATGGTCACCGCCGCCGGGTCGAGCGTGATGTGGAGTTTGCCGGCCGGGTCTGTCATCGGAGCATCATTTGGAGGTGGCGGCAGGGTGGGGCGGTGCGTGCGGACCGCGCGGGCGGCGGCCGGAATTCACATGAGTGTACCGCAACCCCCGGCTAGAATACCCGCCCGTCAACCCGGCTTTGGTGCCGAACACCCGCAGCTCGAGTGCAACCCCATGCTCACCAAGGAACAAGTGGACCGCCTGCGCGATCCCATCGACTTCGAAGCCGAGGTCGCCGGCCGTACGCTGCGCTTCGCGAGCACCTGGGGGCTCTTTTCCCCGCGGGCGATCGACGAGGGGACCCACCTGCTGCTTGAGCACATCGAGGTTGGCCCGGCCGCCGATTGTCTGGATCTGGGGTGCGGCTACGGCGCCATCGGTGTCGCCCTCGCCGTCCTGGCGCCCCAGGGACACACGCTGATGGTCGACAAGGACTTCATTGCCGTGGACTTCGCCGAGCGCAACGCCCGTCGCAATCACCTCAGTAACGCCCGCGCCCTGCTCAGCAACGGCTTTGATCAGGTGCCTGCCGACCTGCGATTCGACCGGATCGCGAGCAACATCCCCGCCAAGGTGGGGAAGGAACTCCTGGCCATTCTGCTCCACGATGCGCATGCCCGCCTGAAGCCCGGCGGACGGCTCTATGTCGTCACCATCAACGGCTTGCGCGAGTTCATGAAGCGCAATCTCAAGGAGGTATTCGGCAATTACGACAAACTCAAGCAGGGTGCCCATTACACGGTGGGGATGGCGCAGCGGGGAGACTAAACCACGCCCAGCGCGGGATACGTAATTTCTGAGGTAACTGCTGGAAGAAAACTGACGCATCCCGGCCTAGGCGAGATGGGCCTTGATCGTCATCCCGGCCAGGGGCGTGCGTAGTCAGGGCTTCCAGCCCTGACGGTGTCAGGCCAGGATGGCCTGACTACGCACCCGGCGAGTCGCGCGCCGCCGCCTAAATTTGGGATTGCTGCGCGGCTCGACCTTGCATTGACCTACAGTCGCGGTCATCTTTCCCGGACCGGCGGCCGGTTGGCCGGTCGTCATCCGCTCCCACCGATCGCCCCCACTCACCGCTTCCAGGAATGTCTATGGTTCTTGACTTGCCCCAACTCTACGCTCGGCTCAATATCCCGGTGCCCGTGTTGTTTCCCGCCTTCGAGCCCAAGCAGATCCGTGGGGTGAATACCCTGGAAATGGCCGGGCAGACCGACCTTTGTTTCGCCGAAGGGCTGGAGCAGGCAGCGGCGGTGCAGGGCAGTCGTGCCGCCGCGGTGCTGGTCCATGACAACTTTCCGGCCGTCACTGGACCGGCTTTGATCCGGGTTGCGGAGCCGCGCGCGAGTTTCTTCCTGCTGGCCGAGTCCTTCCTGCCGGTCTCCGAGGTGCAGGGCATCCATCCCAGCGCGGTCATCGACCGTAGCGCGGTGCTGGGGGCCGGGGCGGCGGTTGGTGCCTGCGCGGTGATTGCCGCCGGAGTGCGGTTGGGCGAGCGCTGCACCATTGGTCCGGGGGTCTATCTGGGGCCGGGCGTGATCGTCGGGGCGGATTCCGTCATCGAAGCCAACGCGACCGTGCATCGGGACAGCCGGCTGGGGGAGCGCTGCACGGTGCACTCCGGCAGCGTGATCGGCGGGGATGGCTTTGGTTTCCAGTGGGACGGGGAGGGCCACCGCAAGGTTCCTCAACTTGGGCGCGTGGTCATCGAGGACGATGTGGACATCGGCTGCAATTGCTGCGTGGACCGCGCCACCCTGGGGGAGACCCGGATCCGTCGCGGTACCAAGATCGATAATCTGGTACAGATCGCGCATAACACGGACATCGGCGCCCATGTGATCCTGGTCAGCCAGGCCGGGGTTGCGGGCAGCAGCACGATCGGCACCGGGGCCGTGATCGCCGGCCAGGTGGCGGTCTCGGACCATGTGAAGGTGGGCGCGGGCGCGCGCATCGGCGGTCAATCCGGGGTGACCAAAGACGTGCCCGCGGGCGCCGCGGTGTTCGGCACCCCGGCCCGACCGATGAAGGAAACGCTGCGCGAACTGGCGTCATTGCGCCAATTGCCGGAGTTGCTCAAGCAGTTCAAGCGTCAGCAGCAGGAGTTGGACACCCTGCGGCAGCGGCTCGACGACCTGGAGCGCGGTTCCGTGCGGGGTGACGAACCGGTCTGACCATAGTCCCCCGTGGGAGCGGCCTCCGGCCGCGATGCGAGGCTGCGGTTATAGCCTTCGGACGTGATAACCGGACGTAGGGGCGGGTTTCAAACCCGCCCCTACACGAAGGTCTGTCTGGATATCAGGTGCGAACGCTATAACTGCGACGCTACGGCAGTGTGCGAGGTCCTGTCGCGGCCGGAGGCCGCTCCCACAGCGCATTCAAGGCCGATAACGCCCTATTTTAGGACCTCAGCCCCTTTCTTCTGGGCTTCCTCGGCCATGCCGAGCAGCCGGACGGCCTCCGCGCCGATCGGTGTGTCGGCTCCCAGGTCGCGCGCGCGGCCCAGCGCCTCGCGTGCCTGCGCGGGGTTGCCGGTTTGCAGCGCGACATAGCCCAGGGTCAGCCAAATCCGCTGTGCGGTCGGGTCGGTCTGGGCGCCCGTGCGCAGGACCTCCAGCGCTCCCGCTCCGTCACCGGTGTAATATAGGGCGAGCCCCAGGTCGTTCTGGGTCTCGACGTCGTTGGCCGCCAGTTCGAGGATGCGCCGGTAGACCGGGATTGCCTGAGCGAAGCGGCGTTCTTCGAACAGGGTCGTGGCGCGCTGCCGCAGGAGGTCCGGATTGGTTTCGGTGATGCTCGGCGGGATCGCGTCCACGGCGTCGCGGATCGGCGTTGCGGCCGTCGGGTGCCCGGCCGGCACGCGCGCGGTGCCGGGCGGATTCTGCGCAACCGTCGGTCGGATGGGGTGGCGGATATAGTAATCGCGGGTGACGGCGAAGACCGCGAAGCCGTAGAAGGCCAGAACAACGAGGGCGAGCAACCAGTGGAAGGGGCGTAGTGTCGGCATGGCGGTGATGGAGCCTCGGGTGATAAGGGGGCGGCGGATGCTAGGAACCGCCGGTGCTGCTGTCAATCATGCCCTGATTCCGGCGCGTCGGGTGAGTTTGATGCCGCGCGTTCACGTTGCATCCTCGCGTCCCCCCTGGACTTGGCCTATCATGCCGCGCAACGTTACGAAGCCTGGGACGGCCTCGCTACTGCCGTCCCGTCCTGACCATCCGGAGCACATTCTATGACGACCCCTGTACGAGACCTTGAGGGAGCGGCCGACGACATCGTCGATAAATTGGCCGAGCGGGGTATCAAGGACAACGAGCAGTTGGTCAAGGCCGCGGCCACGCCCGCCCAGCGCAAGGAATTGGCGAGCTTCTGCGGATGCGAGAGTGCCGACATCCTGCATCTCGCCAACCGGGCCGACCTGGCCCGAATCCGCGGTATTTCCGGCGTCTACTCGGACCTGCTGGAAATTGCCGGCGTGGACACCGTCAAGGAACTCGCCACGCGGCGTGCGGACCACCTGTTTGCCAAGATCGCCGAGACCAACGATCGCGACCGTCTGACCACCAAGCCGCCGACCCAGCCCATGGTCCAGAACTGGGTGAGTCAGGCCAAGTCCCTCCCCGCCATGCTGACCTACTGAGGTTCATGCCCGCCGTCGCGGTCGCGCGTCCCGTGCGAGGCGCGCGCCGGCGGGCCGGCGCGGCGCCTGACCCTGTGCCCAGACCGCCGACGGCGGAAAATGCCGGTTCCCGGCAAGCGGCCGCAGTGAGCGCCGCCGCATAAAAAAGACCGCTACGACAGAATCTGTCGTTGCGGCCTAAAAGGCTTGCTGCCTGGAAATCGCCGCGGCGCGACCTCGGGATGGTCCCGTGGGTCGAGCCCTGGGAGAATCAGGAGCGGGATTCGGCGGTGGCCGTCTCGGGCTCGCCGTTGCGCTCGAAGTGGCGCCCCCTCGTATCGTTGCGGGAAACCAGTCCGATCAGGAAACCACCGCTCAGGATGGCCGCCAGGATGCCGGTAATGGTGAATGCGTCGAAGCTCATGATCACGCCTCCAGATACTGCCGTTGCGTCGGGTACTGCTCCAATCGCCATGGACTCGCGCCGCCGCGGACGCACAGTGCCAGACTTTTTTAACCCATAGTCTGCACAGTCAATGTAGACTATGTATTTCGGTATTAGCTAATATTTTAACATATAACAAAGAAAGTACGTTGCGAATTCGCAACGGCCAGGCCATGACTCAACGCGTCATCCGCTCCTCCGCGAGAAACCCCGTCCTTCAGGTCGGGGAGGGATAGCGGGCGGCAGCAGCGCCGTCGCGTCCAATTGCGCATAGCCATACCCGTCGCCGCGTTGGATCACGCAGCAGTGGCGATAGCCGATGCCCTGGACGACGCCCTGCGGGGTCTGAATATTGAAGCGCCCGGTCGCCCGAACCGCGACGCGGCCCATGTGGACCCCCGCCTTCTTGCCGCTCGGCACCGTGGCCCGTACCAGATCACCCGTCTGGAAGCCGCGCACCTGCTTGTGGCGCATCAGGTACCCGCGGGGAAAACCGTCCTGGGTCACGCGGGTGCGCTGGTAGGTCCCGCGGCCGGTGCAGCGGATCGAAAGGACCGGCGCGACCCAGCCGGTCACCCCCTCGACCACACCAACACAAGCGGCATCCAGCACATGGGTCTTGGGTACACCGAAGCGGGTGCGGTTCCACTTGGTGCGTCCGCCCGTGCCGGTCTCCACCGCCAGGCCGGTGGCGGTCAGGGCGTTGAACAGCGACCAGCGGGTGCTGTTGACGGCCGCTGCATCGCCGAGCGACTGCTTGGCCTTGGCCTCGATCTCCGGATGGCCGAACTCGGCCGCGCTGCGATTACCCTTGGCCTGGTTGCAAGGGTGGCACGCCAGGGTCAGATTCGTGACCCGATCCGAGCCGCCACGGCTGCGTGGGGTGATGTGGTCGATCTCCAGCGGGACGCCGTCACCCGTGCAGTAAGCGCAGCGCCGGCCCCACTGCTCCAGCAGGTACTCGCGGACCTCGTAACCGGCCAGGGTCCCTTGCTGGTACGCCACGCCGCTGATCTGGGGGTTCTGCAACGGCACGACCCGATGGACGCGCGCCCGACCCCGTGTCAGGAGCAGACGTGCCCGCTTCTCTGAACAGGGCATCAGCGGCTTACCGCGGCGATCCAACACGAACACGGCCATTGATTACACTCCAAACACTGCCCTTACGGGCCTGGTGACGCACCCTCGCGGGTGTCTCCCCTCGGGACTGTCGGCAACCGGCTCCCGCTGTTGCCAGCGGCAATCACAACCTTCGGCGCTTTACCTTTCGCCAGCATGATTGCGATCTTCCAGGGTCCGGGACTGAGGAAGCATCCCGGAGTGGGTCTTGACGACCTGTTGCCAACG
>NZ_CAIZIZ010000053.1 GCF_903933125.1 uncultured Lamprocystis sp. | reverse complement strand
GTTCTAACGATCATCAGACATCGACACCCGAGAAGGAGACGAACCGATGAACGAGGCCCAGTGTCCGAAGACGGGGAAGGCCGACGGTAAGGCTGAACCACTACCCCTTGGGGTTACCTGAGACAACCGGATAGGCATGTCGCAAGATATCCGCGGTCCGTTGGCAAAGACGTTGATAGAAGACGGGCGGCGCTTTCTCATCAGCACGCAGGTGCTAAACGAATATTATTCCGCGATGCTGAAGAATCGGGTGGACGAGCGAATCATTCAGCAGAACATCGAGACGATGATTCAACGTTGCGAGGTACGCTTGATCGATCTGGCGGTCATTCGTTCGGCACACACACTGAAACTCAGGTATCGCTTTTCCTATTGGGATAGCCTGGTCATTGCGACTGCACTGGATGCGGACTGCAAAGTTCTATATTCGGAAGATCTTCAGGACGGCCAGCAGATCGAAGGCTCGCTGCGAATCGTTAATCCCCTGGCGACGCAGGCGGCACCCTGCTCAAAGACCCAAAGCGGCGATGCATGAAACCCCATGACAGCTGAGAGTAACGCCCGCCGTCGCCTCCGGGAATATATGGCACGCCATCACATCGACCCGTGGGACGAACGTTCTGACCTACCTATTGGTCTCAATCGGACCGATATCGCCCCCTTGCGAGGCAGCGTCCATATCGCCTCCGGTCGAGTGGCGAAAAAGAACGACATTGACGCCCTCTTCAAGCGCCTCCGGTTCCGCTGATTTCTTAGAGCCGGGAGATTGATCCGAAAGCGCTGTTCCAACAGCATGACCTTCCAGCAGAGAGACCTGAGACCGCGGCCTGGATTGCGGCGGCCATGGTGCGGGGCAGGTCCACCCCGGCACTGATGACCCACCGCAGCCAGACATGGGTGTCGAGGACGATCAGCGCAGCGCCTCCCAGTCGTCCGGGTCACTCACCGGGGCGATGATGTCGCCCAAGATCCGACCCTTGCCGGCAATGTCGGGCGGCGGCTGGCGTTGCCGGGACACGGGCGGCTCATCCAGCACGAAGAAGATGGCCTCCATCCGGACACCCGGGGATAGCGGAGGCAAATAAATGATCTGTCCATGCTCGTTCGTCTCGACGATCAGTCGTGTGGCTTGCATTTCGAATGTTCCCGATATGTCAGCAAGACGCCTTTGTGAGTTGGGCGCATGCCTTCCGCGTCCGGCGATGGACGCGGCCTCATGGTGTGTCGAGAAGTATAAGCGGCGTCGGCGCGTTGCGGTTGCCGGCACGCTGAGCGCATCCGAGTGGCCGCGTTGGCCGGAACGGCGATCATGGCCGTACGTTGGTGTCGATCGAGATCACGGAAGGGCGCGATCGGTCGGCTCATTGGCAAGCAACCGCGAGTCTTCCACCGGGGCTTGAAAGATCCCCAGGGCTCGGGGTGGCGGCGGCATCCATGGGGGCGCACCGGATGGTACCGGCGGGTAGATGCGCACGATGTACTCCAAACCGCGGCGGACGACCTCGGCGAGCGGGATCTCGCGGTCGCGGGCGACTCGCTTTGCCTCTCGGTAGAGTGCGTCAGGGAGTTGGATCTGAGTCTTGATCATGCTGGGAAAATACGACCATGGCGATTCTGTATCAATGTTGCCGGTGACATCGGTGAGTTCTGACCGGTGACAACCCCAGTTCGGTCGTCGGTACTTGGCGCGGAGTACCAGGGGATGCGTTACACCGCGGAGAGATTGTGAAAGTATTCATATCGTATACTATTTAGGGCGTGCCACCACGTGCCTGGCGGCGCCAGTCGCCGCGCGGTTTCGTCGAGAGCGACCGACGCGGGCGCGATCGGCTGGCCGTCAAAATCCGTCTCCGAGGC
>NZ_CAIZIZ010000052.1 GCF_903933125.1 uncultured Lamprocystis sp. | reverse complement strand
GACACCCGGCACCGGCTTTACTCCGCCCCTATTGAATAACTTGGCACTACATTGCGATTTTCAGAAGTGTGTACATACGGATCAAATGGTTAGGCGCAATCTGGGGGCGTTATCAATGGGGTCATGTTAAAGATGGGCTAGCCGGTCGACCACGCGTCTGTTACCCCCACGTCCGACTCACGCTTGGCGATTTAGTACGCTCAAGCCAGGTACCGGGTCGACATCCGGTAGACATCGCGTTACTCATGAGCAAATTGCATCGATTCTCCGATAACGACAACGACAACGATTGTATAGCCTCCGTACCTGATATCCGGACAGACCCTTGGTGTAGAGGCGGACTTTAAACCCGCCCCTACGTCCGGTGATCACGTCCGATGGCTCTATTCGTTCTTAACTTGTTCGTGACGCGTCATGCGGGGTCACCGTGACTGCAGCATCGCCAGCGGTGCGCCGGATCCCTCGGATCGCAGTTCCAGGGTCGGGCTGCGCGACACGACGAGGGTGAGCGACTGGTCCAACCGGAACGGATAGAGCACGGCCGCAGACGCAAGCCCGGAGACGCTGATGGCGCGGCCGGTGTAGCGGATGGCGGCCTCGATGAGCCAGGCGATCAACGCCTCGTTGGTGATGGCCGTGGGCGGCTTGCGGATCACCCGTCGCCCCTTGTCGACCCGCTCGCAGGTGCCCCAACTCGCCTGGGTCTGGATCACGCGGTTTGCAGCGCGCCGGGTGACTTCACCCTCGCCGTAGGTCTCGGCCAGGCGGCGATGGACCTCGGCGGCAGTGCAATCGCCCTGAATGGTCGTGAGACGGCCCACCAACTCGGCAACCTTGCCGAAGAAGGGATAGGCGGTAATCGCCATCCCCCAGCAGAGGGCCGGGACGGACACCTCGGGGGACTCATGCCAGATGCCGATGCCCCGCTCGGCAAAGGCGACCAACTCGGTGCGTGGGTCCAGCCACATGCCGTTGATGACGCTGCGGGTCTTGGTCCTGGACGGCATCCCCAACCCCGCGGCATCCAACAGCGTCTCGATCGCTTGCGGGTCTTGATCCCCAGCGCGCACCCGGAGTGCGCAAGTCGCCCAGTCGAGCGGAATACATCGATCGAAACCGATCCGGGGCGCGGCGGCCGGAGTGTTGTTCAACGCCCGTCACTCACTTTCACGAAGGGGACGATCAACTCTTCGACCGAGCAGCCGCCGTGCGACACCAGCGCGTCACCGGGCGTGACGAAGGCCGTCCGGCCAGCGGCGAACAACGGCAGGAAGTCCGGAGGCCAAGCCGGAACCTCAAGGCTGAAGGTTCCAGGGCACTGCCCCGCGGACTCGGCCCGTAACAGCGCGCTGCGGTAGACCCGCACCCGTTCGCCGCGAATCTCCGCGATCACCCCCTCATTCGGCCTCCCGATCCCGACGGCTTCGCAATTGCCATGATCGGCGGTCAAGTAGACCTGGAAGCCCTGATCGAGCAACAGCGCAAAGAGCCCGTCGACGAAGCCGGACTCGCACCAACTCGCGATCCGGCTTGCGATCTCCCGCTTGCCCAGAAAAGCCCCATGCACCATTAAATCAATGGTATCGACGACGATCCCCGCCACCTGGATCGCGGGGTTCGCCAGGGCCACCCCCAACGCGTCGAGCTGCTCGACGCAGCGAATGCCCTTGCGGTAGAGCACCTCGCCGGGGCGCAAGCCCTGGTCCTGCCAGAAGCGGGACCACAAGGCCGACTCCCGGTGGGTGGTGTCCAGCGCGTCCGCAAATTCTCGGGGCCGTAACCCGGCGAACAGGGCTTGCCGAGAGACGGCGGTCAAGGTTGGCAGCCAGGCGAAGCAGGCCCCTTCCGCGAATGCGAACTCATGTGGGACAGGCATCTTGCCTGTCTTCCAAGAAGCAGGCTGGAAGCCTGTTCCACATGAAGCAGCAGGCTGGAAGCCTGCCCCACAGTGCTCGCGGATTTCGACCCACTGGTCCAAGGCCAGCCCATCGAACACCAGCAGCGCCACCCGTGGCTCTCCGGCGGTGCGGCGCAGGGCCAGGAAGCGCGGGATCTGGTGCACCATGGCCGGCGCATTCGCCGCCGGCAGAGACGGCAGGTCCGCATAGTGTTCGGTCATCCAGGCCAGCAGACGTTCATCCGCGAGCCGCTGCAACTGCGCAATGTCTGCCTGGAGTCCCTTGGCGCGAACGGTATCAAGGCTGTGGAAGCGGGCGATGGCCTCGCCGAACCGTCGCGCGAAGGCCCCCCAGTCCCGGTGCGTGGCCTCGGTGGTCGGCAGTGTCTCGACCAGGGCTTTCAGGCTGTCCACGACCAGGTTACGCAGTGCTGCCGGATCCTTGACGATCCCAATCGCGATGCTTTTCGAGACATGGGCCGGCAGGTCGGCGGGAAGGTAGTGCACGGCCAGCGGATGCAGGGTCCCGTCCAGGAACATCACATCGACCAGGCCCCGAATATCCGGATGAGCGAAGTCAATCGCGATCCTGACCCCGTGCCCCGGCAGCGTCGCCTCCGCGATGCGTGAGCCGGTGATCCCGAAGTCTTTCAGGTACCGATACCAGGCGTCCTGAACGCATCGCAACGTGCTCGCCTTCGAGGACAACAGTTCGCTGATCGGCAAGCCGGTGAAAGCGTCGTTGGCCCCGATGATCCGGGCCATGTGTTCAATGAGGACCGGGGGCAGTATGAGATCCCGGTGATGCAGCCTCAGCAGTTCCCGCCAGAGGTCGTCGGCGCGGCTGATCAAGTGCGGGGCGAGGCGGAACACATGGGTCAGGATAAAGTCCTTGGTCGCCGCCTCACCGAGCGACCCGGATGCGTGCTTGGTGTGCGCATCGAACAGTGCGTCCAGATGCTCCGCGGCGACTTGCCTGACCACGCCGTAGCTTAAAGAAGGAAACAGGTTCGCCAGGCTCAGGTACACCGTCCGCGCCTGACGCAGATAATCCCAGGGCAGCGCGTCCGGTTCCGCGGAACGCAGATGCAGCACCAGGCTCAAGGCCCGCCCCTCCTCACCGCGGTTCCACGCCTGCCGGTAACGCTCCTCGTACTCGGCCCGAAAGGCAATCGGGTCCTCGAAGGGCAGCACCTCAAACCCCCGGGCGCGTAACCCAGCCAGTATCCGCTCGTCCAGCAGCACCGCGTCGGGGTCCGCCGCGATCCACAAACGGGCCAAGTCGGACGGAAACTCACCGAGGATGCGATCGACCCAGGCGCTCATGGCGGAAACCAGCCCTGCAAAATACCGACGATCCGCTCGAACGAGGGACATTTCCGGAGACCTTTGATGCTGGCCTGCCGACCAATTTCCTCGAAGTCGCGCGATGTGATGGTTCGGCTCAGGACCTTGAGCATCAGGTGCTCGAACAGTTCTTTTGGCTCCTCCTGTTTCAATATCTCCAGCGCCTTGCCCTGCTGTGTAGCGAAGGTACGTAACAGTGAGGCGATCTCGTCCACCGTGACCCCGCAATGCTTTGCGAGTGCCGGCTCGCGGCCTCGATCGTCATCCCGACCAGCAACGCGGGAACCTGCGTAGTCAGGGCTTCCAGCCCTGACAATGTCAGGCCAGGATGGCCTGACTACGTACCCGGTGAGCCCAAGTGGCCGAAACTGTGATCAAGGCCCGGCTCGCAATACCACAGCCAGACCTCGACCTCGGGCACCAATGCGGTAGCGGCACTTCTCCCGGACCAAGAGATGTCATATTGAGCCCAGCAGCCCGGCGGCGAACAACTGTCGCTGGTTTCTTCATTCCAACAACCCGGCAGCGAAAACCACGCCTAAGTCAGGTATACCGTCCCACCTTTTCAATACTGGATGCTTGGGTCCTGGGACGATGTGAGTCCCCTCTTTGTCCCTGGAGAAGCACAAGAGTGGGTCGATTCCGCATTGCTGGACTACCAGAGGCGAATGGGTCGCGAGCAGCATCTGTCCGCCGGGGATGGCTGACAACGAGCGCAGGATAATCTCCAACGCCTTGGGATGGACCCCGTTCTCCGGCTCCTCGACCATGTAGAGCGCGGACTCCGCGGGTAGAAAGGCCGGCAGGGTCAGGGCCAACATCCGCAGGGTGCCGTCGCTCAAGAGCCAACTTGGCACATCCAAGTCGTTGCCGTAGCGAAGCACCAGGAACTCGGCGTTATCTGCCTGGCGCCGGTCCCAACCGATGTTGACCAGATCGGGCAGGGCGTAGCGCAGATGCTCCACCCAGCGCGTAACCGCCGAGTCGGGCTCTGCCCATCGAGGTCGTTTGTTTCTTTTCAGGAGCCGGAGCACTGATCTTGCTTTGGACTCTGCCACGCGCGGCGCTGATTGGCCATCGGTATCGAGTAGTCTACCAACGACCCGGGCCATGTTGGTGCCATCCAGATCCAGGTCAGTGCCTCGGGTTGCTGGGCACGGCAGGCGCATCGCGCGGCTGTTGAGCTGAATATAACGCACCCCGTGCATCAAAAAGCGACGCACCGCGTTGGCCGTCGGGTAGAGTTCCTCGTCGGGTGGCGTCAGGGCCAGGGTCAGCTTATCGAGTCCGAAATTGAAAGAATCCTTATAGGTACCCTTTTCCCGCGAATAATAATCCGTGCCTTTCGCTGTCTTGCCGAGCAAACGCTTCGGCTTGACCGACGCGCTAAAACGTAGCTTGCCGCTCTTGGGCAGCCAGGCACGAGAGTATTGACGCAGTGCCTCATCCTCCACGCAGACCCCGAGTTCGGCGTCTTGACGAATGACGAGGCGATACTGCAAAAGGCTTGAGGATAGGGCCGGCAACTCCGAGGAAAGGTCCAACCAGAGTACAATCTCGACCGAACCACCGCGCCGCATCCAAGTCAGGTCGTTGAAATCCGCGATGCCACGCGACTCAACTGCTGCCCCAGGCCCATGAGCCAGACAATCGCGCACAAAGTCGATCGCATCCAATACGGTGGTCTTGCCGACGCCGTTCGGCCCGACCAACACCTGAAAGCGCGACAACGGCAACGCATCGAGTGATTGAATGCCTTTGAAATTGCGCAGCGTCAACCCGACAATCATATCTTCGACTCCAAGCGAGTCAGCGCCTGGTCGTACCAGAGCAGCAGTTTCTCGTCTTCTTGCAGAGCCTCTTCAGGAATCTTCGCGGCGATGGCAACGATGGCCCGATAGTCCTTGACCGACCAGGCGGCCTTGAAGCCGGCGCGCAGCACCTCCAGCCGGAACTCCTTCAACCGCCGCCCGGTGTGTGCCTGGTAGGTCGCGAACTCCTTGAGGAGCACCTTCTCGCGCTTCTTCTCCAAGTCTTGGGCCTTGTTCGGGTCGGGGACATACCAGCGGTCTTGCGCCTTGGCGACCAGCGCCGGGTGGTCCTTGGCGAGACCGCGCAGGTCTTTGTGGTTGGTCGAGAGATAGGCGTGGATCTGGCTGGGGACCTCGCCCGCGCCGTCGTAGCACAGGAAGCTGTCGTCCAGCAGTTGGCCCAACTCGGGGATGATCTCGCCCTTCTTCTTGGCCGCGCCGATCTGCGGCATGTATTCGGGGAGGATCTCCGAACGGGTCGATGGGCATTTCAACAAGAACTGAGTCAGCCAATCGATGGCGCTGCGCTCGTCCGAAATGAATAATTCGGCTTGTTTGGATTGTGGAATCCGCGACCTGGCCTGTTCATAGGCGACGCGCTGCTCCGGCAGGAACGCCATCCCATCGACCAGATCGAAACGCGCGGCCAATTCGGCAATGAACTCGGGGCTGGATAGGGGCACCATGGCATCATGGCGAATGAACCACGCATCCAGACGGTCCTTGATACGGCGTGGGTCGCGCTCGACATTGTGCATCAGTTCCTGAAAATCGCCCGGTGTCACCTTGACCGCGGGCAACTGCCGCAGATGGGTCCGCACAAAGTCCCAAGCAGAGTCCACCGTGGCGCCGTTGCGGCTGAAACGATCTTCCAGACCGCCATTTGGCTTATAGGCTGAAATCACCAGATCTTGCTTCATTGCCGTCGCTGAAGTCACCTGGCGATAGCTCCCCTGCACCTTGTCCAGGGCCGTCACCTCCGCCACTACGAAGCCCGCCTGCTGCAACGCGACCTGGATCGCGTTCCACACCGCCGCCTTGCTGTTGGAGAAGACCACCGTCATCCAGCGGCCAGGTTTCAGTACCCTGTAATATTCGGCGAAGCAGCGCTGCATCAGATGCTGATATTCCGGCAGGGCCTTGTGCTTGAAGCGGTCGATGATCGCCTCGGGTTGAGCGTCGGTGAAGACACGGTGCCAGGACTCGACCAGGAAATTGAGATCAGCGTAAAAGATGTTCTCGCCGAATGGCGGATCAGTGAAGATATAGTCGATGCTGCTGTCCGGCAAGGGGACATGGGCAGCCGTGCCGGTGCCGACTATTGTTGTAGGGCAGGCTTCCAGCCTGCCCTTTTTGCCTTTCAAGAACAGGCTGGAAGCCTGTTCCACAGAGGAGAAGACCTTCACTAACCTGGCCAATTTGCCATCAAGGATATACCAGGGACTGCATTCGGAGTGCTGCGAGGCAACGTAATAGACACCGTTAAGATACTGATTAACTTGTGAGAAATGTGTCGGCGTGTAACGTGCCAAAATAGACATCCCCCAAATCGCCTGCTCGACGAAGAACAGCAGCATCCCCCGGAGGCGTTCATCGGGATGCGCCTTTGCCTTTCTCCAAAGGACACTCAGCGCTTGCCCGGCACGCGGAAGAAAAAAATGATGCGTATTCGAGAATCCCTTCGGTGCAATTCGCGATCCGTGGTACATGGTTTCAATGGGAAAACGCGCCGTAGGCATCGCTGGCGGCAGCGGCAGGGCCTCGATCCGCTCCAGCACCTCCAGGTCGTGCGCATCCGGCCGCTTCTCGCGGCGCTGTCCCTGTGCGACATAGGAGATCAGCGCCGGCCGAAACTTCACCCGTTGCCAGGGTTCGCCGGTCGCCGGATCGATCCGCGATTCAAGGACGCGCTCCAGCCGATCCTTGTTCAAGTCGGCCCCGCAATGGGGGCAGGGAAAGCTGTCCCGCACCCGTTTGGTCTCGGCATCCAGTGCCTCGGCGATGAAGTCGATCTGTCCGGCGCAGTCAGGACAGGCGAAGACCTCGCTCCAGACGGTATATTCGATTCGCCCCAGTGGGGCAGGCTTCCAGCCTGCGTCTTCCACGAACTTGCCCACGGCAAACCAAGGATAGTCCTGAGGCGCGGTGACAAGCTTGGCGAGCACCGGATTATAAGCAATATATTGTAGCGTAAACCCATAGTCGAGGTCATTGCGGATAATGTGGTCATAGGTTTCGGCCTGCCATACGGCCGACCCCTTCGTGCCCTCGATCTGGTTGATGCGATTGGCGCTAAAGCTCTTGATGCTGTGCATCAGGCTGGACAGGTCCCAATATTCTTCGGTGGGGCAGGCTTCCAGCCTGCTACTATTCAGGTCAGCTTTTTCATGGGGAGGCAGGCTGGAAGCCTGCCCTACAGGGAGGGGCTTGATGATGGCGTGGACATGATCGGGCATGACGACCGCCGCGATGAATAACAACCGCTGTCCATCGAAGTAACGCAGCGCATCAAGCGCGGCCTGCCGTGACTCCGGCGATAAGACGCGGCGCTCGTAAGTATTGAAAGTCAGAAAGTAGAAACTGCCGGGAAGTTGCCAATGAGGCAAGTCCCTTTGGCGTTGGGTGAAGCTATGGATACCTTTGTGACTGGGACTGGGACTGTGGTTGTCAGTGGGGCCGG
>NZ_CAIZIZ010000051.1 GCF_903933125.1 uncultured Lamprocystis sp. | reverse complement strand
GTGACGGCTGGTGTTTTGGTCGACTTCAGACGATACCGCCGGTCTCCCGCTGCCGCCACCTCCGCAGGAGCCGCCGGCCCTGGTCCAGCCCACCCGTGCACAGCGCCCGGCCTCAGGCAAAAATGGCCAAAGTCGAGCTAAAACCCTCTGCGCCAGTGCGTTGTTTTGTCATCGGAATTGAGACACCATTCGCTCGGGAGATCCACCGACAACGAGAATAGTTTATTACATATTTATTTTCTTATTGAGATGCAAGAAGACCGCAATTGCTGCCTGTCGGATGTGAGATGGGCAATCGGGCGTATCATGCCACTTCCTCGGCAGACGACTGACCGAGGGGGCTTCATATTCCGGGGGAACCATGACCAGGATCGCCTATGGTGTTTGGGATGGGCAGGTGGTCGATCAGCGCGCCGCCGACGCACCGTTGCCGGTCGAGCTGTCCAAGCTCGACGGTTTCGACTATTTCAATAAGGGAAACCCGATTCGTGCCTTCATCGGCGATCGTGGATTCCTGGTCTTCGATGACTCGGTCAGCCTGGTCGACGCCTTCCGCCGACAGATGGAGATGGCGGCCAGCCAGTCCTGCGGCAAATGTACGCCCTGCCGGGCCGGGGTGCCGCTGATCCGCGATGCCCTTGCCGCCTATGCGCAGGCGCGGCCGAGCGCCGGCGATCTCGCCATCGATCTCGACGGAATCGTCCAACTGGCGCGTCAGATTGCCGACAGCTCGCTGTGCGGACTCGGCCGCACCGCCCCGGTGGCCCTGCTGGGCGCATTGACGCATTTCCGCGCGGATCTGGAGGCCGAGATCGCGACCGGCCGCCCGCTGCCGCAGCAGCCGGGCATGGACTACATGACGGCGCCCTGCATCGAGGCCTGTCCTTCCAAGATCAATGTCCCGCGCTACATCGACTATATCCGGGACGGTAAACCCGAGCATTCGCTCGGCGTCATCCTCCAGAAATACCCGATGGCCGCGACCTGCGGGCGGGTCTGCGTGCGCTTCTGCGAGATGGCCTGCCGGCGCTCGCTGGTCGACGAGGCGGTGGGGATCAAGATCCTGAAACGCTATGTCGCCGACCACCAGAAGGGGCCGGACGCACTGCGCTTCACCCGCGATCTGATCGCCCGACCCTTGCCGCCGGAGATGCGGGTGGCGGTGGTCGGCGCCGGACCGGCCGGGGTCGCCTGCGCCTATCACCTGCTGCTGCACGGGTATCACGTCGATATCCTGGAAGCGCTGGACGAGGCCGGCGGGATGGCGGCGATCGGCATTCCGAGCTATCGATTGCCCAAGGACGTGCTGCACGCCGAGACCGACATCATTACGGAGTTGGGCGGGCGTTTCCTGTTCAATCAGGCGATGGGCCGCGACTTCGACATCGACGCGCTGTTCGCCCGCGGTTACCGCGCGATTTTCCTGGCCCTGGGCTGTCAGCAGGGGTCGCTGATGGGGGTCGCCGGCGAGGATCGCGCCGCCCCCGGCTATGAAACCGGCATCAGCTTCCTGCTCAAGGTCCACGACCACATTGCCGGCACCCGCCTGACTCCCTTGGCGGGCGACGTGGTGGTGGTGGGCGGTGGTAACGTCGCGATGGATTGCGCCCGCTCGGCGCTGCGGATGGGGGCCGAGCGGGTGCATCTGGTCTATCGTCGCACCCGCGCCGACATGCCCGCCGATCCCACCGAGGTCGAGGCGGCCGAGGCGGAAGGGGTGATCTTCCACCTGCTGGTCAACCCGGCGCGGGTCCTGTCCGAGGATGGACGGGTGACCGGGATCGAGCTGGTCTCGATGCGCCAGACCGAGGTCGACGCCAAGGGCCGCCGCGGTGTTGAGCCGGTGCCGGGCAGCGAGCACTTCATGGCCTGTACCACCCTGATCGCGGCGATCGGCCAGCAGGTGCAGGGCGGTGCCATCCGCCCGCAGGACGGATTGAACCTGACGCGCTGGGGCTGGCTGGAGGTCAACCCCTTCGACCTCGCCACCTCCCGGCCTGGGGTCTTCGGCGGCGGCGACTGCGCCTCGGGTCCCTCGACGCTGATCCACGCGATGGCCAACGGGCTGCAAGCGGCACGCAGCATCGACGACTGGATCCAACTGGGCCATACCTGCTTCTTTCCGCGGACCCGGATGCGTGCGCTCCTGCACACCCACAAGCTGCTGGCCGCCGACTGCGACGAGCTGCCGGTGCGGCTGGAATACCGGGTGCATCACCCTGAGCTCGATCCGGAGGTACGCCGCACCATGTTCGAGGAAGTCGAGTCGACGATCAGCGACGCCGAAGCCTATCGCGAGGCGCGGCGCTGTCTGCGCTGCTATCGCATCTATTCGGTGATCACCGCCCAGCCGATTCCGGAAGGAGCGGCCTGACATGACCCAGCCGACCGACACCGACCCGCTGCTGCTCCTGTCGATCGACGGGCAGACCGTCGAGGCCTTGCCCGACGAGACCATCCTCGCCTGTGCCCGCCGCCATGGACTCTACATCCCCAGTCTGTGCGAACTCAACGACATCGACCATGCACCCGGCACCTGCCGCGTCTGCCTGGTCGAGGTCGCGAGCCCGGCGCCCGCGGAGCAACCGCTGCTGGCCGCCGCGTGCGTCACCCCGGCGCAGGCGGGGATGACTGTCCAGACCCGCTCGCGCCGGGCGCGCGAAGCACAGCGCCTGCAGGTCGAACTGCTGCTGGCCGATCACAACCAGGACTGCGCGACCTGCGTGCGCCACGGCAATTGCGAGCTGCAGGACGTGGCGCAATTCGTCGGGCTCCATACCAACCGCTTCATTCGACCGGGCGCGCGCCCTGGCGCGCGCGGTCGATCGCTCGTCGCCCGCGATGATCCGCGATATGACCAAGTGCGTGCGCTGCCAGCGCTGTATCGCGATCTGTCGGCATGGCCAGACCGTCGATGCGCTGGAAGTCACCGGGTTCGGCCAGGACACCGCCGTCGGGCTGCGTCACGGCCTGTCACAGGCGGAGTCGACTTGCGTCACCTGCGGCCAGTGCGTGCTGGTCTGCCCCACCGGGGCACTGGGCGAGCGCGACGAGACCGACCGGGTGCTGGATTATCTGTTCGATCCCGAGATCGTGACCGTCTTCCAGTTTGCCCCGGCGGTGCGGGTCGGTTTCGGCGAGGAGTTCGGCTTTCCAGCCGGGACCAACGTGGAGGGTCAGATCATCGCGGCGCTACGCAGCCTCGGCGCCGACATCGTGCTCGACACCAATTTCGCCGCCGATGTGGTGATCATGGAGGAGAGCGCCGAGCTGCTGCGCCGACTCCAGGGCGGGCAGCGGCCGATCTTTACCTCCTGCTGCCCGGCCTGGATCAACTTCGCCGAGCGGCATTATCCGGACCTGCTGCCGCTCTTGTCCTCCACCAAGTCGCCGCAGCAATGCCTGGGGGTGATCGCCAAGACCTATTTGCCCGAGCGGATGGGCATCGCTCCGGCGCGCATCCGGGTGATCTCGATCATGCCCTGCGTCGCAAAGAAGGACGAGCGCACCCGGCCGCAACTGGGTGAGGGCGATCGGCGGGAGGTCGACCTGGTGCTGACGACCCGCGAGTTTGCCCGCCTGCTCAAGCGGCGCGGACTCGATCTGCGCAGCCTGGCGCCATCCACCTTCGATAACCCCTACATGAGCGCCTATTCCGGGGCGGGCGCCATCTTCGGGACCACCGGCGGCGTGATGGAAGCGGCGGTGCGCACCATGTATCAGATCGTCAACGGCCGCGAACTGGACCACGCCGAAGTCGTCCCGCTGCGCGGCTTCGAGGGCCTGCGCACCGCCGCGGTGGAGGTGGGCGGCGCGGTCGGCACGGTGAAGGTGGCGATGGCCCACGGGCTGGGTCCGACCCGGGTGCTGTGCGAACGCATTCGCGCGGGGGAGGCCGATTTCGACTTCATCGAGATCATGGCCTGCCCGGGCGGCTGCGTCGACGGCGGCGGCAATCTGCGCTCGAAGAAGGCGTACCGGCGCAATGCGCTCAAGCGCCGCGACACGCTCTTCGCCATCGACCGCGCCACCCCGGTGCGCCAGTCGCACAACAATCCACAGGTGCAGGCGCTGTATCGGGACTTTCTGGGCAGTCCGTTTTCGGAGCAGGCGCACCAGTTGCTGCACACCTGGTACAGCGACCGCAGCCTGGCGATGACACTGACCGTCAAGGAGATCTGGGGGGAACTCAATATGAGCACGACGATCTATTGATGGGCCTGGCCTTGATCATTATTCCGGCCACGATGGCCTTGATCGTAATCCCGGCCAGCGACGTGCGTAGTCAGGGCTTCCAGCCCTGACGGTGTCAGGCCAGGATGGCCTGACTACGCACCCGGCGAGCCCAAGTGGCCGGAATCTTGATCGAGGCCGCCACGATGATCAAGGCCCCGCGCCGCGTGGTGCGCCCACCGAGGTCGAGTTAGCCGTCTCCGGGAGACCTTAATTTATGCAGTCGTCTGAGAAAGCCCTTGACCATGAACTTGCCTTAGTCCTCCGCGACAACGCTGATTTCCAAAAGTGGTTTCTTGGAAAAACAAGATTCGCTAATCGCCCCGCAAAGTGCGTCTTATCGCGATCTGACCATCCTTGGACAACCGTGACGATTGAAGTAAGAAACGCTGTTACCGGCGAGACTGAGCGTATCCGTTCTCGTTGCGCCGGTGGCGTTTAAAGAACGGGTCAGCGAGCAAGCAGCCAAATTTGGCGTATTTATCTCGCACGAAGAAATCGCTGAACACATTCCATTATTTGATCGATATTCGGTGAATACGGCTAACCTGCAAACTTTCGGAGATAGAGCATGAATTTCACTATCGAGTGCGAACCGGAATATGATAGGCGAGATAGACAGCCGCTAACAAGCGGCCTCGAAAGCGAGCGCGAGCGATGGGTCTCGTGCTAACTTGCAGAGTCATCCGTGCGCGCGCCGCTGAGGCCGGTCGTTTGCGCCTATGAAAGAGAAGTTCTCACACAAAGACACAAAGATCACAAAGATTTTCAACGCGATATGTGGGTCGGGCGAGTCACCCGCGCGGTGACCGGCCCAACGCCTTCAATAATTTGTTTTTCTTTGTGTTCTTTGTGTTCTTTGTGTCTTTGTGTGAGCAATTCCCGGATTTAGGTTGAGAGATTGCAGAGTGGAGTTCGACGTATGACGATTCCGGCGAGTGCCAACCGCGACCCGGCCGATACCTCCTGGCTGAACCCGGGCGCGATTCATGCGGCCCTCGCGGCCAGCGACCGTGAGGACGCCGGACGGGTCCGCGAGGTTCTCGACAAGGCCCGCGCGCTCCAGGGCCTCACGACTGGTGAGGTGGCCGCACTGCTGCAGATTCGCGATCCGGACCTGAGCGCGGAACTGTACGCCGCGGCGCGCTGGGCCAAGGAGGCCATCTACGGTAAGCGCATCGTCCTCTTCGCCCCGCTCTATATCTCGAACTTCTGCGGCAACGCCTGTAACTACTGCGCCTTCAGCAAGGACAACACCGCGCTCAAGCGTCGGTCCCTGAGCATCGAGGAGATCCAGCGTGAGGCGCAGGTGCTCATCGCTCAGGGCCACAAACGGCTGCTGGTGGTCGCGGGCGAGTCCTATCCCAACGGCCTGCAGTATGTGCTGGATGCGCTGGAGGCCATCTACGCCATCCGGCTCGGCAATGGCGAGATCCGCCGCATCAACGTGAATCTGGCCCCCATGGAAGTGGACGAGTTCCGCGCGCTGCACGCGGTCGGCATCGGTACTTACCAGATTTTTCAGGAGACCTACCAGCGCGATGTCTATGCCGCCGCCCATGTCAGTGGCCGCAAGCGGGACATGGACTGGCGACTCTCCGCGCCGGACCGCGCCATGCAGGCCGGGATCGACGACATCGGGCTGGGCGTGCTGTTCGGGCTGGGTGACTGGCGGTTCGACGTGCTGGCCCTGATGACGCACGCCGCGCACCTGGAGTCCACCTATGGAGCCGGTTGCCACACCATCAGCGTCCCGCGCATCGAGCCGGCCCATGGGTCGGACTTCTCGCGCGCGCCCTGGAATCCGGTGTCGGATGACGACTTCAGGAAGCTCGTTGCCATCCTGCGGCTCGCCGTCCCCTATACCGGCATCATCATGTCCACCCGCGAGAGCCCCCAAATGCGGCGTGAGACCTATGCGCTCGGCGTCTCTCAGATCTCAGCCGGCAGCCGGACCAACCCCGGCGGCTATGCTGCCCACGCCGATGCCGAGGCGCTGCCCGACGCCGCAACGATGGAGGATTTCGACGCGAGTCAGTTCTCGCTCGGTGACCACCGCTCGCTCGACGCCGTGGTCCTGGAATTGGCCGAATTGGGTTACACCCCGTCCTTCTGCACCGCCTGCTACCGCAACGGGCGCACCGGCGAGGACTTCATGCAGTGGGCCAAGAGCGCCGACATCAAAGAAAAATGCGGACCCAACGCGGTCGGCACCTTCATGGAATATCTGCTCGACTATGCCGGCCCGGCTACGGTCGAGGCCGGCACGCGGGCGATCGAGCGGGATATCGCCGGCATGGGGGAGAAAGAACGACGGATCGCCCGGGTGATCGTCGACAAGGTGTGCGGCGGCAAACGCGACGTTTATTGCTGACATGGCCCCAGAGTCCGCTCCTGCCCATGGCCGGGCGGCCCCAACCCAGGGTGGTGCCACGCGGACCGAGCACGACCCGCTCGGTGCGCTTGCGGTTCCGGCGGATGCCTATTACGGCATTCACACCGCCCGCGCACTCGCCAACTTCACGATCCTCGGCCGGCCCGCGCGCCCCGAACTGATCTGCGCCCTGGCCCTGGTCAAGGCGGCCTGTGCCCGCACCAATGCCGAGCTCGGGTTCCTGCCCGAGAATGAAACCAACGCCATTCTCGCCGCCTGCCGCGAGATCGCCTCCGGCCAGTTGCACGACTGGATTCGGGTCGATGCACTGCAGGGCGGCGCTGGCACCTCGCTCAACATGAACCTCAACGAGGTCATCGCCAACCGGGCGCAGGAACTGCTGGGGCTGCCGCTCGGTGCGTATGGGCGCGTCCATCCCATTGCCCAGGTCAACCTGCATCAGTCGACCAACGATGTCTATCCGACCGCACTCAAGGTCGCCGCAACCCTCGCGCTGGGTCGTCTGGAGCCGGCCATCGCCCGGCTGCAGGGCGCCTTGCAGGCCCAGGAGCACGCCTGCAACGGCCTGGTCAAGATGGGCCGCACCCAACTGCAGGATGCCTGCCCCACGACGGTCGGCGCGGCCTTCGGGGCCTGGTCGGAAGCCTTCGCGCGCGACCGCTGGCGGGTCTTCAAGTGCCGGGAGCGGCTGCGGGTGGTCAACCTGGGTGGTACCGCCATCGGCACCGGGCTCACCGCGCCGCGCGACTATATCTTTCGCGTCACCGACCGGCTGCGCGAGGAGACCGGGCTCAACCTCGCCCGCGCCGAGAACCTGCTGGACGCCACTCAGAACGCGGATGTCTATGTCGAGGTCTCCGGGATCCTCAAGGCGCATGCGGTCAGCCTCTACAAGGTCTCGTCCGACCTGCGGCTATTGTCCTCGGGTCCGAAGGCCGGGTTCGGCGAGCTGCGGCTGCCGCCCCGACAGGCCGGCTCCAGTATCATGCCCGGCAAGGTGAATCCGGTGATCTGCGAGGCGGTCGGTCAGGCGGCGATGACCTGCATCGGCAACGACCTCATGATCACCCAGGCCTGTCAGTCCGGGCAGTTGGAGCTCAATGCCTTTCTGCCGCTGGTGGCCAACGCCCTGCTGGAGACTCTGGCGGTCCTCGAACAGGCGAACCTGAGCCTGGCGGAACACTGCATCGACGGGATCGAGGTGAACGCCGCGCACTGCCGGGATCAGGTCGAGCAGTCCTGGGCACTGGTCACGGCACTGGTCCCGGTGCTCGGTTACGACCAGGCCGGCGAGGTTGCCAAAGAGGCCGCCGCGACCGGCCGGACGATCCGCGCGGTGGTGCTGGACCGCGGCCTGCTCGACGGGGCGACCCTGGATCGTCTTCTCGCTCCGGCCGCCATGACGGCACTCGGTTACCGATCCTGAGACCTGCACATGCTGAATACCCCCAAGAGCCTGCGCCTGCACATCGGTGTCTTCGGCCGCCGCAACGTCGGCAAGTCGAGCCTGGTCAACGCCCTGCTGGGCTATCCGCTGTCGATCGTCTCGCCGGTCGCCGGAACGACCACGGACCCGGTCGAGAAGGCCATCGAGTTGCCGCCGGTCGGCCCCGTGGTCTTCGTGGACACCGCCGGTATCGACGACGCCGGCGCACTGGGCGGCCTGCGTATGGCCCGGACGGCCGGGGTGCTGGAGCGGGTCGACATCGCGCTCCTGGTCTGCGACCACACCGGGATCGGGGACGATGAGCGCGCGCTCCTGGCCCAACTGGCGGAGCGCAAGACGCCGGTGCTCTGCGTCCTCAACAAGAGCGACCTGGGACCCCTGCCCGATGCGGCGCTCGCGGGTCTGCCGGGTGAGGAGACGGAGCTGGTCCGCATCTCTGCACTGCACGGACAAGGGATCGACGCGGTCAAGGAATCCATCATCCGGCTGGTGCCGGAGGCGCATCTGCAAGGGCCGCCGCTGGTGGCGGACCTGATCCAGCCGGGGAGCACACTGGTGCTGGTCGTCCCGATCGATCTCGGGGCGCCCACCGGGCGGCTGATCCCCCCGCAGGTCCAGGCGATCCGCGAGGCGCTGGATGCGGATGCCGTCTGCATCGTGGTGAAGGAGCGCGAGCTGGCCGCCGCGCTCGGGAATCTGCGGACCAGGCCCTCGCTGGTCGTCTGCGACTCCCAGGTGGTGCTGAAGACCGTCGCCGATACGCCTCTGGACATCCCCCTGACGACCTTCTCGATCCTGATGGCACGCTTCAAGGCGGACCTCATCAAGCTCAGCGCGGGCGCGGCGGCGATCCATCGGCTGAAGCCCGGCGACCGCGTACTCATCGCCGAGGCCTGCACCCACGATCTCATTTGCGACGACATCGGGCGCGTGAAGATCCCGCGCTGGCTGCGCCAGTTCGTGGGCGGCGAGTTGCAAGTCGACTTCAGCACCGGCAAGTATTTTCCCGACGAGATCGCGCACTACGATCTGATCATCCAATGCGGCGCCTGCATGGTAACCCGCAAGCACATGCTCTCCTGGCTCTATCGGGCCGAGCGTCAGCAGGTGCCCATGACCAACTATGGCGTGGCGATCTCGCTGCTGCAGGGGGTGCTGCCGCGCGCCTTGCAGTGCTTTCCCGCGGCCCTAAGCGCTTACGAGGGTGCCTATGAGGCTGCCTGCTGCGCCGCTGCGCGCCGGCCCGGGGTACCGGCATGACGCCACTCGCGGTTCTCCTGCGCCAAGAGGCGTTCGCCGACGCCGACATCATCCGCCTGCTCGGGTTGACGGACCCCAGCGACTGCGAGCGGCTGCGACGGGCGGCCTATGACCTGACCACCGGGATCATCGGCGACAAGGTCCATTACCGCGGCATCGTCGAGTTCTCCAACCGCTGCACGCTGAATTGCCGCTATTGCGGCATCCGGCGCGACAATCCGACGCTCGACCGCTACCAACTGAGCATGGCGGAGATCGTGGAGAGCGCCGTCTGGGCCGCCGAAAACCGCTATGGGTCCGTTTGTCTGCAGGCCGGCGAGCGGCGGGACTGGCCATTCATCGACTTCGTCACGGAGTGCATCCGCCTGATCCGCGCCCGCATCGTCTCCGCGACACAACCGGACGGAGCGAGCATCACTCTGTCGCTGGGCGAGCAAACACTCGACACCTACCGCCGCTGGCGCGAGGCCGCCGGCGGGGCGGACTGCATGCGCTATCTGCTGCGGATGGAGACCTCCAATCCCGCGCTCTTCGCACACCTGCATCCCGGCGGCTTCGCGCATGAGAAGGGCTATGCCGCCCGCATTCAGGCGCTGGAGAACCTGCGCACGGCCGGCTTCCAGGTCGGTACCGGCGGCATGATCGGCCTGCCGGGTCAGACGCTCGCCGACCTCTGCGCCGATCTGCGCTTCTATCAGCGGATCGATGCCGACATGCTCGGCATGGGACCTTACATCCTGTCCCAGGGCGCGGACATGGGCGCGGAAGGCATGATGGAGCCGGCGCCCTTGCTACAGCGCGCGCTCAACATGCTGGCCGTCGCCCGGCTGGTGCTGCGCGATGTCAACATCGCCGCGGCGACCGCCTTGCAGGCCTTGGCCGCCGATGGCCGCGAGCGCGGCATCGCCTATGGCTGCAACATCGTCATGCCGAACATCACCCCGCGCGCGGTCCGCAAAGCCTACCAGCTCTACGACAACAAGCCCTGCATCGACGATCAGCCGACCGATTGTAGCGCCTGCCTGGAGGGCCGCATCCGCAGCATGGGCCGACGGGTCGGCTGGGACGAGTGGGGCTGCTCGCGCCATTTCCGTCGGCGCCTGGGGCTTGCACTGCCGGATCGACCATCGCTCTCGGCCGAGACCCAGGCGGCCAAGTCCGTTCACGTCGGCATCCCCCTCCGGCGCGGCCCGGCTCGCACCGATCCGGCGGCCGATCTGACCAGCGCGACAGACAGGTCGCGGTGAAATCGAAGGTCTGCTATTCGTCCTGCCGATGGCCTCGGGCGCGGCCTGCGGCGCGGGTCAGTCCTACGGGCGGGCAGGGCGGCGGCCACACCGTCCAGATTACACCCGCTGGAGAGGCGACCAATGGCAGGATGCGACCGTCGTCGGACTGGCGGAGCAGGCGCGAGCGCTGCGGGTGCGGGTGGCGACACTGGATTGAGGTTCGTTCGGTGTCCGCTTGGCGTTCGCCCGATCCGGGCTGCAGGCTCGGTCCCGCGGGTCCGGATCCCCGAACAGTCCGACGGGTGGGTGCCCGCTTCAGAGGCATAGCCCGGATGGGGCAATAGCGCAATCTGGGACGGCATTGCATCTGCGCGGGACGGTGGTGCGACCGGCTCGGAGCGGCGCGCGATTGCAAGCGGGAATACCGTGGTATGTCCCCGGTATCTTTGGCATGAAACAGCGCGTGACCTTTCTGGGTTTCGATCTGTTCTGGTTTATCGACCGGGAAGGTATTCCACGGGTGAAGCGTCGCACGGCCCGCAAGCGCTTGCAAGGGTCGATCCGACGCATCAAGGAATGGATCAAGAGCCAGCGGCACCTGCCGGGCAGGGCGTTGATCGAGGGACTCAATCGGCGGCTGGTAGGGCATTACAATGACTACGGTCTACGGGGCAACTCGGCGGACCTGTGGCGCTTCTACAAAACGGCCGTCGCCTATGCGTTCAAGTGGCTAAACCGGCGCGGGGGCAAGCACAAGCGCTTCACCTGGGCGGCCTTCGGTCGCGCCATCGAAACGCTTGGTATCGCCAAACCCCGCATCACCGAGTCGCGCTGCTTGCAACACGAACTGGTGTTCGCGTGAAACGTGTCGCTCGCTTGATAAGCGAGTACGACCGAGGAACCGGATGCGGGAATACTGCACGTCCGGGTCTGTGGCGGGGGCTCCGGGCAACCGGAGTCCCTACGCCGGGGGCTTTCTAGGCTGCCGCCTTCTTGAACTCCACGACTTCAACGCAGAGCGTTTCTTTTACGGCGTGTTGTTTCAATAAGAGAGCATCGACAGCGTCCAATGTTTTAGCATGAAAATACCGCTCTCCACACTCAGCACAAATCTCAGCTTCTACGTTCTCAACGATGTAAAGTTGCCGTTGGAACCAGTGCTGCCGCTTGACGTTTCTTTTCTTCGTTTCGCCACCACAAAATTCACATTGCATGACGGCACCTATAACGCATAGACAGTAAGTACTTCAAGTGAAATATTTGTAGGCGCCAATAATTGCAAAGCATTGATTTAAAAGAAAGATAAATAATTAAGCGCTCATAGCGAATATATTGATGTACTTAATTACCAGCATATTTGATTCCTCTCGGAACCGGCAAATCACATGAATGATACGCCCGTCCAAGCACGGCCCCTCGATTCGATATCTTGTGCCCTTAGAATCATGCGACAGTTGTTTTTCTATCCTTCCCTTCAGGATCGCGTTCTCTATATCATTCCTGTCAAGGTCGTCATCAAGCATCTCTTCTTCTGCGTGCGACGACAAGAAGTAGTCGCGATCAAGCTCGACTTTGGCCATTTCAGGCCGTCGAGGCCAGTTGATCCAGCAAGCGTTCCCAGTCCCGCTGGGAAATAACGAGGGCGTCCGGGTCTGCGGTTGAGTTGACGAAATTCGCCGCCGCCCAACTGGTGCGGCGCACC
>NZ_CAIZIZ010000050.1 GCF_903933125.1 uncultured Lamprocystis sp. | reverse complement strand
CGAAGGTGTCGCGAATCTGTTTGATCATGACACCCGCCGTCAACAGCGGCAACTCGGCCGCAGCGGAAGTGACCATGGGACTCTCCAGTCAGATCTGAAAAGCCCTTCATAACATCATGGTCTTAAATTTGGAACTGCTGCGTGGCTCCGGGTTGGGCTTGCTGCGCTACCTGGAACGGGGTAGGATCGGCGGTAGCTGAAGTATCGGAAGGTCGGCTGTCGACTCGCGCGAGAAACAGCAACGAAGGCGCAGACAGTCCTGCGCCTTTACCTTTTGGGGTCCCGGTAGAGCAGCCCTTGAGTGCGTTTGGACTCCAGATAGATCATGCTGGTCGTTTGGTACCCTGACCACCCCTCCCAGACCTGTCCTGCCGCCTTAAACACGGTCACGATGCCGGTCACCTTGTCGCCGATCAAATAGCGCGCCAAGAGATAGAGCGTCAGGTCACCAGCGTGGCCGGCCCGCATCCATATTTCATCAGGCTCCTGGATCGTCTTCACGATGTACGGCACATAGGGCGCCCGGCCTTCCTTGTCGATCTTCGTCTTGCCGGTCTTGTGGTCGGTGAACAAGAGCGAGGAGACCGCCAACCGATGCCCCGTCGGTGCGTCGATCAGGGCCGTTCCGTCGTGGTCCTCGCCGAACTCGGACATGAAGCGATCCAGGTAGAAGCGTTCGCCGCGCCCAGGGGGCAATAGCGCAAGGTCCAGCCGGCGCGGCTCCGGCATCGCCCCCCCGCTCTTCCCGACTGCCTCGATCATCGCTAAGCCGTCCGCAAAATCCTGGTTCTTGCACCACAGTTTACCGCCGCGGCTGCCGCGGGCGAGCTGCGTGCGAGCTGCGTGCTGCCGCACTCCTGTCGCTTGCGCGCAACCGCTTGCTCGATGCCCTTGGTCGGGGCCTCGCCGATGTTGTAGTCCCACCCGGGGTCCGGCTGTGCTGCCTGCCGCGCGGCGGCGGCTTCCGGGTCCTGCATCCGCTTCGCATCGGCCCGCTGGAATTGCGGGGCTTGTCTGTCCGATACGGACACGATACGGCACCGACACATATAGCCCGACGGGGCATACCACTTTTGCCATATAGGGTCATTGGTCCGTGCGATCATTCCATCCATTGCGGAATGAGCCGGTCTCGTCCTGCTGTCGTTCACCGCATCGTACATAAACCATGGGAACGCATCAGTGCCGTAGGTTGGGGTGACGAAGGAACCCCAACGATCCCAGGCGTTGGCCGTTGGGGTTCCTTTGTCACCCCAACCTACCAGGCTACCAGGCTATTCGGCTAACAGCAGATCCCGCAAGGCATGCCCGAGCAGCGCATTACCGGGTCCAGCAAGCCAGGCAGTCACCCAGCCACGGATGTCCGCAACCAGCGAAGCGTCAGGACAGGCCAGGCTGTGTTCGATCATCCGCCGCAACGCCAACTCACCGTGGGCGGCCAGGGCCTCGGCAGCGCCGGGCTCAGCGGCCAACGCACAGAGCAGCGCCGGCACCCGCGGATGGTCCGGCAATCCCACCAGCGCGAGCGTGTGCGGGTGCGGCAGCAGGAACAAGGCGGCGGCGCGCAACTGGTCGATTTTGATCCCCCATTCAGCCGCATCGACCCCCGCGGGCAGGGTCTCCCGCAGTGTCTCGATCCAGCCGATCAGCGGATGTCCGGCCGGGTCCTCACCGGGCGCCAGCAGGGACCGGCCCCCCGCTTCGATCAGGTCGGAAGCCAAGAGCGACAAATCCAAACGGCGCAGGGCGATGCGGTCCGCGAATCGATAGAGATAGCGCAGCCCCGGCGGCTCGACGGCCGCTGAGAGGGCAAGCTGAATCCGTCGCGGATGTCCACCGCTTTCCGCCGAATCGATCGGCGTGCCGTGCGGACGCAGCGGCTGGGTCAGATGGCGCGACCCCGGATCGACCGGATCGGGCGGCTCGAACGCCGCGGCGGACGCGGCTCGCATCCGACCTGGCGATCCAGCACCCAGGCATTCAGGATCGCGGTTCATCAGTGCCTGCGCCAACACCGCACCCCGCTCCATGAACTCCGAGGCGACCTCCGGCGCGGCACCGGATTGCCCGGTGACGACCAAATCCCAGTTGTGCGCCAGATCCGACGGATCGATCAGCACCGCGGGCACCCAGGCGCTCAGTGACAGCCGCCCGGCCTGTTCCGCGGTCAGCGGCAGCAGCAGTGTCGCCAGCGCGGCCGGCGGCAACGGCGAGGCCTGCCCACGCAGCATCACCGGGCGCACCCCGGCCAGCAGGCCGGCATAGAGAGCGGCCACAGACGGCGGGGCCAGCGCCTCCAGCAGGGCATCGATGCCGGCCGCGACCGCCGCCTCCAGATCGGCGCGCGCGATCCGCAACCGCGGGCAGGCGTCCGCGCCCAGCGGTAAAGCATAGTCAGGCCGCTGCCAGTCGCCCTCACTCACCCGGTCCCACCAGGGCCGGTCATCGGCGTGGGCCACGGCCGGCAGCAGCAACAAAGCGGCGAGTGCCGCCGGCACCTCCGCGGACGGTCGGTGCCAGTGCAGCACCTGCTTCTCCAGCACGCCGGCACGCTGCGCCGCGTCCAGGGCGCGGCTGGCGTAGGTGCCGATTGCGAAGTAGTCCTGACCCGCCGGCTCCCATGGCGCACGCCAGGCGGTGGCCCGGGCGGCGCGGTCTTCGCTGCCGATGCGCAGCCGCCGATGCAGGTCCGGCGCTTGACCGGCGAAGCCGCTGCTGCGCGCGATCCAACGGTAATCGGAAGCCTGCCGATGCACCTTGCCCCAGATGCCGATCTCGCAGCACAGGACCTCGCCCAGCAGGGCCGCGGCGCCGGACAGCGCCGGCCACCGGAGCGGATCGCTCATGGCCGCAGCTCCCGGATCAGCCAGTCGATCGGGGCCATCAGATTGAACGGCCGGCCGCTGTTGATGCGCGGCCGCAGGGCCTCGTCATAGAAGAACACGGGCTCGATGGCCCCGTACTGCATCCGCACCCCGGCCGCGGAGACCGGGAACAGGGCGAAGCGGGCAAAGCGGCTCTCCAGGTAATTCAGGAGACGGGCATCGAGATGCGCCGCGGCAAACTCGGCCGGCTCGCGCAGCGCCAGCCGATAGTCCTCCGGGGTTTCGATCAACTCGTCGGCCTTGGTCACGCAGACGGCCACCGGCCGCGGGTCCTGCCCGACCGGTTCACCGGACGCCGCACCCTGCCCGGCGGCCAGCAGGGTCCGCTCGAAGGTATGTGAGACCTCGTTGAAGACCCGATCGTCGCGCCGGTTCGGGTCGAGCAGCAGGATGATCCCATCGGCTTGCAACAGCCGCTCCAACACCTCCTGATGCAGCGCCTCATAGTCGGCGCCGGCGCGGTCCTCGAGCGCCAGCGTCACCTGCTCGCCGGTGTGGCGATGGCGCAGCCGGCAAACGAGGTTGAGTGAGGTGCCCAAGGCCGTGCCGGGCGGAAAGGCGTTCCTGGAATAGAGGGTGTCGCGCATCATCTCGAAGAAGTCCAACCCGCTGTCGCCGGGATAGATATCCCAGTCGCCCCCGTCGGCGCCGCTCAACTGCCAATACAGTTGGCCCAGGAACACGGTCTTGCCGGAACCGGACGGACCCCAGAGCGTCAATCGGGTCGGTTCCGGCGCCGACCCGCCGGGCGCGCCGGATGACCGCGGCACCGTCGTCCGGGCCAAGTCACGCGGGTCGTCGCGAAAGATCGCCGCGGCCATGGCGCTGCCCTGCGCCAGGATCCCGGCATCCGGCGCGGTACCGGTCACCGGATCGACCGCGGCGGGCGGCGGCAGGCTGCCGTCACTGCCGAGGATCAGATCCCAGTGTTGACGCAGCGTCTCCGGCGCTGGACTGGTCGACGGCAGCCAGGCGATCAGTGAGGCGCGGTCCGCGATCACGCGCGGCAATGGCAGCAGCAGCGCGGCCAGCGCGGCGGGGCCGAGTGGTTCGAGCGGCTGCGGCGGAAAGCATCCACGCTGACCGGCCAGCAGACGGGCATACAGGACCCCGAGATCGGCCTCACGAAAGCGGCGGCGCAGTTCCGCCGTGCCGGCCCGGATGGTTCGCAGCAACAGCACCGGATCGACGGTCGGCCGCGGCACCTGATCGACGCCCAGGGTGACGAAGAGGTGCTCCGCGAAAGGGTCACGCTCCCGACCCTGCCACACCGAGTCGTCGACGGTGGCCGCCAGCGGGAGCAGGATCAGGGCACCCAGCACCGCCGGCAAGTCATCGGGGCGCTGCCATTCCAGCACCTGCTTTTCCAGAAAGGGCCGCCCCTGCGTATCCGGGGCGCGCCCCGGATAACAGTGCACCGCCTGATACAGGTTGGCATCGCTGCGCCAGAGCAGGGTCGCACGCACCACATCCTCGCTGCCCAGCCCCAGGTGCCGCGCCAGATCCGAGGTCGGGCCGGAAAACCCGGCGCTGGCGGCGATCCAATGAAAGTCCGCGGCATCGCCCGGCGCCTTGCCGAGCACACCCAGTTCGCAGCGCAGCGCGGTGGGCAAGGTTCGCGGCAGGCCGGCCAATGCGGGCCAACTGGAGAGCGGGTCCTGATCGCTCATTGCAGGTGCGGCTGCGCCAGTTCCGCGAGCTGTCGGCGCAGCCGCGCCGATGGCGGCTGCTCCGGGGGCAGCGCCGCGACTTCGTCGACCACGGCCTGGACCAACCCGTCCCGGGTGCGCCGGACATCCTGCCGCAGGACCAGCAGATGACCCGCGATCTCACGGGCCGCCAGCCGCTGGGCCTGGTGCTCCAGCAGCGCAAGTAGACGTTCGGCCTCCCGGATCTGCCACTCCTGGGCGTGTCCGGGCCAGCGTGTCCCGGTCGGCGGATGCACCAAGGCCTCGACCCGCAGATAGAGGTCCGGACAGTAGCCCTGGAGTGACAGCCCGTTGAACCGGCGCAGTCGCTCCGCCAGCCGCTCGCGACGCTCCGCCAGCCGCCGGGCGGCGGTCGCAAAGCGCTTGAGGAGATGCTCGGCGTGCTCGCTCAACTCGACCAGCGCCGCGATCCGCTCCACGGGATCGCTCAGACGCAACGGGTCCTGCCGCTCCAACTGGCGCAACATCAGTTCACGCTCGCCGCGATCGTTATGACCGAGGCACTCCGCCGGGATGGCGGCCAGGGCCTGCTGCAAGGATGCGGCAGTGGCCTGACGTTCCTGCGCTTCGGCGACCAGCAGGACCTCGACCCGCGCACACTGCGCGCGGACGCGTTCGAGGTGGTCGACGCGCGCGTCCAAGGCAGCGGGAGCCACCGGGGGCGGCGGCGCGAGGTCCAGACCGTCGGCGCGAACCCGCTCCGGGGTGAGCACGGCCAGCGCCTGACCGATGCGCCGCGTGTCGGCACCGATCGCCTCGGCGCAGACGCCGGCGAACCGGGCCTCGGCCTCAGCAAGCCGTCCGGCCTGGTCGTCCAGTCGCAGCCGCTCCTGTTCCAGGCTGGTCCGGCGACTGTCTGAATCGGCCGGCTGGCCGGCCTCCGACCCAAGGTCCAGGTCCGGCACCGGCAGCGCGATCCCGAGTCGCGCGGCAACCTCAGTGAGCCAGGCCGCGCGCCGCTGCAGGGCCGCGCGGGCCGCTTCCAGCGCAGCGTGATCGTCGCGGATCGCCCGCTCCAGGTCATCGAGCGTGCTGCGCAAGACACGCATCCGCTGCACATCGGCGAGCAGGACCAACGCATCTACCCCTTGGCCGGCGTGACTCAAGGATTGGAACGTCTCCTGCGAGCCGGCGAGCTGGTCGTCCCTGTCATCCAATCGGGGGATCAGGCGCAAGGCCTCGAGACGCTGCCGACAGTCGGTCAGGTACTGATTGAAGCGATCCAACAGATCCGTCTCGGAACGCTTGACGCGTGCATGGAAGGCGGCCTTGGTCTCGCGCAGTTGCTCGCACCAGTCCTCGAAATCGCGGGGATTGTCGGGCGCCTCCAGCCGGAGGTCGCGCAGTTGCTCTTCGATCCGCGCATCCGGACCGACCAGCTCGGTGAACAGGGCATAGCGCCCCTCCAGGTCCGTGATCCCGTCGCCGCGGACGGCGGCGGCCTGATCCAACAGGTCCCGCTCCAAGGCCCGGGCCTGATCGAACAGATCCAGGAAGGTGCGATCGTCCTCGCCGGGCCAGTCCCGGCGCTTGGCCATGAAGCGTGTCGACAACGCGGCGCAGGGCTCGGCGTCCGCGCCCAGGACCCGTGCCCAACGGGGCAGGTCTTTGATGATCTTCTCGGTCTCCTTGATCTCGCGGGGTTGCTCGCGGCGTACCAATTGCTCCAAGGGCTCAACCAGCCCTTTGAACTCGGCGCGCCAGGACGCGGTCGGTCCCTCACGACAGAGGCGCTCACCCAGTTCCGGCAGGGCGGCGGTCAGGGCCGCGGTACGCGTCGAGGCCCGCACCTTCGCCAGGGCATCCTGCGCCGTCAGCCACAGGGCCAGGGCCTCGTGCAGCCGGACACTGGCGGCCTCCGCCTCCTCACAGTGGCGCTGATCCACCATCAGGTCATCGTCGGTCCGCGCCTGCCGACCCAGGCGACGCAGCACGGCGCCGATCCGCTCGACCAGCGCCGGAATGCAGTCCGGGGCTTGCAGTGTCCCATCCGTGATCCGCTCCAGGGTCTGCACGATGGCCATGAGCCGCTCATCAATCCGATCGATCCGGTCGAACAGCAAACGGAGCGCCTGGCCGCGGTTGGTCAGTTCATCGACCTGCGGCAACAGCCCCGCGGCACGCTGACCAAGGCCCAGCATGCCGCGCCAGGACCGCGCACCCTCAACCTCGGCCAGCAGCGCCGCACGTTCACGATGAAACGACTCGGCGCCGGGCGGCACCCGAGTCCCCGCTTCGCGCAGTCGATCGTCCAATTCGATCAACACTATCCGGTTGCTTGCCATGTTGCCGGCTCCGTTCCAGGTTGTCACTGCCGCGCCCGTGCAGTGCGTCCAATCGACGCCACACGGCGACAGCGTGGAGCGTACATCGGACCTCGTCCGGGCTCCAGTGCAGAGAGAAACGACGCGATACGAGAGAATCCTCGCGGGTATCATAAGCTCGATTACGACAACGACAACGGCAACGATTGTGTTTCACTGGTTCTTGATTCGTCACTTAAGAAAATGCCAATGACCAACAGCCCCCTGCCAAAGACCGATTGCCTGACCGCCGCCATGTTGACCGTGGGGCAACGCCGCACCGAGCGACTGCGTTTCACCCGCGGCCAGGTCGACACCTACTGCGCCCTGACCGGCGATGCCAACGCGATCCACCGCGACCTGGAGGCCGCCCGGCGGCGGTTTCCGGGGGTGACGAATATCGTGGTGCCCGGCGGGCTGATTCAGAGCACCATCTCAGGAATCTTCGGCACCCGTTTTCCAGGCGACGGCGCACTCGGGCTCACCTTCATCCCCGAGCGCTTCCGCAAGCCCGTGCTCCCGGACGAGGAAGTGGTGGTCACCTTCGAGATCACCCGCATCAAGGGCGCCATCATCGAACTGGAGCTGACCGTTACGGACGTGCAAGGCACGCGTTTGACCAGCGCCACGGCCAAGGTTCTGGCGCCGGACCCGGCCTATCGGGACTGGTGGGAACAGCAAACGCAACGCTGAACGTCCGGGTCAGGGATCCGAACGCAGCGCCCGCATCAGCATCGGCAGATCGCTGACCGGCAACCGCCCGGTCACCTCGACCCCGGCGACGAAGCGCTCAAGTGTGCACACCTGGCAGCGCAGCCCCAGGTCCAGCACCCAGCGGCCGTCAACCAGCAGGGCCGCATGGGTGACCCGCAGCGGCGCACCGGCGATCAGCAGATACTCCAGCCGGCCCGGAGCGTAGCCGTACTGGCGGATCAGCCGATCCGCCTTGGCGACGGCGTACGCCTTGCAATCCCAGTAGTCGAGTCGCGGCAGATCGGCAACTTCGGGCCAATGATCAAGACAACTGTCGCGCGGGCAGGAAGTTGCCTGACGGTTGACCGCGGCATTCACCTGGAGCAGGGCCACGTCGGGCGACATCGGCGGCGCGGGCCGCGTTGCGCAAGCACTGGTCAGCAGCGGGACCAGAAAAGCGAGGACACGAGCGCCCGACACTAAGGCGCGAGCGGATGATCGGCCGATTCGGGCTGGTCCATGGCAACCGATGACCACCGGCGCTCACGGCCAGAAAGGTGAGCATGCGGCTGCCGGATCAGCAACCCGGTCGTGAACCGGTAATACAGCAGGAAGACACCGACAAAGGCGTAGAACCGCAGCGCCTCGGGCGTTCCCAACCAATCGGCGATGAGCCCCAGGCCGCCGGTGGCACAGGTCATGCCAAGCAAGATGGCAGTCACCTGGCCATCGCTGAAGCCGCGGCCGAGCAGCAGATGATGCAGGTGCTGTCGATCGGCGGCAAACGGGCTGCGGCCAGCACCAACACGGCGGACGATCACCGTGATCGTATCCAACAACGGCAGGGCCATAATCCACACGGCGGTGATCGGCGCCATGAGCGCCTGCTCACCCTGCGAAAAATGGATCAGAAACCAACTCAGCACAAAGCCGAGCATGGTACTGCCCGCATCACCCATGAAAACGCTGGCACGGGTTCGCCAAGGATGCCTGAGATTGAATACCAGGAAACCGGCGATAGCCGCGGCCAACACCAGCAGCGCACCAAGATCGCCGGCAGTGGCCGCCGGAGCGCTCAGGCAGAGCACGATCAGCCACCCGGTGACCACAAAGCCGGTCCCACCCGCCAGACCATCCAGCCCGTCGATCATGTTGAAGGCGTTGATCATCCCAATCACGCCGATCAGTGTGAACAGCGCCGCGGCCCAGCCGAGCCAAACCTGGCCCAGTCCCAAAAGATCGCCCAGATCGCCCAGCACCACATGACTGCCGAGGACCATCAACAAGACGGCAATCGCCTGAAACAGGAGTCGCGTGGCCGGACGACTGGAGTGGCGATCGTCGTAGAGACCAACCAAAGTCAGCAGCACCATGCCGGTCAGCAGGACTGGCCAATCCGCGGGCTTGACCGGCAACAGCAGCACACCGAAGCAAAAAGCGGCGCACATCGCCACCCCCCCGACCAGCGGTACCGGATGGCGGTGATGCTTACGGTTGGACGGGCGGTCGACCAAACCCAGGATCGAAGCCGGCCGGCATAGCAGCGCGATCAGGCTGGCGCTGAACACGAAAGTGACCGGCCCCAACCAGGACAGCATTGCGAATGTCACGTCGATGTAATCGCTCATGGGTTAGTCGAAGGTTCTTTGGGCATGTCAGGCCCCGAATGGATTGGTCCGATTCTCCGGCGGGATCGCATAGTCCGGCGTCGGCCCGGCAACACCCGCGACAGGGTCCGCGTGTTGGCGTAAGCGTCGCCCGTCTCCGTTGCGCGTCCGGTGGAAGAAAACCGCCGCCAGAAAGGCAGTGAACATCGCGTTCGCCGTGTTCCGCAGGTTGTAGTCGACCAGGGTGTGCAGCATCATCAGCAACAGCGCGATTCCCGCCCCGACCTGGGCAAACCGCCATAGCGTCCATTCCCCACGCTTCCAGACCCGCCCCCATTGCCGCAGATAGAATAGCAGCCAAACCAGGATCAGCACACCCGCCACCAACCCGAACTCCAGCAGCCATTCCAGGTAATCGTTGTGAGCACGATTGATCGTCACCCCCGGAAAACTGGCCGGGTGAAACCGCCGCAGGACCTCGACGAAAGTGCCGGCACCACTGCCCAGCGGGAAGAACTCACCGATCGCACGCGCCGTCGCGTCAAAGATCTTCCAGCGCCCGTCTTCGAATGGATCCGCATAGGTAAAACGACTCAAGACCGGCACCAGACCGATCAGGCTCGCCAATCCGACCCCGACGGCGGTGAACGTACCGATCAGCCCGTAGGTATTGCGCCCGCCCAACCGATAAGAGAACATCAGCAGGGACAGCAGGATTCCCACCATCGCCAGGGTCACTCCGGCGCGGGAGCGGGTAAAGATCAAACCCAGCAGGATTGCCGTCGTCAGTGCGCCCAGCACCGCGGCCTGGTTGATCCGCGTCACGCTGAAACGCGCCAGCCGCTGCCGCAGGGTCGGCCTGCGCCGCCCCTGACGCCCGGCGGCATGTGGGGGTCGCGTATGCCCGATCGTCGCCGCCAGCAGCGCCAGGCCGACCGGCAGCGCCATTTCAAGAAGGCCGGCCAAGTGGTTACGGTTGCGGTAGGTACCCAAGGCGCTGTCAGTCAGCGCGGGGCTGCCGTACTGGATCAGCCCCAACAACGCCTCCAGGGCAGCGATGCCGAGAAACACCAGCACCAACGCCAGCAACCGCTCCCGGTCGAGTCGCATCGCCACCAAAAATACCGTCAGCGGCGGCAGCAGGGCCAACCAAGCGGCCTCAGTCGCGCTCGGGATCAGCGAGATCGCGCGCCAATCGACACCCATACGGCGATCGTCGGCAAGGCGCATTGCCTCGGCATAAAACGCACGCCCCGGCAGTTCGGCCCACAGCGGCGACGGCACCGGCAGCAACTGAGTCAACGGCAACAGAAACAACAGGACCAGAAAGACCCGCATCGGCCGTGACAGCGGCCGGGCGCGACCAGCGGACGACTCCGCAATGCGCGCTGGTGCCTGCCAAGGCAGAAACAATCCAACAAGGAGCGCCAGCGCCGCCAATTCCATGGTCATCGTCGGCAGCGGTCGCCAGGTTCCCAGGAACAGTGGCGCAAGCACCAGCAGCGCGGCCAACCCGTAGAACAGCACCGCCTCATTGGGAACGGACTCGCGGTGCTCCGCGCCCGTCCCCTGAGCACCGAAACTGGTCAAGGCGCCGACGCGTTCGGGTCTTCCTGTTGCTGCGGCTGCTGCTGCGGTGGCGGCTGCTGCCCGTTCTCCTCTGACTCATTGATGGCCGCAATTGCGCCCACGGTCAGGAACCCCAGTGCCGCGATCTGCGCCGCGCCAAGCGTCACCGCTCCGATCGTGAGGCCGGCCGCTCCGGCCGCGCCGGCCGATGCAACTGCCGCCACCACCGCATTGGCCTGGGCCGCGGGCAGCAACAGGAGAAAACCCTCCGCGGCGCTCTCACCCGAGACACTGCCAATCGCCACGTAAAGATTGGTCAACTGGGATTCGCTCAGTGTCCCGACCAACTGCAACTGCTGAGCGGCGTTGAGACCGTTATAGGCAGTGACCAGCGGCTCGGGGTTGAGCATGTTGAACTGCCCGACCAGGCTGGACACCGCCGGGTCGAGCGTCTGGCCGATGGCCTTACCCTGGAAACCTGCCGTGGTGCGCACCAGCGCCCGCCCGGCACGGCATTGATCCGCACCCTCGATCGTCAGGACGCTGTTGGCCGGCAGCGCGACGGTGCAGCCGTTCGCATACACTACCCGCGCGCCAGCCCCGGCGACGGCCACCACCCGATTACCGGGATACAGCGGCATCCCGTCTTGCGCCGTCTTCATCGCCGTGTCGTGCCCGACCAGCACGCGGCCCTGTAGCTGCTTGAGCGTGGCAGACGGCACCGCTGCACTCGCAGCGACTGCGACGTACCCCGCCAACGTCAATGTCAGACCAACTCTCGTGTATCGTATTCTCATGACCTTGAACCTCCCGCGTTTCCCGAGCCACTGGTTTTGGAGCGTACATCCGTATTATGACCTCATGTTATCACATTGGCGAGCCGCTGTTCGTCATGCCAGGGCGACCAGCAGCAATTCCAAATTTGGGCGGCACCGCGCGACCTCTGGTGGATGCGGCGCGCGCGACCGCCGTGCCGAGCCCCCGAGACCGAGCGGCGCGCCTTATCCACCCTACAACGGAGCCGGTTTCGTAGGGTGGATAAGCGCAGCGCATCCACCATCGGCCTCGCTGCCGACACGCTGTTGGCGGCGGCCACCCAAATTTGGAACTGCTGGGCGACCAGGCGGATCTGTGATCCGACCCCAATCTCATGCCGCGCGACTGAACGCGTCCGCCGTGAGTTGCTCCGGTTCGTTTGACCTTTTACATCAATAAACTATCCGCCGCGGCTGATCGTCAGGTCATCGAACCAGACCCCGCCCTGGCCTTCCCAGTGCACACCGATCTCGTCCTCCTGCTCCAGACGCAGCACCTGGACCGGACAATCCGCCGCGGGAACTTCAAAATTCAGACTGAAGGGCTGCCAGTCATCCTTGCCGCCGAAGGCCTCGGTCGCGGCCAGTGGCTGAGCGTCCGGCCGGTTGCAGCGCACCGCCCAGCGCAATCCTTGACGCGGCGCCAACCCGTCACGCCGCACCCGACCCTGGAGTTGGTAGCGGCCCGATTCCAGGTACAGCGGCTGGTGGACATGCTGGAACCGCGATCCTCGTCCCTCGAACGCCACATGCAGTGACCTGGCACCGCGCGACCCGTAGATCTCCAGGGTCTCGACCAAGGCACCAGGCGAGGGCATGATCCGCCAGTCGAAGCCAATCCCGGTGATGGGCAGTTCAAACCCGCCATTATATAGCAGGCCCAACCCCTCCTGCCCCCGCTCGTCCAGCCCACCGACCCAGGCGAGATACGCGTCCAACCAGCGACCGTCTTTCCACAGGCGGTCCAGGTAGACCCGCCGCTCGACGGGCGACGGCGTGGCGCCCGCCCGAGCGCGTCCCTGATACAGAAACATCACCGTCTCCGGTCGCGGGGCGTGCGTGGCCGCATAAGCGAAGAAGCGTTCCCACCAATCCGGCACCTGCTCCAGCAGCGGCAGCAGCAGTGGCCGAGTGGCCGGATCCCCGGCCAACTTCAGCAGCACCGGGAACAAGGTGCCGGCGGTCGCGGGCCGGGTCCGCAGCAGAACGCTCCAACGCTCCAGCCCGAGCTCCGGCCGGCCATGCGCGAACCAGAACGCGGCCGACCGCGACAGGGCCGGGCTGCGCATCGGCCCCAGGACGTCGGCCGCCTCGACCAATGCGATCGCCTCCGGCAACCGTCCGGCGGACGCCCAGAGTTCCGCCAGCGCCAGATAGGTCATAGCGTTGGTGGGATCGTTCCACACCGACGCCTGGAGCAAGGCCGTGGCCGCCGTCGGCGAGCGCCCCGCCAGCGCCTGCCCCCGCTGGTAAAGTGCTGCCGGGTGGTTGGCACGCCAGCCCAGCGCGGCCGCGGCCGCATCCGGCGTGTCCGCGGCGGCATACTGTTCGGCCAGCCCGACCACCAAAATCCGCCAACTCAACAGCCCCGCCAGGAAGCACAGGCCCCCCAGGGTGATCGCGTTCCTGGAAATTCGCATGATTCGCCCGCCGCTCATTGACTCGGCCAGTCGTAGTCGATGGCCTCGATCAACACCTGGCCATCACGCTTGCGCAGTTTCAAACGGATTGCCCCCCCCAGTTCAGCCAATTGGCCGTTACGGCGTCCACGCAACCACAGTTCGTAACGAGCGGCAACGCTGGCGCTGTCGCCGTGCAGCCCTCGCCGCAGGCCCAGCAATTGCAGTCGCCGGACCTGGAAACCGTTGAACAGTAGACCGTAATCCCGCCGGATACGCTCGCGGTCACTGCCATCCTTACCGCGCGCACCGGGCGCAAATAGAGCCATCACCCCGTCCAGGTCCCCCTGGCGGTAAGCCGCGGTATAGCGATCGATCAGGGTCTCAACCTCCAGGGCGGACAGCGTGGGCTCGCCCGCCGGGTGATCCGCCGGCGCACGGGAGACCGCTGCCGGAGCGGCGCGCACGACCGGGGCCGTGAGTGTCGGCGCGACCTTGGGCTGCACCGGCATGGCCGGCGGCGGCTCGGTTCGGGTCTCTTGAGTCAGCGCGGTCTGCGCCGGCACCACGGGCGGTGCAAGTGATGTCGATACCGGTTCCACGGGGTCCACCGGGACCCGCTCCGCCGGTACCTCAGCCAAGGCCGTCGGCCGGGGCGCCTCAGCCGGCAGCACGCCGATCCGCTGAGCCGACACCAGTTCGAGCGCCGCTGGAGGCACCGGCAGGTCAGGCGGCGGCCGGCGGCCGGATCCAGCCGCCGGGGCGTAAAGTCGCGGCGCGCTTGAAGGCACGCTCAGATGCACCACCCCAACCACCAGCGCGGCCCCGAGTCCACAGCCCCCCAGCACAGCCAAGGGCAACCAGCGGCGCCAGACCGGGGGACGCGGGCGGGGAAGACGCCGGGTCCGCGATCCGGGCAGCCCGATCGGCACCAGCGGCCGGCGCGGCGGCCAGTGACCGACGGCATCCCCGGCCGGCGCGGGCTCCGATTGCTGCAACTGGGCATCGTAGCGGGCCCGTGACTCGGGGTGGGACAGCACAGCCCACGCCTCATTGACCCGTGCCGCATAGCTCTCGGTCCAACTCTCGCGGCCGGCGACGCGATCGGGATGAACCAGCCACATCAGCCGCCGATGGTGTTCCTTGACTTGCTCCAGCGGCGTATCCGGGGTCAGGCCCAGGACACGGTAATGATTGGCGCCGCGCCCGAAACATAGTCGTTGAACCAGGAACCGCGCGGCATCACGCACCTCATCGGGTCGGACACCAAATTGCCGAGCCGCGTCATCGAGTGTCGACCCGGAGCCGTTGGCCAGCGCCAATAACCGATCCATGCCAGGCGGCAGCGACGCGGACGGTGCCAACTGATCTTGATACGCCAAGGGTGTCCGGTAGCACGCCAGCGCCAGCTCGGCAATGTCGGCGGGCATGGTCTGATCGCCTTATTCCGGCAACCGCTTCGCCGTTGCACTCCCGGTATCGCCGTAATAACCGGAGTGATGATAATAGTAATAGTAGCTGCGGTAGTAACCGTAGGCGCCGGCCCGCGCGTCCAGCTTGGTCAGAATGGTACCAAGCAGCGGTACGCGCGCCCCGCGCAGCCGCTTCACCGCACCCTGCACATAGCCGCGCGGCGTGCTGGCCATCTCGATGGTCAACAGGGTGCCCTCGCACAGGTTGCCGATAATCAGCGCGTCGGCCAACCCGAGCAGCGGCGGACTGTCCACGATCACCTGATCGAATTTTTCGGCGGCCAAGGCCAGCAACTCGACCATCCGCGCCGAGGACAGGAGTTCGGCCGGATTTGGGGGCAGAGGACCGGACGGGATGGCGAACAGGTTGGGGATATGGGTGGGCCGGGTAATCTCGACCGGCTGTGCCTCCCCCCCCGCCAGGTAGTTGGTCAGCCCGGCCTGATTCTCCAGCCGCAACGAGCGGTGAATCGAGGGCTTACGCAGATCGCCCTCGATCAGCAAGGTTTGCTTGCCGGCCTGGGCGAACTGGATCGCCAAGCTGAGCGCGCTGGTTGACTTACCTTCGCCCGTCATCGCGCTGGTCACGGTCAGCAGTCGGGGCACACCGCTCGCGGTGGAGAATTGCAGGGCGGTACGCACCGAGCGGTAAGCCTCGGCGAAGGCCGAGCGCGGGTCATCGTGGCCGATCAGCGCGATGGCCCGGTCGTCACCAGACTCCAGGGGCGTCTTGGGGATCACGCCCAGCAGCGGCAGATCCAGCAGCCGCTCCAATTCCTCTGGCCGGCGGAAGGTGTCGTCCAAATGCTCGAACAGGAAGGCCAGGCCGACACCGCCCAGCAAGCCGAGCACCAGCGCCAACAACGCGTTCTGACGCAGGCTGGGCTTGTAGGCAAAGGCTGGAACCTTGGCCTCGTCCACTACCGAGATGTTGTTGGTACCGACCCCGGCGGCCACCCCGACCTCTTTATAGCGCTGCAAGAGGCCGTCGTAGAGTTGGCGATTGGTGTCCGCCTCACGGCGCAGAATGTTGAGCGGGATACTGCGCCCCTGCAGCGACAGCACCTCCTGCTTCATCTTATCGAGGTTAGTCCGCAGCATCGACTCCTCGGCCTTGGCGGCCTCGTAGTTGGACGTGATCGCCGCCCGAATGTTGCCGACCTCCTCATTGATCATGGCGTCGACCTGTTTGATCTGGCCGCGCAACTGTAGCATGGTTGGATAGGCCGGTTTGTAGGTGCTCAGGTTTTCCTGGTACTGCGCTTCCAGCTTGGCCTTGGTCTGCTTCAGATCCTGGATGATCTTGCTTTCGAGCACCTGGGTCAGACCCTGGCCGCGGGTGGCCAGCATCTGCCGGTAAACCGATTCGGCCCCCATCCGCTGCTTGCCGGCCTCGATCAAGGCAGCGCTGGCGGCAGTGAGGTTACCCGTGATGACGCTCTCTTTCTGGTCGACCGAGATGATTTCTTCCCGGCGGGACAAATCGACCAACTCCCGTTCAGATTCCTCCAGCTTGGCCTTGACCTGCTGCAAGCGTTCCTGCAGGAAGTTGCGGGCGTAGGTCGTGGCATCGAAACGCCGCTCCAGATTCAGGTTGATGTAGCTTTTGGCCAGATTATTCAGAATGGCCGCGGCCAGCTTGGGGTCCGGACTGTTGTAGTGCAGCCGCACCAGCCGTGAGTTGCGTACCGGCTCGACCGTCAGGCCGCCAAGGAAGCCAGTGATGACACCCTCGATCCGGTTGCCATCCGCCGCCGCATCCAACGCCCCCGCTGCATCGGCCTCCCGGCTGACCCCACCACTCGGCAGCCAGCCAGCCAACCAGGCTGTGACCTGTTCCATCATCGAGGGCGACGGCGCCTCCGCGGGTTGGTCGGCCAGGCCCATCTGGTCGATCACCCGCTGGGCCAGACTGCGGCTTTTGAGCAGTTCATACTGGGTCTGGAGGTAATCCTGACCGCCGGTCGAGGCGTCGACCGGCGCCACCTCCTCGATCTTGGTCACCTTGATGTCTTCGCGGTCGATCTGCAGGATCAGACTGGCGCGATAGATCGGAGTCATCAGGTAAGTTGCGGTCACCGCGGCCACGACGACGATGACGGCGAAGACGATGATGGTCCAGCGGCGCTTGAGCACCACCTGCCATAGTTCGCGCAGATCGAGACCGTCACTGTCCGACTCTTCCTCATAGCCCGGGGGCAGAGCAGGCGGTGCCGGAATGGGAACACCAGGCTGGCGCTCGATCAGGGCACGGCCCTGCGGCGGCTGGCCGGGATCCGCCGGGATGGGCATGTCGGGCGCGTTCATAAAGGCTTCCGATTCAAATCAGGACAGGACAGGATGAGTGCGGACTATTTGAAACAGCGGTTGACTCAGAGCAGGCTACCGATGACCCAGAACGGAAGGATAAATTCGAACGCCTGTTTGACGCTATCCTTGATCATCGAACTATCGACCTGAACCACGTCCTCACCGCGAATCTCCGGGTCGCGGATCCGGCCGTCGCGGATCGCCTTCAGGTCGAAACTCATGACCGTGCGGGTGCCGTCGGGTTGGGGCCTCAGGACCTTGACCGAGCCGATATTCGCCACGCTGGTCGGGCCCTCGGCACCCGCCACCACCTGCAGCAGCGTCGTGCGGCCCTTGACCGGATAGACACCCGGCTTCTTCACCGCTCCGACGATCGTCACCCGCTGACTGGTGTACTCTTCGATAAAGATGATGACCTGAGGGTCTTGCAGATAGTCCCTGGTGAGCCGCGCGGCAATGTCAGCCGCCAGTTGCTCGCTGGTCAGGCCGGCGGCCTGAACCATGCCGATCAGCGGCAAGCCGATCCTCCCCGTCGAGTTGACCCGCACCGAGCGGTTCAGTGCCTCGATTCCAAAAACCTCGATCTTCAGCAAGTCCTGGGGGCCGATCAGGTAGTCCTGCGTGCCCGCGGCCGGATTGAGTCCGACGGCACCCGACCCGGAATTCGCCGCGTTAAAGGCGAGCGCGGCATCGCCGGACGGCTGGCCCGCACAGGCCGCAAGACCGAGCGCCAACGCACACCAAAGTGCACGAATCAGCACGGGCACGAATGATGACAATGCGAAACCCCGCACGATATTCTTGTGCAAACCCGCTTACCTCAGAGTTCTTCGCGTCGCCGAGCGGAACGCATACGACAGCATTTTGGCGACTTCCGTCAATCGCTTAAGCCGATTGCCGGTAAATCCTGTGGTATAGGATTATCGAGAAATCGCCTAAGATCCGGTTCACTCAGCGCCGATCGAACCAGTTGGCGATCAGCGACCAGCCGCGTCGAACCGTCGGCGCGACCGTTGCCACCCCTGGGGCTGCTATCAAGCTTTCCGGTTCGGAATTTGCCAATATACCACGAGGGCGGGTATCGACGAGTCGATAAGCTTCGTCCGCACCGACCCAGGCTTCTGCGGCGTGCCGACCCTCGGCCAGCAATGGCGGGCGGCGGTTGGCACCATGAGCGTCGGTCGCCAGGATATGTACCCAGCCCTCGTCGAGCAGACGCTCGCCCCAGTATCGGGCGGCCACGCCAAAGCGACCCGTCAGGCTGCCGGCCGTCACCTGCAGCCAGGCCCCCTTACGCGCCAACTCGACAAAAACCTGATACTGATCTTCGATCCAGCTCAAGCGCTCCGGATGGGTGATGACTGGAATATAGCCGGCAGTCAGCAAATTGAAGACGGTTTCTTCAAGCCGCGGCGGGGCCACATGATGGGGCGGCTCGAGCAGAAAGTAGCGGCTGTCACTCAAGGTCGGCACCCGGCCGGAGCGCAAACCCGCGACCAGATCGGGGGCGATATGGGTGTCGGCCCCGAGCGTCAAGCGTAGCGCGATCCCGGCCTCGTCCAAGTCGGTCTGCAGTGCGGTAACCGCCTGACGGATGGCAGGGCCGCAATTTTCGTACATCCCGGGGTAGATATGCGGCGTACAGGCCATGACCTCGATCCCATCCGCCACGGCGATGCGCGCCATGGCCAGCGCAGTCGCCAAATCAGGTGCCCCGTCGTCGACACCAGGCAGCAGGTGTGCGTGCAAGTCAATCATATTTTTTCGGAATCCAGAACCAACCGGAAAGTTTAGGGCCTACCGCCGGTTCCTCAAAATGGTTTCCGACGAAACGAGGATCGACCCCGATAATTCACCACCTGTGTTCCTCGGGTAACGAGCAACCGCGTTTCGACCCGGCCGCGGTGTCGCGGACCCGTGAATCTTCGGCAATGACCAACTGACGCTATCCAGCATGCCGGGCGAGCCTGGCGACACCCCCGACTCGACAGCATTCGCTCTCTTCACCTGCCCCGCCACGGGGCAGATGAGGACGGAGGTCGCGCGGTGTCCTCAGGCAACCAAGTCGCGATAACTGTGCCAGGTGGCATAACCCAAGATAAGTACTTCAAGTGAAATATTTGTAGGCGCCAATAATTGCAAAGCATTGATTTAAAAGAAAGATAAATAATTAAGCGCTCATAGCGAATATATTGATGTACTTAGGGAACAAAACCACGAGCCCAATCCCAAAGGTCGCGACACCGACCGCGGTGAGAATCACGATCAGCGCGGCCCAAAGCGTCATCGCGGCCCAGTTGCGGACCACCGCGCGCGCGCTAGTGCGAATGGCGCTGAGCGGATCTTGATCGCGATCGATGATCAGCGGAACCGACACCGCGCTCGTGACGAAAACAGTGATTGCCAACACCAACCCGATTCCGACGAAAAAGGCCAGTACCCAGGGATCCGCACCGCCACTGAGAACGCCCAGGTAGTCATCCATCGTGGGCGACATGCTGGTGAACTGAACGGCAAAGAGCAGCGCGGCAAGGCGGACCCAAACGACCATCACGAGGGCGAGAAACACGCCATAAAACGCCATGTTGGTCTTGCGGTTGGCCAGCACGGTGAGCGCGGCGCGGATGCTGACCGACTGACCGGATTCGCGCTGCCGGGCTGCCAGGTAGACCCCGGACGCCAGGTACGGACCGATCAGCAGCAGGCCAGTCAGAAAGGCAATCGTGAACCAAGGCAGGGCGCTCACCAGGACGAAAGTCAGGCCGCAAGCAGCGGTAAACAGCAGACCGTAGAGCAGGCCATAGCCCGGTGCGTAACGCAAATCGTCAACCCCAGCCGCGATCCAGTGCAGGGGCGCGAACAGTCCGACCGAGCAGACCCGCGGATTTGCCTGCACGGAGACCGGGGATCGTTGGACCGCGTGAGTATTCATGGCAATATCTCCAATATTTTCAATGGGAAATGGCCGCCTCGATCGATGGACGAACAGGGTATCCGATATTTCAGCCCGGTTGGAGACCGGAAGCCGTCGACCCTGCTTAAGGCAGCCTCGCGGGCTGACTGTGGGCAGGCGGCAGCTGAAACAATGATGCCCTGCTCATGGTATTCATGGACACACCGCTCTCCCGGCAACCGCGCACCACACGACCACGCAGACCCTTGACAGCGGTACTCAGGCGATTTCTGTCAATCGCCTCAGGTGGTGATGGTGGCCGGTTGCGCCAGTTGCCGCGGCCGGCCATCGGCATCGACCGCGACATATACAAACACTGCGTGTGCAACATGGCGCCGACTGCCGGGGTCGGGCTCGCCTTGCGCCCAAATGTCAACCTCCACGCTGATCGACGTGTTGCCGGTACGCTCCAATCGCGCAAACAGCTCGGTCAGGTCACCGACCAGCACCGGGGCAAGAAAGCGGAACTCTTTGACCGCCACGGTCGCCACCCGCCCTTGGGCGATCTGTATGGCGATGGTACTGCCGGCGATATCCGCCTGCGACATGATCCAGCCGCCGAAGATATCGCCGTAGGCATTGGTGTCCGCCGGCATGGCAACCACGCGGATCGCCAACTGCCAGTCATCCAGGGGGCCGTTCTCGGGGTTCGCGGGATCTTTCATCGGGTGTCCTGGAGCGGGGCGTTCAACAGCAGCCATCGTCACCGAAGACGACTGCGTGTTGAACGGCGAAAGAACCGCACCATCGGGGCGCGGTCGCTGGGGTCGGGGCCGCTACACCGCGGCCGCCAGCCGGATTTTCGCATAATCCGGCGCAGCCGGTCAGCCGTGCTTGCGGTACGGCGTTTCGGAGTCCGTTACCGTACAATACGCGGGAAACCATCGGGGCCGTCGATATCAAGCCGACTGGGACACCAGGCCGGATTCACGGTTGTCGCGAGGTTCGCCTAGGTGTGACCGGGCTGTCCGACGCGTTGCACCCGTCTGCACGCCCCTTAACTGCCCGGTGGGCAAGGTGAGTAGGCGGTCAATCACCAGACAACAGAGGATCAATTCGCGTATGTCTTCCAAAAATTTAAGCGGCATGGATTACCAGACCGTGATTGTTGGGGCGGTTGCCCTGGCCATGGCCGCCGGCGTGATCCGCCTGGCGACCGACGCCTCGTTCGCACCCATCGGACCCCCGAGCGATCCGCAGGCGTTAGCGGCGCGGCTCGCACCGATCGGTAAGGTCACTTTGACTCCGCCCCCAGCCCCCGTTACGCCCGCGCCGACAGCTGCCGCGACTGAAGCGCCAGCCCCAGTCGTAGAGGCCGCACCGACACCGGCCGCCGCCGAGCCGACACCAGTCGTCGAGGCCACCCCGGCACCGGCTGCCGCCGAGCCGGCTCCGGTCGTGGAAGCCGCACCGGCACCAGCCGCCGCCAAACCGATGCCGGTCGTCGAGGCCGCACCGGCACCAGCCGCCGCCGAGCCGACACCGGTCGTTGAGGCCACCCCGGCACCGGCTGCCGCCGAGCCGGCTCCGGTCGTGGAAGCCGCACCGGCACCAGCCGCCGCCAAACCGACGCCGGTCGTCGAGG
>NZ_CAIZIZ010000049.1 GCF_903933125.1 uncultured Lamprocystis sp. | reverse complement strand
TTTGTCACCGCAGCGATCGCGGTCACCGCTGCACCGCATCGCGGCGGGACGCCGCTCCCACGGGGGATTTTCATCTTCGGGGGTGGCTTGATGTTCCTTCCATGCCCGGATGAGCTGACCGCCCCCTCAGTGCACCCGCACTCCAGCCGCCTCCAACTCCGCGAGGACGGGCATCAGTTCCGCAATTTCCGCCGCGTCGTCGCTGACCTGAAGATAGCGGCGCAGGTCGGCCGCGGCGGCCGGGGTATAGCCCAGTTCGCGGTAGATCAGGCCGCGGTCACGCAGGTCATCGGGCGAGTCCGGCTGCAGGGCCAGGAGTCCGTCGACCGCGATCAGCGCCTGCCCCAGGTCACCGTCGCGCAGGAAGATCACCTTCAGGTTGGCCAGCATCCGCACCAGGATCTCCCGCCGGGTGGCCGGCCGCAATAGTGCCGGATTGGCCGCGACGGTCAAGACCCCGCAGCCGTAGACATCATCCAGGCGGCGGTCCAGATCCTCCAGATCGAGTGAGGCGCCGCGACTGAAGGGGTCGAGGACCAGCATCGCGTCTCCGGCCGCGACCCGCACCAGGAAGTGACCCGGAAAGCCGACCCCGAAAGCCGGTATTCCGACCTGACGCGCGACTTCCACATAGATCAGGGACAGACTGATCGGGATGCCGGTGCGCCGTTCCAGTACCTGATCGAGGAAGCTGTTGCGGGGGTCGTAGAAGTCCTCCAGATTGCCGCCGAATCCCTCCTGATCGAACAGAAAGCGGTTGAGTGCCCGCACCCGGTGCGTCAGGTCCGCCTCACGCGGCACGCTGGAGACCGCGGCGATGCAGAGGCTTTCAAACCGACGCAGCGACCGGTCGGCATCCAATGTCGGCTGGAACAGACGGCTGATCGCCAGCGCGGCGCGCGGGAGATCGATCGCCGCATCCGGGAGTTGAGCCAACAGGGTGAGTTCTTCTTGGGCTCGCTGCATGGTGATCTCCTGGCTGCTGTAGTTAAGTCCAGACAGTGCATCCGCCGAGGCGTTCCGTCAACCGGTGGGCGTGACGTGTCCGGCGCGCAATTCAGCCGCGGCTGCCGCGGATGGCATACCCCAAGGCCCCGGCTCGGTATACTGTGTTCCCGTCCAACTCTCACGAACCAGACGATCCCAATTCAACCATGTCCGTCAACCCTGTCTCCGGTGCCGGCTATCTGTTCCAGGGCATCAGGCTCATCACCCGCCCGGGCCTGCGGCGCTTCGTCATCGTGCCCTTATTGGTCAACATCCTGGTGTTCTCGGCCGGCATCGCCGCCGGGGTCTCCTGGTTCGAGGGCTTCGTTACCTGGATGGACGCGCGCGTTCCCAGTTGGTTGCAGTGGCTCGACTGGATTCTCTGGCCGGTCTTTGTGCTGCTGCTCCTGGTGCTGGTCTTCTACGGGTTCGCCCTGGTCGCGAACCTGATCGCCGCACCCTTCAACAGCCTGCTGGCGGAGAAAGTCGAACTGCTGCTCACCGGACGGCCGCTGGAGCAGGGCGGCGGGGTGCCGCAGATGCTGAAGGAGCTGATTCCGACGCTGTGGGACGAGACCAAGAAGATCCTCTATGCCCTGCTGCTCGCCATCCCGTTCCTGCTGCTGCTGTTCGTGCCGCTGGTGGGGCCCATCCTCTGGTTTCTCTACACCGCCTGGATCATGGCGCTGCAGTATGCGGACTATCCCATGGGCAACAACGGGCTCAAATTCCGCGAGCAGCGCCGACGACTGCGCGAGCGGCGCACCTTGAGTCTGGGGTTTGGTGCCGCGACGGTCGGCGTCAGCATGGTCCCGGTGCTCAACTTCATTGTGATGCCCAGCGCGGTGGCCGGCGCCACCGCCCTGTGGGTGCGCGAACTCAAAGGATCGCCCAACTACCAGGGCGCGCACGAGTCGCGGGTGGCGACTCGCGGCGTGCTGCTGGTCATCGATCAACTCTCCGGACATATCCGCGGCGAGTTCCTGACCGGACCCTTCAGCGGCCAGCCCCTGGAGCGGGTTTCGACCCAGGATCTGATCGATCTCCTCGCACAGTGGTATGCCGGTGACCTCGCCTCGGCCGAAGCCCTGGAAGTCTACCTGGAGCGCGAGCGCGAGCAGCCGGTGCGCCGGCCGACGTCGGCGCAGCGTGCGGATGCTCCCAAGCCGACGGCGCGGCAGCACATGCCGCAGGAAGAGGCGAGGGCGGTCCTCGGTTTGGGCCCAGGGGCCGGCCCGGAGGAGATCCGTGCCGCCCATCGGCGGCTGGTCCAGCGGCTGCACCCGGATCGGGGCGGATCGGATTACCTGGCGGCGAAGATTAACGAGGCGAAGGATGTGCTGCTCGATTAGCCCCGAGTTGGGGATACATGAAACAACGAATACGCGTAGGTGCATGTACGTGTATGTGGGTGCATGTAGGTGCGACTTCAGTCGCACCGATTCGGGCGCAGGTGCGACTGAAGTCGCACCTACACTGACCGGTATCAAAATTGTCGGAAATCGCCTAAAGCCAAACCGCATCACCAGCCGGGCGCACCAGAAATCCGCGAACCAGCGCGACTGGCGATCGGCCAGCACGGTGGTGACAAAATAGGCGTGACCTGCTTCGGACCAGCGGCCTTTGCGTAAGTCGTCATAGGGCATCGCCGAAATCTCCCGGTGCGAATAAATTCGCACCTACATGACAGCGGCCTTTGCGTAAGTCGTCATAGGGCATCGCTGAACTCTCCGGGTGCGAATAAATTCGCACCGACATGCGCCGACCACCGAGGACTGTTGCCGACGCATGTCGGTGCGAATTTATTCGCATCGACATGAGCCGACATCCGCGATTTGCCGCATTGCTGATGCATCCGTTACCCCAAGGCGGCGGCAAGTTGCTCCAAAGCCTGCTGGATGACCGCCCGGGGGGCACCCAGGTTGAGCCGCATGTGTCCGCTGCCGCCGGTGCCGAACAGGGTTCCCGGACTCAGGCCCAGGCCGGCGCGCTCGATGAAGAAGGCGTGCAGGGCGGTATCGTCCAGGCCCAGTTCCCGGCAGTCGAGCCACAGGAGATAGGTTCCCTCGGGCCGGATCGCGGTGATGCCGGGCAGCCGGGCGGCGATGAAATCCAGCGCCAGGTCGCGATTGCCGGCGAGATAGCGCAGCAGGGCATCGAGCCAGGGGCCGCCTTCACGGTAGGCGGCGGTGAAGCCGGCGACGCTGAACGGGTTGCTGGCGCTGACATGAAAGGTGTCGAAGACGCGGCGCAGGGTGCGGCGCTGGGTCGGGTCGGGACAGATGAGCGCGGAGAGTCCAAGACCGGGGATGTTGAAGGTTTTGCTCGGCGCCGCGGCGGTGATGACGGCGGCGGGCTCATCGGTCAGTCGCGCCAAAGGGTGATGGACCTCGCCCGGAAAGCACAGGTCATGATGGATCTCATCCGACAGGACCACCATTCGGTGGCGGCGGGCGATCTCCAGCAGGGCGGTCAGTTCGTCCGCGCGCCAGACCCGACCAACCGGGTTGTGCGGCGAGCACAGGATCAGCAGACGCGCACCCGTGGCGGCGCAGTGTTCCAAATGATCCAGGTCGAATGCATAGCCCTCGGGTGTTGCGCGCAGCGGGTTCTCCACCACGCGTCGGCCGTTGGCCCGCACCACCGAGAAGAAGGGCGCATAGACCGGGGGCTGGACGATCACCCCCTCGCCGGGCTCGGTCAGGGCCTGGACCACCGCGGCGAGCGAGGGCACCACCCCCGGCGCCATGATGACCCAGTCGCGCTCGATGACCCAGCCGTGCCGCTCGCGCATCCAGTCGGCCAGGGCGCTGAAGAGCGCATCCGGAAACAGGGTGTAGCCGTAGACCGGATGTGCCGCCCGCGCGGCCAGGGCGCGGGTGACCGCCGCCGGCGCGGGCAGGTCCATATCCGCAACCCACAGGGGCAGCACGCCGGGGTCACCGAACTGCGCCAGGCGTGCGTCCCACTTGACCGCGGCCGTTCCCTCACGGTCGATCGGCCGGTCGAAGTCCAGTTCAGTCATGTCCATGTGCGGGGGCATCCTCTCGCTCCGGAAGACGCTCCCAAACCGTCACCTCGGAGAGACTGTGCTGGAACTTGCGGCGGGTTTCGCGGATCACGAAGGGGACCTCCAGCGGGCCTTCGATCAACCGGAAGTGCGCGCCCAGCACCGCCTTGAGTCCATCCAGTGTGGTGACGTTCTCACCGTCGCGCTTGAACCCGCCCAGCCATTCTTCCCGCGGGGTGTGCTCGGTAAGCCAAGTGTAGGGCGAGGCGATGAGCAGCAAGCCGCCGGGATTGATGCGCGCGTGACACTGGGCGAGGAAGCGCGTCGGGCTGTAGAGCCGGTCGATCAGATTGGCGGCCAGGAGCAGGTCATAGCCGGTGAACTGCGCCTTGAGGTTACAGGCGTCGCCCTGCACGAAGGTCACCCGGTCACGTACCTCGGCGAGACCCAGATCCTTGAGCCAAACCTCCCGCCAGGAGACCAGTTCGCCCTCGTCCACCAGCGTGTAGCGCAACACGCCCTGGTCCGCCAGTTGCGCACCCAGGCCGATGAAGCGGGCAGAGAAATCCATGCCGGTCACCTCCGCGAAGCGGCGCGCCAGTTCGAAGGTGGCGCGGCCCGTCGCACAGCCCAGATCCAGCGCGCGGCGGGCCGGGCGGTCGCCGAGGCAGCGTAGCGCGATGACGGCGAGTGCCCGCGGGAAGTTGGGTACGCCGTGATACTGGTCGCCATAGTGGAACTCGGCGTATTCGGAGAGCAGGCGATCCGTCTCGTAGTGGGATGCCACCGGTCGTTCGGGCGCGGCGCCGACCACAGTGCGGAAGCCGGCGTGCTGGAAGAAATGGCGGCGGAAGGCGTAGCGGGCGGAGCGCAGCGACTCGTTACCGCTGGAGATCCAGGACCCGCCCTTCATCAGATTGTGGCGCTCGTCGAAGGTCGGGGTGGTGAAGTCATCGTAGAGCGGATGCACCCGGAACCCGGCGAAGGGGTAGATCGGGGTCTCGGTCCACTGCCACACATTGCCCGTCACGTCGAAAAATTCGCCTTGGGGAAAGCGGTCCACCGGGCAGGAGGAGGCCCAGTGATCCAGGTGCAGGTTGGCGGCGCCTGGCCGATCCGCGGGGACCTCGGTGCCGCCGGCGGTGTCATAGAGTCGATACCACTCGTCCTCAGTCGGCAGTCGCACCAGCGTGCCGGTTTGCTCGGCCTTCCAGAGACAGAACGCCTTGGCCTCGTGGTAGTTGACCTCCACCGGCCAGTTCCAGGGCATCGGGACGGTTTCCAGCATCAGGCGCAGACGCCAGCCCGCGGGTTCCGGCACCCAGAAGGTCGGGTAGCGCGCCTGACTGAATTGACGCCAGGCCAGGCCCTCGGGGGTCCACCAACTGTCGGTCTCGTAGCCGCCGGTCTCGACGAAGGCCAGGAATTCCCGGTTGGAGACCAGCGTCCGCGATGCCTCGAAAGCCGGAACCTCGGCCTCATGGAGGCCGTACTCATTGTCCCAGCCATAGTGGCTGGCGGTCGCCTGGTGTTTGTCGAGCCGGATCGACCCGGCGGCGACCGGCACCAGGGGGTTGGCCGGGGGCTCGCCCGTCTCCCGACAGGGTTCCCAGGCCGGGTCGGTGCGCAGGCAGTCCAGCGACTGCTGCCGGATCAGCACGGTGGAGGTCTCCAGATGGATGCGTTCGTGCTCGATGCCCATCAGGATCGGCCACCAGGGGCTGTCCCAGTTGATCGGCAGACGCAGCGGCAGCCGCTCGATCAGGCCGATCACGGTGCCGCGGACCCGCTTGCGATAGTCACGCACGGCCTGGACCGAGGGCCAGTCGTAGTTGGACTCGTCCAGGTCGTCCCAGGACATCTCGTCCACGCCCACCGCGAACATGGACTCGAATTTGGGCTCGATCCGCTGCTCCAGCAGGCCCGCGAGGATCAATTTGTTGATAAAAAAAGTCGCCGTGTGGCCGAAATAGAAGATCAACGGATGCCGCAGGGCGATCGGCTTGCGATAGTAGGCATCGGCCGTGGCCAGGGTGGCAAACAGCGACTCATACCGGTCGAAGGTCGCGATGAAATAGTCGCGGATCTCGCGGCGCTTGGTCTCGGGGTCGTCGCCGTGCAGCAGTGGGGTGCGGGGAAAGCGTTCCATAATCATGGCGTTCTGTGTTATCTGGTTGCCGTCGGCACCGGCAGTCGCCGCCGATACCCCGCTAATTTATGGGCCAGAGGGCAGGAATAACAGGGATGTCCGGATTCGGTCGACCGCGCGGCGCCCCGAGCGTGCGTGACGGACTTGATCGTCGTTGCGGCCGGTGCCCGGGCGTCCCGCACTGGAGGTCGAGGCTTTACCGTGAAGGTCGCGCAGCGACCCCGTGGGAGCGGCGTCCCGCCGCGATGGGGCCGGGCGCGCAGCCGCAGCGTTCGCGGTCACCGCGGCACCGCATCGCGGCGAGACGCC
>NZ_CAIZIZ010000048.1 GCF_903933125.1 uncultured Lamprocystis sp. | reverse complement strand
GGTGCGCCGCACCAGTTGGGCGGCGGCGAATTTCGTCAACTCAACCGCAGACCCGGACGCCCTCGTTATTTCCCAGCGGGACTGGGAACGCTTGCTGGATCAACTGGCCTCGACGGCCTGAAATGGCCAAAGTCGAGATTACATGACGTGACCGTCACTGTCACCAACGCGAACATCTCGAATAATGGCGGTTCAGCCCTCGGTACGCACGGCGAGTGGAACGCGTCGGTCACGATGACGATCGATGATTCCACGTTGTCCGCAAACGGCGGTTCCGGTATTTCACTCCGCGGGACCTATGTCAGAATCCGCGACAGCCTCGTCTCCGACAATACCGGCGACGGGATTTGGGGGTCTTTTTGCGATCCGCGATATTTGCAGCCGCGAACCTTTATCAATGCTGATAACAGCGTGATCGCCGACAACGGGGGCAACGGGATCAGCGCCTGTATGCTTGAACTGCGAAACAGTACCGTTACGAACAACCTTGGATACGGCATCCAGAGCGAGATCGATTATTATGGCGGCGGCAGTCTTGCCATTGATGCCAGCACCATCGCGGGAAATCAACACGGCGGGGTATTCAGCGACTTCCGCTTTTGGAACCCCGGCGATTTGTATTTTTTTCAGATCAGCAACTCGACTATTTCGGGTAATCACAGTCGCGGCGACGGGGCCGGGATCGCGATTGATACCGGCGGCCGGTTTCCGCCGCCGGCCGACGTCCTCCTGATCAGCAACAGCACGGTCACCGGAAATACTGCCGCGGGCGTCGGCGGCGGTATCGCCTTGCTCGGGTACTATTACAACAGCTACCGTGACCTGATCGGTCGGGGCGCGACCCTGACCAACTCGATTGTTGCCGGCAATCGGGCAAGCGCCGATCCGGACTTATCGACTTTGAGCCTTTCTCTTGCGACCGACTATTCACTGATTCAGGACCCGGGGAATGCCCTGCTGACCGAGGCGATTCCCGGCTCCAATCTGTTCGGCCTCGACCCATTGCTCGGTCCGCTGGCGGACAATGGTGGTCCCACCCAGACCCACGGCTTGCTGCCCGGCAGCCCCGCGCTCGACCGCGGCGACCCGGACTTCGCGCCGCCGCCGGTCTACGACCAGCGCGGGGAACCTTTTGGCCGCGTGGTCGATGGGCGCATCGACCTCGGCGCGGTGGAGGCGCAAGCAGGTGAGGTGCCCTCTGCACACGCCTGGCTGTACGCCCTCGGCGACACCAACGCGGACGGTACCCCGGAAATCGCCGTGATCAGCGAGGGCGATGGCACCAGCCAGGCGACGGTGAAAGACGCGGCCACCGGGGCACTGATCAGCCGGTTCGACTTCAGCGCGGCCCTGTGGCCAGTGACCGGCAGCGCGACCCTGCCAGCCGACGGCGCCGGGGTCGGTCCCCGGCTCGTGCTGCTCGGCGCCGCGCCGGCCCGGGCCGAGACCCGCCAGGCACTGACGGGGGATCTGTTCGGCGCCGTCACCTTCAATCCCCACGCTTATCCGGTGGATCTGGCCGTCCTACCCGACCAAGACGGCAACAGTGTCCAGGACCTCGCCACGCTCGTCACGGCATCGACCACAAGTATCGCCGCCGACGCGGTGACCGAACGCGTGAGTCTCGACTCACACGCTGCGCAAAGCAACAGTTGGAGCTGGGATACGGCGATCAGCGCCGACGGGCGCTTCGTGGCGTTCTCATCCCAAGCCAGCAACCTGGTACCGGACGATACGAATGCGAGCGCCGATGTCTTCGTCCGCGACCGCGCCACGGGGACGACCGAACGGGTGAGCCTCGACTCGAACGGGACTGAAGGCGACGATAGGAGCGGCAGTCCGGCGATCAGTGCCGACGGGCGCTTGGTGGCGTTCTCATCCGCTGCCGGCAACCTCGTACCGGGTGACACCAACTCCAGTTACGATATCTTCGTTCACGACCGCGCGACCGGAACGACCGAACGGGTGAGCGTCGACTCGAACGGGGCTCAGGGCGGCAGTGGCAGCAACGCTCCCGCAATCAGCGCTGACGGACGGTTCGTGGCGTTCTCATCCGAAGCCAGCAACCTCGTACCGGGTGACACCAACTCCAGTTACGATATCTTCGTTCACGACCGCGCGACCGGAACGACCGAACGGGTGAGTGTCCACTCGAACGGAACTCAAGGTAACGGAACCAGTTACAGTAGGCCTGCAATCAGCGCCGACGGACGGTTCGTGGCGTTCACATCCCAAGCCAGCAACCTGGCGCCAGGCGACACCAACGGACGAGCAGATGTCTTCGTCCACGACCGCAACACAGGGGAGACCACGCGGGTGAGCCTCGGCGCGAACGGCGCCCAAGGCGACAGTCACAGTTACGCTCCTGAACTCAGCACCGACGGACGGTTCGTGGCGTTCTATTCCTATGCCGGCAACCTCGTGCCGGGCGACACCAACGGGGAAACGGATGTCTTCGTCCACGACCGCCAGACTGGCATGACCGAGCGGGTGAGCCTCCACTCGAACGGGACTCAAGGCAACAGTGACAGCTTCTCTCCTGCGATCAGTGCCGACGGACGGTTCGTGGCATTCGCTTCCGACGCCGGCAACCTCACGCAAGGCGACGAGAACCGCAAGCGAGATGTCTTCATCCGTGACCGCACCGCGGGAACGACGAAGCAGGTTAGCGTCGATGCCTGTGCATCTCAGGCAACGGCTGACTCTTGGGGACCTGCGATCAGCGCCGACGGCACCGTCGTGGCATTTCAGTCCGAAGCTAAGAACCTGGTTGCGGACGACACCAACAGTCAACGTGATATCTTCGTGCGCGCGCCCAACTCCACTGATACCCCGGTGCTCTGCCCGGTCGCCGCAGACTTGACCAGTGTCGAGATCCGCGACGCGGCGACCGGCACCCTATTCAACACCCTGTCATTCGCCCCTCAACTCGACCCAAGGCAGGTGCTGGCCCTGCCCGACCTCAACGGCAACGGCAGCGCCGAGGTGGGCGTAAGCCTGTTGTCCACGGTGGGCAAGGCCGACCGCGTGGTGATCAAAGACACGGCCACCGGCGCCCTGGTGCAAACCCTGTGGTCCGGCGTGGGGCTGATTCAGGCCGCGGTGGCCCCCGACCGCAACGGCAACGGGGCACCCGAGGTAGCGCTGCTGTGGCGCAATCCGGCCGCGGGCACTACGCAGGTCTGGGTGACCGATGCCGCCACCGGCCAGCGGCTCGCTGCCGTGGCGGGGATCAAGCAGGATGTCGTCCCGCTAACGCTCGCGGTGGTCGCCGATATCACCGGCAACGGCATCGAAGAATACGCCGTGCTGGGCAGCACACCGACCACCGGCCAGGTGAGCGCAACCCTCCTGGACGGCGCGGCCGGCCGGTGGCTAAACCGGATCTGGTATAGCAAAGAATGCACGCCGCTGGATCTGGTGAGCATCGCCGACGTGAACGGCAATGGCGCCCCGGAACTGGTGATGCTGGGCCGCTGCGGCCCCGATGGGCAACTGCGCGCCGTCATCAACGACACCAAGAGCGGTCAGGTGCTGCGGCGGCTGGACTTCTAGCCTGGCGGCCGGTGGCGGGGTTCGCGTTGCGGGTGGCTCGGGCGGCAGCCTGACCGCCGCCCGCCGCCGAACCGCGCCGCAGGCCACTCGCGTGCTTGCTCCCCGGCCCCGGCCATCCGCGCCGACGGAGCCACGACCATCAACCCGACTGAGGAGCGACCATGATCGACCGCGAAATCCACACTTGCTCACCGTCACCCCGTCCGTTGGTCCAGGCAATCCGCGCCTGTCTGGGGTCACGCGCCATCACCCAGACCACCTCAGCCGCCGGCCTGGCGCTGCTGCTGGCGGTCCCCCTGGCCGGGTCGGCCGCCGACTTCACGGTCACCAACCGCAACGATGCCGGCCTCGGCAACCTGCGCCAGGCGGTGCGCGACGCCAATGCCAGTCCCGGACCCGACACCATCCTGTTCGACTCCAGCGTCACCGGCACGATCCTGCTGACCTCCGGGGCGCTCACCGTCACCGATCCGCTGACCCTGGAGGGGCCTGGACGCGACGTTCTGATGATCGACGGCGCCGCCGTGCCCGCTATTCTTCAGGTCGAGGACTCTTTGTCCCTCGCGCATCTAAAGTTGGCCAATGCGGCTGGCAACGCAATCAATGTATCGCTAACCGATTATTACACCACCATTAGGATTCGCGACAGCAGTATTGAAGGCAGCACCGGCTCCGGCATCTTCCGGACATGGGATAGCGCCTATTATCACTACTCTTACTCGGCGCTCATCGAGAACACGACCATCACCGGAAACGGCCGCCACGGCATCGATATTGTCGGCGGAACCCTGTCGATCAAAGACAGTACCTTTTCCGGCAACAGCGGCAATGGCATCGACATCTTCGGTGCCGATCTGTCGATCACCGACAGCCTGGTCTCCGGGAATGCCGGCTATGGCGTTAACGCACCGTCTCCTGATTCGCTGCGGTACAGTTCACCTTTTTCCGTGCCGACAATAGCCTGATCAGCGACAACGGGCGCGACGGGATCCTGGCGCCCAATCTGGACCTGACGCACAGCTCCGCGACTGACAATGGTGGTCGCGGCATCACCACGACAGCGGCTTACTCCGTGTATACGCGGGTGCGCATCGAAGGCAGTACCATTTCCGGAAACCAGGCTGGCGGGATTGCTAGCCAGGATTATTATCCTTGGGGTAATTCGGGACACGGTTTCGAGATCAGCCACTCGACGGTCCTGTCATTCGCCCCGCAGTTGGAGCCGCGCCAGGTGCTCACCCTGCCCGACCTCAACCGCAACGGCAGTGCCGAGGTGGGCGTGCTTCTGCCCGACGACAGCACAGCCGATCGGGTCGTCATCAAAGACACGCGGACCGGTGCCGCGGTACAAACCCTGTGGTCGGGGGCAGACTTGCTGCAGGCCGCGCCGGTTGCCGACCGCAATCGCAACGGTGCCCCCGAAGTGGTGCTGCTGTGGCGTAACCCAGGCACGACGCAGGTGTGGGTGGTCGATGCGGCCACCAACCGCCGTCTCGCGTCGCTGGCCGTGTTCAACCAGAGTGTCACGCCATTGAAGCTGGCCGTGGTCGCCGATGTCACCGGCAATCGCGTGGAGGAGTACGCGGTGCTCGGCCGCACGGCGCCGACCGGCCAAGCGACCGTGACCGTCGTGGATGGTGCAATCGGCCAACGGGTGAGCCGGATGTGGTCTGACCCGGGCTGCACGCCGCTGGATCTGGTGAGCATCGCCGACGTGAACCGTAACGGCGCCGCGGAATTGGTGATGCTCGGCCACTGCGGCACCAGTGGGCAACTCCGGGCCTTCGTCATGGACGCCAGACCCTGAAACGACTGAGGTTCTGATCGGTAGTCTGGATCATGCGACGGCCGCGGGGTCGCCAACGCGTCAGGGTCGGAGCGGGCGATCGGAGCGTCCGCCGTGACCAGGTCTAAATCTCGCCTTACCCCAAGCGCTCGGCGGGTACGTCCTTGAGCGCCTCGTCGGGCAACATGTAAGAGGCCGCGATGCGCTCGTCCGTGGGCTCCAGGATTTCGGGAAACCGAATGCCGGGCAGCACCTTGACGGCGAAGATCTCCTGCACCGCCGCCTCGAAGCGCAGGAAGGCGGCGACCTGTGCGTTACGAATGTCGACCACCCAGACGCCGCAGGTGCGTTCTTTCAGCCGCTCGGTGAGCGGCAGGCCGCTGAACATGGCGCTCTCCCGCACCTGCGACAGTCCGATGAAGGCGAATGGCCCAAAGAAATCCAGGCCCCGCGTAAAGCCGGGTACTTGCGCGATGGTGTGCAGCCGGCCCGAGTCAGGATCGACGGTGGCCAGACTCCCGTTGCCCGATTCGAGCACCCAGAGCCGCTCCGCATACCACCGCGGTGAGTGCGGCATGGAGAGCCCCCGACAGACCTGTTGGCCGGTGTCCACGTTGATCAACACCCCGCCGGCGGCCTTGTTGTCGCGCCAGCCCTGTGGAGAATCAGCCTCCCCCAGCGCGGTGACATAGCGGGGGCGCCCGTCGGCCATGCCGAGTCCATTGAGATGGCAACGATCCTCGGGGCTCAACGCCGAGACGAAGGCCGGCCGCCAGCGCGGCACGAAGCTGTTTTGGCGATCGAGCGTGCACAGGCAGGAGAAGCGCGTATTGACACACCAGAGTTGGCCGTCGGCGTCCCAGTCCATTTCGTGGATATCGATGTCTCCGGTGACATGGCTATTACGCGGGAGGTAACAGGCGTCGTGCCGGTCCGGAGGGTCCAACCGGCGGGTCACCGCGGGCATGTTGACGTAGTCTTCGACCACCCGGGCGGTGCCCAGCGCGAACCGCCGCGCGTTGGCGGCCAGTCCCATGGGTTTGGCGAACGCGCGAAAATGGGTGTTGAGCACCCCCCCATCATTGCGCGCGACAATGAGCTTGCCCGCCTGATAGGTCGTGATCAGCAGCGAGCAACCCAGCGTGCGCAAGAGCTCGGGGAAGCTCGCGGTATGCACGCTGCGCAGCGGTTCCGGTTCCGGCGGGGCAGCGGACTGGGTGGCGGCGTCGGTTGTGTCCAAGTGGGTCACGCTGGGTGTCGAGATGCGGGTGGATAGGAAACACCAGGGTCGGTTGGGCATTGTTCAGGCATCCGGTCGGCGGGTCAATCCCGTCGGCACGCCGGGGCCCGCCAAGGTGCGGCCGATCACCGTCCCGCTGACGCGCACCCCGTCCGCCGATCCGGCCCATCCATCCGGTGGCGATTGAACACAACACGCCACCATGTTAGTGTCCGTCGGCACGTGCCAAACCCTTCATGGCAGAAGGAAATACGCATGTTTTTCGAGCTGTTCCGACGCTATCCGGGGCCGCGCGGCCGACGCGCGGGACTTTTTCTCTTGTGCTTGGCGCTGGTCCTGAGTCTGACCTTGGGCCAGGCGGCCACCGCGGGCGGAACCGCGGACCTGCAGCGGCTGTCCGCCGGTTACCACAGCCTGGCCATCGAGACCGACGGCAACCTCTGGGCCTGGGGCGCCAACTGGTCCGGTCAGCTCGGGGACGGCACCACCACCAATCGATCGACGCCGGTCCAGGTCCTGACCCGAATCACGGCCGTGGCGGCGGGCTACGGCCACACCATCGCCATCAAGACCGAGGGCAGCCTCTGGGCCTGGGGAGACAACCAGTACGGCCAACTCGGTGACGGCTCGACTGACTTGCGCCCACGTCCGCTTCAGGTCTTGACCGGGGTCGCGGCAACAGCGGCCGGCTATTATCACACCCTGGCCCTCAAGACCGACGGCAGCCTCTGGGCTTGGGGCTACAACGAATTCGGCCAACTCGGCGACAGCACCACCACGAACCGCCCGCGTCGAGTGCAGGTTGCCGGGTTTCCGGGGCCGATCGCCCCCGATTTCGTGGTGACCGATGTGACCATGAACCCGCTTGACCCGCTCGCCAACAACACGTTCAGCGCCACCATCACGGTGCAGAACCAGGGCACGGTCGCCGGGACGCTCGGCACCCTGCAGGTCTGGGCCAACCAGGCCGACACCCAGGGCTGCGGCGCGGCCGGGGACCAAACGGCCACCCTGGGACGTGTCGCGGTCGGCGCCAAGCGCACGTTGAAGGTCAGTGGCCTGCCGGCCGGGACCTCCGGGGCCAAGACCCTGCGCGTCTTCATCGACAGCCAGTGCCGGACCGCGGAAACCAATGAGACCAATAACCAATTCACCAAGGCGTATACCGTTTTTGGCCGGCCGACGCCCGATTTCGTGGTGACCAGCATCGTTCTGCCCTCCTCCGGCCTAAGCGCCGGCGTGACCTTTAGTGCGACGGTCACGGTCAAGAACCAGGGTTCGGGGGCCGGCAATGGAGGCTACCTGCAGGTTTGGGCCGATCAACCGGCGGCCCAAACCTGTCGTGCGGATGGCGACACCTTGGTCAGTGTCGGCACCCTGGCGGCGGGCGCCGGCGCCACCCTGACTATCGACGGACTGCTCGGGGGTGCCGCCGGGACCAAAACCCTGCGCGCCTTCGTGGACAGTGACTGCGACACGCGGGAGACCCGCGAGGGCAATAACCAGAAAACAGCGGTCTATATGGTCGGCCCCTGAGGCGATTGGCGGAACGATGGCCGCGCGTCGCGCACTAAAGGTCGAGGCTTTACCGTGAAAGTCGCGCAGCGACCCTGTGGGAGCGGCGTCCCGCCGCGATGGGGCCGG
>NZ_CAIZIZ010000047.1 GCF_903933125.1 uncultured Lamprocystis sp. | reverse complement strand
TTGGCGGTCCAGGTGCTCGGCGAGCGTCAGCCCTGGGTAATACTCCATCACCAGATAGGCGGTGCCGTGGGCGGCGAGGACCTGGTGGATGCGCACGATATTGGGATGGTCGAGCCGGGCCAGGGTGCGGGCCTCGGCCTGGAACTGCTCCAGGCCGTACCGGAAGCCCTCCGCATCGTCGGTCGAGTCGGGGGTGACGGTGGTGCGGTCGGTGTCGCGCCCGGCGATGTCGCGCGGAAAGAATTCCTTGATCGCGACCCGCCGGTGCAGTCCCAGATCCCAGCCGAGATAGGTGATGCCGAAACCGCCGGGCTTGCCGAGCACCCGGCCGACGAGGAACTGGCCGTGCAGCAGGGTGTGCGGTGCCAGAGTCTTGGCCGGGCGCGGCGCCTGCGCGTCGAAGCCGCAGTGGGGGCACGGATTGCCCCCGCCGGTCTCCTTGAAGCAGCCGGGGCAGAGGGTCGCCGGGTTCGGGGTCGTCATGCCGCGGTCACTCGTGATCTTAAACTCGGCAGTTCGCACCACAAAGGCACGAAGATCACAAAGAAAGACAATGGGTTATTGTCATGGTGCACCTCACCTGGCTGGTGATCCACCATTTCAACGCAACACATTGAAATCCTTTGTGTCCTTTGTGTCTTTGTGGTGCAACTGCTCTTTCTAGGGTGATGCATTGGTTGGCGTCGCTAGTGGACGGCGCTGCGCTTGTCCACCCTGCGGACTCAGCCCGCGGCGGGCGGAGCGACCGGCCAGGTGAAGCGCTCGCCGCAGAAGGGCACGAACAGCAGCTTGCTCGCGCCGATCTCGATGGTGTCGTAGGGGGCCAGCGGCGCGGCGGCGAGGAGTTCGTCGTCGTTGAGATAGGTGAGACCGCGGCCGTCGCCGGGGGCGATGTAGAAGGTGTGACGCTTGGGGTTGTAGCTGATGACGGCGTGGTTCTCGCGGCTGATGCTGGTATCCCCGGCGATGGCGATATCCATGGTCGGGGCGCGGCCGATGAAGTTGCGTTCGCCGTGAATGCGGTAGTCGCGGCCCTGGTCCGGCCCCTCGATGCAGACCAGCCAGCCGACCACCGGGTCGATGCCGAGGCGCTTCTTGAAGATGCCCACGGTTTCCTCGGGGTCACCCCGCGGGGTGGCGCGGCTGCCGGCGGCCCGGGTTCTGGGGAAGTCCTCGGCGGCGGGCGCCGGTTCCAACCGGCCTACGGTTTCCCCAAGTTCGATCGACACACCGCAGTAGGGGCAGGTGGAATGGGTGCCGTCGTCGTAGAAATGTCCTTTGCCGCAGGATTTCATGGCCATGCTGTTGCTCCGTGGTGCCGCGCGGGTTCTCTTGCGGATTCTAGGGAATCGGCGGTGAGGAAGAAAGGCGCCTTTTCTCGGCAGTCCCGAATTTGGGTGGCCGCCGCCGGCAGCGTGTCGGCGGCGAGGCGGATGGTGGATGCGCTGCGCTTATCCACCCTACAAAACCGGCACCGCTGTAGGGTGGATAAGGCGCGCCGCTCGGTGTCAGGGACCTGGCACGGCGGTCGCGCGCGCCGCATCCACCAGGGGTCGCGCGATGCTACCGGAATTTGGAATTGCTGCTCAGCCCTCAGGCCATTGCTCGGTTACTCGCCCTCCCGTTTGAAGATCGACACAATGATGTTCTCCAGCAAGGCCGTGGCACCGGAGATGAAGACCCCGTTGCCCTGCTCGGCCAGGGCGCGAAAATAGGGTTCGGCCGGACCCTGGGCGATGGTCGACACCCGGAATCGGCTGGACCGCGCCGCGAACTCACGCGCCAGGCGGAAGGTGTCATCGATGGTGTCGGGATGCGCAGGCGCATCGCCAATCACCACGATGATGCCGTCGGCGGCCAGGTTCCAGGGCTGGGCCAGGGCCTGCGCGAGTCCGGCGTCCACCGCCTCCGGGGCATCCCCGCCGCCGTCCGCGCCCAGGGCGTCCAGAAAGCGTTCGAGCTCCGCCAGCCCGCCGCCCGTCATCGGGCTCAAGGGGGCGACCTGGGTCAGATAGGCCTCGTCGGACCCGCGGTCGCGATAGGCGACCACGCCCACCCGCAGCGTCTTGCTGAGCTCACTCAAGATCCGCACCAGCCCCTTGGCGTCGGCCCGCAAACTGGCGATTTCCTCCCCCATGCTCCCGGTGCTGTCCAGCACGATGACCAAATCGAGATCGCGCGGACGCAGCGCATTTGCCTCAGACCGCGCCGCGCGCTCCGCCGCCCGGGCGGTCTCGGCCTCGGCCCGGGCGGCGCTGAGGGCCGCGTCGGCGTCTGCGGCAGCGGCTTCGGCCGCCGCCACTTGCGCCCGCAGTTGCGCCAGCATCGCCTGATAGTCGACATGCTCTTTGCGGTAATAGGGCATGAGCACGATCATGATGATCAGAAAGGCGGCCATGGCCCCGGCGATCACGTCGAGCATCGACAGGTTGAAGATGTTGATTTCGCGGTTGCGGCGGCGCACGGTGCTGCTCCTTGGTCAGGCGGCCTTGGTCATGATTGCGGACCTCGATCAAGATTCCGGCCACTTGGGCTTGCCGGGTGCGTCGTCAGGCCATCCTGGCCTGACACCGTCAGGGCTGGAAGCCCTGACAACGCACGCCGTCGGCCGGGATCACGATCAAGGCCTGGTTGCTGCCGCGCGGAATCTGGGAATCGGGTGGACTGCGCTACGCTTGTCCACCCTACGTGCTTGTCCAATCTACGGGCCTGGTCCGGGTCAGGTCACGAACACGGCGGTGGCCGTGTAGTTGTCGTTGCCCGGTTCGGCCCGCGCCAGCAGGCGGACGGCCAGGGCGTGCAGCCAGGTGTCCGGGTCCGCGCTCTTGGCCAGCGTCACCTCCATCTCGGGCTCGGTGACGTACTCCCAGAAGCCGTCCGTGCAGAGCAGAAAGGCATCGCCGCGCGCCAGGGCCAGCGGGCTCTCCAGCACCGTGGGACGCACGGCGTCCGCGTTGCCCAGGGTGCGCAGGAGGCGGTTGCGGTCCTCGTGGAAGCGAATCTCGTCCGCGCGAATCTCCCCGGCGCGCGCCAGCACCTGGGGCACACTGTGGTCGGCGGTCTGAAAGTGCAGGCGACCGCCGCGAAAGTGATAGAGCCGACTGTCGCCGACATGGGCCCAGAGCGCACGTTCACCGTCGCTGCAAAGCACCACCAGGGTCGTGCGCATCCGCTCCAGCCGGGGGTCGCGGGCCTGCTGCTCCTGGATGGCCTGGTGGGCGCCGGTGATCGCCTGGGTCAGGGCCGCGTCGGTCGGCAGCGGCGCCCCGGTCAGTGCAGCAAGCATGTGATCCACCGCGATACGCGCGGCCACCGCCCCGCCCGCATGGCCGCCCAGCCCATCCGCGAGCACCCAGCAGCCGTCGCGCCAGGCGCAGACGTCCTGGTTGTCGGCACGCCCGCCGGCGCTGCTCAAGGTCGCCGTGTGCAAGGTCAATGCGCTCATGTCAGCAGGACCTCGAAGGCCACCGCGGGCGTCGCCAGGTGGAAGCGGTCGCCGGGGTTCAGGGTCACACACTGGCCCGCGGGCACGGGTGCGCCGTTGACGTAGGTGCCCTGGGTCGACCAGCAGTCCTCCAAGGTAAAGGCCCGGCGGGACACATCGTAGCCGACCAGGGCGTGGCGTTTGCTGACCTGGGCAAAGGTCAGCGGAATCACCAGTTGCGCCAGGGCCGGGTCGCGGCCGATGGCGATGCCGTCACCGGCGATGGGCAGGGTCGTGCCGACGTAGGGTCCGGCGAGGCCGCGCAGGCTCGGCGTGCGGAGCGTGGCGGCGGGCGCTGCTGACGCGGCTGGCCGGGGGCTCGGCCCACCCAAGACGCGGGTCACGCGCTCGCGCACCACCGCCCGACCGCGTCGGGAAGCGGCCAGCATCACCCCGGCCATCGACAGGGCCAGGAGCCCGGTGAGCAGCGCCGCCACCAGGGGTTCACGGTGCCACAATGAACCGAACGCGCCCACCCGGTCAGGCTCCACCCGGAACGGAATCCCTAGGCGCTCCAGGAACGGCAGGACCTCATCACTCGCCACCGCCCACCCAATGCCCTCGCCGATCGGCACCCGCCCCTCGGCGCGCGCGCCGGCCGCGTCGCGGGTCTCGACCACCGTCAGCGCCTTTTGCGTATTGACCCCGATCACCCGGCCGAAGGCATCGTACAAGGGTCCGCCCGAGTTGCCGGGGTTGATGGCCGCATCGGTCTGAATCAGGCGGGGCAACTCCGGAGCGGCCGGCCGCGGGTAGATGCGGCTCACCACGCCGCTGGTCACGCTGGGGTCGGCCATATCGGCACCGCTGGAATCATCCGCCGCGCCCGGGAAGCCGTAGGCGACCACCCGGTCGAGCTTGCGCACACTGGCGATCGGGGCGAAGTGCACGGCCGGGCGGTCCAGGCCCCGGTCGGTCTGGAGCACGGCCAGGTCACGGTGTTCATCATAGGACAGCACCCGCGCCGGGATCAGGTGCTCCCGGTCGGCCGCCAACAGCACGGCCGCGGCGCCGCCCTCCGCGGTACAGGCCACCACGTGCCAATTGGTGACGACATGGCTGCCGTTGCCCACCACGAAGCCGGACCCGGTGCCGAGCCGATCGCCCGCGGACGCCATGCAGAGCACGCGCACGGTGGCCGCGTCCATCCGCTCGCGGACGGCATCGTCGGCCGCCGCGGGAACGCACAGGAGCGCACCGAGCAGGCTGAGGATGCCGCGCGCGCCGTGACGCGGCCGGCGGGAAACGCCGCCGCGGGAGTGGTCCAAGTCGATCGCCATGCGGGCACCGATCCGGGTTGCAGGTTGAACGAGAATACCCCGTCGACCGATGGTCGCCCAACGGGATGAGCTGTAGGGTGGATAAGGCGCGCCGCTCGGTGTCAGGGACCCGGCACGTCGGTCGCGCGCGCCGCATCCACCAGGGGTCGCGCGATGCCGCCCAAACTTGGAATTGCTGAGATTACCCCGTCGACCGATGGTCGCCCAACAGTATGCGGCACCAGGGGGTCGGTGGACCTACTCGGTTCCCTTACCGAACAGCTTGTCATAACGGCGGTTGTCGCCGGGTTTGACCTCATAGCATTCATCGACCAGATGCGGGGTGCCGGCGGCGATCAGTTCGCTGACGGTGACGAACCGGTAACCGCGCTTGCGGATGGCGGGGATCAGGGTCGTGAGTGCCTCGGCGGTGTGCCACCCGCGGCCGTTGCCGTGGGCGATGACGATGGCCCCGGGCTTGAGGCTCGCCAGCACACCCTTGACGATCTGCGCCGCGGACTGGCCGGCCGCGGGGTCGCCGGTGACGATGCTCCATTGCACCGGATAGAGACCGGCGGCGGCCACCGCATCGAGCGCCGCGGCGCTGCAGGTCCCGTAGGGAAAGCGCAAGGTCCGCGGCAGCACAGGGATGCTGTCGTGCGCCTCGGCGGCGAACGGATGGGCGCAGGGACGGGCGAGCAGGTCCTCGCGCAGCAATTCATATTCGGCCTGGGTCCACTGAATCTGCTCCTCCAGTTCCCGGCCCCCGAGCACGCGCAGATTGCCGTGGGTCCAGGCGTGGTTGCCGAGTTCAAACAGGGGGTCCGCCATCAATTGCAGGGTGCGCTCGGGGTGCGAGCGCATCCATTTGCCCCCGGCGTAGAAGGTCGCCTTGACCTTCTCGGCGCGCAGGAAATCCACCAGCGCGCCGTCGTAGCCGGTGACGTCGCTGGCCTGTTCGCACAGGTCGAAGGTCAGGGCGACCAGCGGCTCGCCGTTGAAGGGTGCGACCGAGCGCAATGACCGGGCGAACGCGGGACCCAGCGCGCGATCGGGATGCGTCGGGGTCAGCCGCTCCGGCGGGCTGTGGTCCGCGGGCCGCTGTTGCCGGATCTTGCGCTCGCCGGGGCGCCCCTTGAGTTGCTCCGGGGTCCAGCAGGCGTCGAGGAGTGCCGCCGAACCCGGTCCGGAGATGGACTCAGCGGCAGCCGCGCTGTCCCGCGCGCCGGGCGGCGGCAGCGCATCGGCCGGAGGCGCGGCCGGGGCCTCGACCGGGAGCGCGGGCGCGGCGGGCTGGATAGTCAGGTCCAAGGACTGACCCGCGCGCGGGGGCAGGGCCTTGATGAGCGGAGACTCCAGCGCCGCGGGGATGGGCGCGATGGGCTCAGCCGCGACGCTCGGGACATCCGCCGCCGGAACGCTCCCCCACCCGACAGCCAGGACCAGGATCAGCGTCCGCGTCAATGTGCTTGCCATGCTGATTGTCTCTCTCCTCATTGACGCTTCAGGCCGCCGAAACGCTCGATACGCCAGACCCCATCGCGGGGCGCCATGGGCACCAGACCACGATAACTTTTGCAGAACCCTGGTGGATGCGGCGCGCGACCGCCGTGCCAGGTCCCTGACACCAAGGGGCGCGCCTTATCCACCCTACAAAAGAGTCCATTTTTTTGTAGGGTGGATAAGCGCAGCGCATCCACCATCAGCCTCGCGGCCGACACGCTATTGGCGGCGGCCACCCAAATTTGGAACTGCTGGCAGGGGATACCGCCCTGGACATCCAAGAGGTGAAGGAGCGAAGGATTAAGGGGTAAGCGTCCTGGCCACGCGAAAACCGAGGTCGATGCTCCGGTCGCCGGTGACGCAACTGAGGCGGTAGGCCGAGCGCAGGATCCAGGGGGCGTAGCCCCAAGACCCGCCGCGGAGCACGCGCCGCGTACAATCTCCGTTCAGCCACGCGTTACCATCTATCGGAGCCCCCTGGTAGCTGTTGTTCCAGCAGTCTTGTGTCCACTCGTACACATTACCGGACATATCGTACAAACCGAAGTCGTTGGGCCGATACATGCCCACCTGGGCCGTCTTGGCGGCGCCATCGTCGCATTTCAGATGCTCCAACGTGTGGCCTGTATTCATCCGTTTGCTGGTCTCGTCATGGCCGTTGGCATAGGCGCAGGCCAGGTCACGCCTGTCGCCCCAGAAATAGGCCGTAGGGGTGCCCGCCCGCACCGCATATTCCCATTCGGCCTCGCTCGGCAAGCGATAGGCCGTGCCGGTCTTGGCGCTGAGCCATCGGACGTACACCTTGGCGTCATCCCAGGAAACATTGATCACCGGGCGGGGGCCGCGGCCCCAGCCTTCATCCGCCGGCCGGTGCGTACAACCGTTGGCGGCCACGCAGGCGTCCCACTGGGCGAAAGTGACCTCGGTTTTCCCAAGTTCAAAGGCGGGAACCTGGACTTGATGTTGCGGACCTTCATTGTCTTCCCTCTCTAGCTCGCTGGGCGGCGACCCCATCAGGAAGGTCCCGGCGGGGATTAAGACCATCTCGGGCTCAAAGGGCTGGCGGGGTTGCTGGGCTGCACCGCGCTGGCTCACCCCAGGAATGTCGGAATCCACTGGATCAGCCGCCTGACGCTGTCCATAGCCCCAGAGGGAGAGACTGCCGACGCTAACGAGCGCCAAGGCCCCGGCAAGAACCGCCCCGGTGCGGTTGGGGCCTTTGGGCTGGGCTTGGGGTCGACTGCCCGCGGGACGGCGAGCGGCGACTTTGGGCGATGCGGCCGGTGCGGGCACGCGTGGAGGCGGCGTGGCCGGCTGCCCCGCGATCTGGCGCGGCCATAGGGCGGCCTGGAGGGCGGGCACGTCCAGTGGGCGGTTCTCGGGTTTCAACGCCAGGGCACGGTTGAGGGCGTCGCCCAGCGCCTGCGAGACCCCGCAGGCTTCAGCGGGGACCAGGTCGTCGCCGGCCATGCGGTCGTTGGCCGGCGGCGGGGTCTGGCCGGTGACCATGCGATAGAGCACTGCACCGGCGGCGTAGACGTCGGTCCAGGCGCCTTGCTTGCCCTTGCGGGTGTACTGCTCGAAGGGGGCGTAGCCCTCGGAGACGAGGACCGAGAGTGAGCGGCTGCGCTCGCCCATGGCCTGACGGGCGGCGCCGAAGTCGAGCAGGATGGGGCGCACCCCGCCGCCGTCCAGCCGCGCGAGATAGATGTTCTGGGGCTTGATGTCGCGGTGCAGGAAACCCTTGGCATGAACCGCGCGCAGGCCGTCGAGGATGGGCTGCATCAACAGCAGGGCCTCGGACTCCGCCAGGCGTCCGCCCGTGCGGTCGAGATAGTCCGCCAGCGTCAGACCGGCGTAGTACTCCATCGCCAGACAGGCGGTACCATTGGCCTCAAAGACCTGATGGATGCGCACGATGTTGGGGTGATCGAGCCGCGCCAGGGTGCGCGCCTCGGCCAGAAACTGCTCCAGACCGTAGCGGAAAGCGTCGGCGTCCTCGCGCGAGTGCGGCGCGATGGTGGCGCGGTCGGTGCCCCGGCCGGCCAACTCCCGCGGCAGGTATTCCTTGATGGCGACGCGCCGGTGCAGGCCCAGATCCCAGGCCAGATAGGTGATGCCGAAACCGCCGGGCTTGCCGAGCACCCGCCCGATCAGGAATTGCCCATTGAGCAGGGTGCGATGGGGCAGCAGCAGCGGCGCCCGCTCGGCCTGTTCGTCGTAGCCGCAATGCGGACAGGGATGCGCCCCGCCCGGATCGGTGAAACAACCGGGACAGAGTGCGTCGGGGGTCGGGTCCATCTCGCCTATCCTCTTTTCGGTTCGGGTCCGCGGGGGATTGTAGCTCTTTGAACACTGGCAGGAGGACGAGACCATGTCCCAGATTGCAGACCCGTCCGGCCAAAGCAGCCGCTGCCAGCCTCAGCCCCTGGAGTCCAAGGCTTCAGCCTTGGAGGGGGCGCCAACGCTGAGGCCTTGGACTCGATGTATCCTGTCTTCAACCGCCGCCGCAAATACCCGCCTGGAGAAATCGTCATGAGCCCATCATTGCTCGAACTGCCCATCGACGAGCGAATCCAGTTGGTAGAAGACCTGTGGGACAGCATCGCCGCGGACCAGAACGCCCTGCCCCTGACGAGCGAGCAGCGGGCTGAACTCGACCGCCGGATCGACGCCTACGCGCTGGATCGCAACCCCGGGCGACCCGCTGACGAGGTGATCGCCGACATCAGACGGCGGCTGTGACCGCCGAGGTCCGGCTGCGGCCGGAGGCCGAGCGCGACGTCGGCGAGGCCGCGGCCTGGTACGAGGGGCAGCGCGAGGGGCTTGGAGACGAATTCCTCGACGAACTCCTGAACACGCTGTCGATCATCGCGCAGCACCCGAACCTGTATCCCGTGATCCACCGACAAACGCACCGCGCCCTGATCCGCCGGTTCCCCTTCGGCGTCTTCTACCAGGTCGAGGGTCAGCAAGTCGCTGTGCTCGCGGTGATGCACGCCAAGCGCCACCCGCGACGCTGGATGGGTAGACTCTAGCGCGACCGCCGCTGCCGGGCTGAAGCCCGACCGACACCGACCGCGGCCCCGCCGGCAGGTCGGGCAGCGCGGGGCACGCGACAGGGCCATCGGTACCGGGCTTAGGCCGCGCAACCGAGCAGTACGGGGTTTGCAACCCAGTCCCGTCCATTTGGGGAGTCGCAGACGAAGCCTTGGCTGTTGGCTTCAGCTAGAACGTTTCGGACGGGGCGCATGCACCGTCCGGCCAAGTTAAAGGATCAAGGGGTCAGCGTCCTGGCCACGCGGAAACCGAGGACGTTGAACCGGAGCCCGGGAACGTACTTGCTGCGGTCGGCGGAGCGGAGATCTATGGGAAGGCTGATCCATGAACCGCCGCGCAGCACGCGCCGCCCACTCTCACCGCAAGAGCCACGCCACTCTGATCCGTCCTTCGGTGCACCGGTGTAACTGTCATGATAACAGTCCTGCACCCATTCCCAGACGTTGCCGTGTATGTCGTAGAGGCCCCAGCGATTGGCGGGGTAGCTGCCGACGGGCTGAGTCTTCTCATGGGAAACCCCGGTCTTGGCGCCGCAGCCGTTGTAATCGTGGTTGCCGTCGTAGTTCGCCTGCTCGGTGTTGATAAGTACATCAATACAATTGCTATGAGCCGCTTATTTATGCGAATTCTTAAAAATCAAGACGTTGCATTTATTGCGGCCTACAAATATTTAAATTGAGGTACTTACAGCGACCGGTACTGAACGGGGTGTTGGTCCCCGCCCGCGCCGCATATTCCCATTCGGCTTCACTCGGCAGACGATAGGCCCTGCCGGTCTTGGCGCTAAGCCATTGGACGTACGCTTGGGCGTCATGCCAGGAAACATCGATCACCGGACGGGTGCCGCGGCCCCAGCCTTCATCCTCAGGCCGGTGCGCACAACCGTTGGCAGCCACGCAGGCGTCCCATTGGGCGAAGGTGACCTCGGTTTTGCCGAGTTCAAAAGCGGGGATCTGGACTTGGTGTTGGGAACCTTCGTTGCTGTACCTCTCTGGCTCGCTGGCCGGTGACCCCATCAGGAAGGTGCCGGCGGGGACTCGGATCATCTCGGGCTCAAAAGGCTCGCGGGCTTGCTGGACTGCGCCGCGCTGACCCGCCTCAGGAGTCCTAGAGTCCACTGGATCAGACGCCTGACGCTGTCCAAAGCCCCAGAGTGAGAGGCTGCCGACGCTGACGAGCGCCAGGACTCCGGCGAGGGCCGCGCCGGTGCGGTTGGGGCCTTTGGGCTTGACTTGGGGTCGACTGGCCGCGGGTCGGCGAGCGGCGACCTTGGGCGGTGCGGCCGGTGCGGACGCGCGCGGGGGCGGCGAAGCCGGCTGCCCCGCGGTCTGGCGCGGCCACAGGGCGGCCTGGAGGGCGGGCACGTCCAGTGGGCGGTTCTCGGGCTGCAACGCCAGGGCACGGTTGAGCGCGTCGCTCAGTGCCTGGGAGACCCCGTGCGCGCTGGCGGGAACCAGGTCGTCGCCGGCCATGCGGTCGTTGGCCGGCGGCGGGGTCTGGCCGGTGACCATGCGGTAGAGCACCGCACCGGCGGCGTAGACATCGGTCCAGGCGCCTTGCTTGCCCTTGCGGGTGTATTGCTCGAAGGGAGCATAGCCCTCGGAAACGAGGACCGAAAGTGAGCGGCTGCGCTCGCCCATGGCCTGGCGGGCGGCGCCGAAGTCGAGCAGGATGGGACGCACCCCGCCGCCGTCCAGCCGCGCCAGGTAGATGTTCTGGGGCTTGATGTCGCGGTGCAGGAAACCCTTGGCATGGACCGCACGCAGGCCGTCCAGGATGGGTTGCATCAACATCAGAGCCTCGGACTCCGCCAGGCGTCCGCCCTTGCGGTCGAGATAGTCCGCCAGCGTCAGACCGGCGTAATACTCCATAGGTGATGCCGAAGCCGCCGGGCTTACCGAGCACCCGCCCGATCAGGAATTGCCCATTGAGCAGGGCGCGATGGGGCAGCAGCGGCGCCCGTGCGGCCTGTTCATCGTAGCCGCAGTGCGGGCAGGGATTGGCGCCGCCCTTCTCAGCAAAGCAGCCGGGGCAGAGGTGGTCGGCGTTGGGCTCGGTCATCGGGTGCATCCTGGCGGTGGCAGCGCGTGCGGCGGATTATCACCCGGATTCGCGAAAGCCGCACAGCGACCCTGGGGGAGCGGCGTCCCGCCGCGACGGGGCCGGGCGCGGCACCGCAGCGTTCGAGGTCACCACGCCACCGCATCGCGGCGGGACGCCGCTCCCACGGGGGACACGCATCGTCCGGGGCGCAGCGCAAGCCGATCCGTGCAGACCATTTGTGTTCAACTTGCTGTTGAAGCGTTACAAACGTCCGCCCGCATACAGACGGTTGATCAGGTTGGTGAGGGTGTAATGACCGGCCCGGTTCAGCGCGGATTCCTCCCGTGCCTGAACCAGGTTCATCAGCAGTACCAGGATGGCACTCTCCACCAGGGCCACCAGGGTGGTGTAGAAGCTGATACCCAGGGCCTTGGCGATATCCCCCAAGGGTTGCTCGTCGGCGGCGGGGTCGATCAGGTTCATGGCGAGCGAGATGCCGATGACGGTGCCGATGAAGCCGATGGTGGGGATGACCCACACCAGGTAGCGCAGCATGGCGTAACGCAGGTCGAGCCGGTGGTCGATCAGTTCCAGGCTGCTGTTCATGACGCTCACCGTCTGATCGACCGAACGGCTGGCGCGGAATTGCAGGATGCACAGGTCGATCAAGCTCGGCAGGAAGCCGTGCTCCGCGTCGTAACGGTCGGCGACCCGCGCGCGGATAGCGGGCAGGTCGTGCTCCTGGAGGATGACGCGGTAGTCCTCCGGCAGCAGGCCCTCGCGGTTCATGGCCTGCTCGCGCTCGGCGATGCGCCAGCGGCAGTAGACCTCGCCCAGACCGACGAAGAACAGCAGGTGCATCAGGTTCTGCACCGTGAACGGATAGACGAAGGGCGAGTTCGGCGCCAGGCTGGCGTTGTGGTCCAGGATGACGACCGCGGCAGGACCGCCGGCGGGCAGCAGCAGACTCAGCAAGCCGATGAAGAGCACCCCCGCGAGGAGCGACAGGCCCAGGATCAGGAGGCGGTTCGGCTGGTCCCACAGCCGGTTCATCGGGCGCACTCCGGGCAGGGCGCGCCGACGGTCTTGACGGCCCCGCAGTCGCAGCGCTCCAGGTGGCGTCCCTGCACCGGCGGCGGCCCCTCCTGGACGGGGGCGTGCGGGTCGGGTATCCGCGGGTATTTGAGCCGCGCCGCCTCCAGGATCTCGCGCACCGTCAGCGTCACTTCGCCCAGCCGCACCCGGTCCATGGGCGAGACCAGTTGCTGATGGATCCGCTGCTCGCGCCCTCCCGGCAGCAGGCGAAAGGTGCCGTTGCGGCTCTTGCAGTCCGTGAGCAAGAGCTTGCCCGCGGGCAGAAAGGTCAGTTCCGCATGACGGCCGCTCACGGTCTCGTGCGCCAGCGCGATATCGCAATCGCGGTCGCGGCCGATCAGCAGTTTGGTCGGGGATGCGCCCATCGGGGGTTCCTCCTGGATGGCGTTGACAGACCGGGGGCCAATGCTACGAAGCCGTTGGGGCGACCTGGAGCCCCCAACGCCATCATGAGCGCCGCGACGCGTCAGCTATTCCAAGTTCGGGCGGCATCGTGCAACCCCTGGTGGATGCGGCGCGCGCGACCGCCGTGCCAGGTCCCCGACACCGAGCGGCGCGCCTTATCCACCCTACAGCGGCGTCGGTTTCGTAGGGTGGATAAGCGCAGCGCATCCACCCTCAGCCTCGCCGCCGACAAGCTGCCGACGGCGGCCAACCAAATTTGGAACTGCCGGCGACGCGCCCGCTGATGACCAGGTTCAGTTAAATGGTGTACCCTCTCCGACCTTCTGGCAACCAGGTTTCGGAGGCATTTGAATGGCAGGCAACGGTAGCGCCCCGGTGCTCGGGATCATCGGCGGCAGCGGTGTCTATGACATCGAAGGGCTGACCAACAAACGCTGGGAGCGCATCGACTCGCCCTTCGGCGCACCCTCCGACGAACTGCTGTGCGGCGACCTGCACGGACAGCCTATGGTGTTTCTGCCGCGCCATGGCCGCGGGCACCGGATTCCGCCGTCCGACATCAACTTCCGCGCCAACATCGACGCTCTCAAGCGCGCCGGGGCCACCGATGTGATCTCGGTCAGCGCCGTGGGTTCGCTGCGCGAGCATCTGCGGCCCGGCATGTTCGTCATCGTCGACCAGTTCATCGATCGCACCTTCGACCGCGTCAAGAGCTTTTTCGGCACCGGTCTGGTGGCCCATGTGTCGATGGCGCATCCCGTCTGCCACCGACTTGGTGACCATCTGGAGGCGGCGGCGCGTGAATCCGGCATCGAGGTGGCGCGCGGCGGCACCTATCTGGTGATGGAAGGGCCGCAGTTTTCCAGTCTGGCCGAATCCGAGCTTTATCGCAGTTGGAACTGCGACGTCATCGGCATGACCAACATGCCCGAGGCCAAACTGGCACGGGAGGCGGAACTCTGCTACGCGACAGTGGCCATGGTCACTGATTTCGATTGCTGGCATCCGAACCATGACGACGTCACCGTCGATGCCATCGTCAAAGTGCTGCTGGCCAATGCCGACAATGCCCGCGGCCTGGTGAAGAAGGTCGCGCCGCGTCTGCACGGCGATGCCGACGCCGCCGCCTGCGGTTGCCGCCGCGCGCTCGAACATGCCCTGATCACCCCGCCCGAGGCACGCGATCCCGAGGTCGTCCGGCACCTGGATGCGGTGGCTGGTCGCGTGCTGAATCCCCGCTAACTGTTTTTCGGAAAAGATCCATGCCCATCAAGTCGCGCATTCGCACCGTTCCCCATTATCCCAAGCAGGGCGTGATGTTTCGCGACATCACGACGCTGCTCAAAGACCCGGTCGGCTTCCGCATCACCATCAATGAGCTGGTCAATCGCTATACGGCGCAAAAGATCGACCGGGTAGCCGGCATTGAGGCGCGCGGCTTCATCATCGGCGCGGCGCTGGCGTACCAACTGGGGGTCGGCTTCGTGCCGATTCGCAAGAAGGGCAAGCTGCCGGCTGAAACCGTCGGCCATGACTACGACCTCGAATACGGCACCGATCGCATCGAGATGCATGTCGATTCCGTGTCACAGGGCGAGAAGGTGCTGCTGGTCGATGATCTGATCGCCACCGGCGGCACCGCCACGGCGGCCTGCAAGCTGATCGAGAGCATGGGCGGCACGGTGGTCGAGTGTTGCTTCGTCATCGACTTGCCCGATCTCGGCGGGCGCCGGCGGCTCGAAAAGCATGGGCAGAAAGTGTTCGCGTTGTGTGAGTTTGAAGGCGATTGAACCTGCGTAGTCAGACCATCCTGGCCTGGCAGCGTCGGGACTGGAACGGTCAGGGCTGGAAGCCCTGACTACGCAGCGGTCGCGTGCACGACGCCCGGGCACTCGCCGGAATCATGATCAAGGCCCTAAACCTCGCCTAGGCCGGGATGCGTAATTTCTCTTCCTCTGGATCGAGCGTCGTTTTCGTCCAGAGCCGGTCGGCAACGGCAAACGGATCGACGTTGATCGTGTGCGCAAAGTCGCTCACCC
>NZ_CAIZIZ010000046.1 GCF_903933125.1 uncultured Lamprocystis sp. | reverse complement strand
CGGAGCGTGGGAACGAGAAGCCGCGCCGTCGGCGCTTAACTTAATGGCATTGGGTTGCAAACCCCGTCCCGCTCGGGAATGACCGCGACGACCGGGATCGGCTCGGGGATGACGGCACCGCGGATGATGACGCCGGGCTTGAGTTCTGTGACTTCCATTCGTGTATTATACCGCTCACGTCAGACCGAAGGAAACGCGTGTGTCCAGTCCCGATCCGCTTGCCGCCGCCCTCGCGCCCATCACGACGCTCGTCACCGATTGGGCGCTGTGGATGATCCCGCTCGTGCTGCTCCTGGTGGCCCTCCGGTCTTTGCTGCTGCCGAAGCTGCGGGGGATCTTGGGCGAGCGGCGGGTCGGGGCAGTGCTGGAGCGCTTTGGAACCGAGTGTCTGCATGATGTCATCTTTCCGGACGGTCGCGGCGGTTTGACCCAGGTCGATCATGTGGTTCTGACGGGTGCCGGTCTGGTGGTCGTCGAAACCAAGAATTACCGTGGGTCGATCTTCGGGCAGGAGGGCGAGGCGCAGTGGACTCAGCGGCTGGGGCGTCAGAGCTTCCGCTTCCAGAACCCGGTGCGGCAGAACTATCTCCATACCCAGGCAGTCAAGGCATTGGTGCCGGGTGTTCCGGTCCTTGGGTGGGTGGTGTTCACCGATAGTGCCCGTTTTCCGAAAGGGAAGCCGGATGGTGTCTCCAGCCTGCGCGACCTGCGTCGGGATCTGCGCGATAAGCTCGGTGATGCACCGCCTTCCGCTGCGTTGCGCGCCGCCTGGGAACGGTTGAAGGGGCGTGCCGATCAGAGTCAGGAGGCACGGAAAGCCCACTTGGACGCGATTCGTGAGCGGCGGGGGCCGGATCGCGGCAGACGCGCCGCTTGGGTTATGCTGCTGCTCTCGGTCCTGTCGCTGGCAGTGCTCGCCCTGCGGCCAAGCAGCAGGGTGACACTACCGGTCCAGGCGTTGCCGACGGCGGTTGTCGGCGGCGCACCCGCGGTAAGCGTTCCGCCGACGGCGGTTGTCGGCCATCTCCCACGGCAAGTCGCCACGGCGCCACAGCCATCGACGCCTGCTCCCTTGGCGTTGTCCAGTCAACCGAACGCTGACCGTGTCGACTGCAACAGTGCCATCGCGGCAGTCCTGGTCGACAATAGCGCGGCGAACCGCGGCCGGCGTGACCGGGTCTGCGGCAAGCCGACGCCCGAGCCTACGAGTACAACCCCATGATCGGCAAAACCGTTGCTCAACGCACCTATCTGCACATCAGTTGTCTGGAGACGGCGGGCGCCGAATTAGCCGCCTGGGTCGCGGAGGCGGAGTGCCGCGCCGGGGTCCGTCGGGCGGAGGATTTCAATGTCGTGCGGTGCGATCTGGCCGGGGGACAGATCGCGCTGCTCAACTATCCGACCTTTTTCGATGAGGCTTTCCCGGCCCTGGCGACGAGTTGGCTGGTGGATCTCAATGCCGGCACCGTTGGTTACCGGACCTATGCCGATTCGCAGAATCCGCCGATCCTGCACCGAAAGGAACTCCTGTTGCCGGCCGATCACCCGCGGCGGGAGGACTCAGCGGCGCTGACGCTGGCTTGCGAGTCGATCGGGCTTTTCGACCAGCCGACGCGCATCGGCTACCGGCGCCAGTGGTTGGATCTGGTGCGGGAACGGGGCTATCGCATCGACGGACTGGCCCTGCTGCCGGTGGGTAACGATGAGGGAGACGACGACCAGACGGTCGAGGGGTTGGCTGCCGACGGCCCGCCAGTCAGTGAGGCTCCGGTGCCCGATGGTCAGGGCGGGGGTTGGCAGGCGGCCCGCCAACTGACCGCACTGGTGCGCTACGGCCTGTCGGCACCGATCCAGGCGCTCGCCCGCCACGGCTTTCTGGATGGGCGTCTGGCTCTCTTCGATTACGGCTGCGGGCGCGGCGATGACGTGCGTGCCCTGACGGCGAACGGCCTGCAGGCGGCCGGGTGGGACCCCTTTTACGCCCCGGAGCAACCGCTGCGCCCGGCGCCGCTGGTCAATCTCGGGTTCGTCATCAATGTGATCGAGGATCGCGAGGAGCGCCTGGAGGCCTTGACCAGTGCGTGGTTGCTGACTGAAACCCTCCTGGTGGTCGCGGTGATGCTGGCCAATCAGAACGCTCCCCGCGGAACCGGCTTCGCCGACGGGGTCCTGACCCGGCGCGGGACCTTCCAGCGCTATTACACCCAGACGGAGATTCGCGCCTATCTGACCCAGGCGCTGGACGAGGAGCCGATCCCGGTGGCTCCGGGGGTGCTCTTCGTGTTTCGGGACAAGGACGCGGAGCAGCGCTTTCTGATCGAGCGTTATCGCAGTCGACGCAGCCCGCTGTCATTGATCCCGGCGCGGCCCCGCCCGCCGCGGCCGGAGCGCAACGCGGAGCGCCTGCCCCAACCGGCCCCTGACCGGTTGGCCGAACGCTACGCGGCGCATCGGGAGCTGCTGGATCGGCTGTGGAGCCGGTGGCTGGAACTGGGGCGCCCGCCGGAGCCGGACGAGGTCGGGGCGGATCTGCCCGCGCTCATCGAGGAATTCGGTACGCTCGCCAAGGCGCTGCGCTTCCTCGCCGGTCAACAGGATCCGGACCTCTTGGCGCGCGCCGAGGCGGCGCGGCGGGCGGACTTGCTGGTCTATCTGGCGCTCAATCAGTTCGAGCGGCGCCGTCCCTACAAGCATCTGGAGCCTGGCTTGCAGCGCAACATCAAGATCCTGTTCGGTGATTATGGGGCCGCGCAGCAGGCGGCGCTCGCACTGCTGTTCACGATCCGCGATACCCAGGCCATTGCCGACGCCTGTCAGGAGGCCGCGGCGCGCGGTCTGGGTTGGCTGGAGCCGGGCGAGTCGCTGCAACTCCATGTCGCGTCGGTCGAGCAATTGGCGCCGCTGCTGCGGGTCTACGTTGGCTGTGCGGCCGTGCTCTACGGCGACTACCGCGACGCGGACCTGGTCAAGATCCATATCGGCTCGGGCAAGCTGAGCCTGCTGCGCTATGACGCCTTCGTCACGTCGCCATTGCCGCGCCTGCTCGAACGCGTGAAGATTCGGTTGCGCGAACAGGACATCGATTTCTTTCTCTATGGGGACAGTACCGGTTACCCGGCGCCCTATCTGTATCACAAGTCGCGCTATATCAACGAGGAGTTCCCACACTACCCGGAGCAGGCGGCCTTCGAGGAGACACTGGATACGCTGGCGCTGTGCGACCTGTCGGGATACGGTCCGAGTGCCGCGAAGTTCGATGAGATCCTGGCCCGCCGCCGTTGGGTGATCGATGGTTTCGACCTGCGCCGACCGGACACCGGTCCGGACCTGGATGCGCCGTGCGGGCGCTTCCTGACCTTCCGCCAATTGATCGAATGCGGCGAGACCCAAGGCCGCACCGGGCTGCCCAATCTTCCGCGCCGGATGGACAGCTTCGACGCCTTGCAGGATTTGGCCGAGCAGGTGCTCGACCCGGTCATCGATTGGTTCGGCATGATCCGTTTGACCTACGGTTTTTGCTCGCCGGAACTGGCCCGTGAGATCACCGGCCGCATCGATCCCCGGCTCGATCAGCACGCCGCCCACGAGCACAACCGCCTGGGAAAACCTATCTGTTCGCGTCAGGGCGCCGCGGTGGATTTTCTCGTGGAGGACGAGGACATGGCCGAGGTCGCCCGCTGGCTGGCGCAGAACACCCCCTTCGACCGCCTTTATTTCTATGGCGCCGACCAGCCGATCCATGTGAGCTTCGGACCGGAACACAGTCGCCAGGTGGTGCGGATGGTGCCGACCGCGAATGGGCGGCTGGTACCGCGGGTGGTGAAGGCGGGGGAACTCACTGGAGCGGGTTGATTCTGGCGCCGCATGACACCCCAGCGACCTGCTTGGTCCATCAACCAGAGCGGGGGCGTCCAGCCGTCCAGCAGATCGCCGGCGGTCTCGCTGCGGCTGCCGTCGGCGTCGAGTTGCAACGAGAAAGCTACTGATTCAGGATTGCCCGCCAGCCCCCGCGGCTTGGCATGCAGTCCCAGCAGAACTGCAGGTAGTCAGGATCGCAGGCGTTACCGATTCCATCATGATCCCCGTCCGCCTGATCGCGATTGGCAACGAGCGGGCAGTTGTCCGCGCCGTCGGCTTTGCCATCCGCGTCATCGTCGGTGTCGGCATTGTTGCCGATGCCGTCGTGGTCGGTGTCGAGCTGTTCGCCGGGGTCGAGCGGGAAGGCATCCTGGGCGTCCGCGACACCGTCGTTGTCGTCATCCGGATCGGTCGCATCGGGGATGCCGTCGTGATCGTTATCGGGCTCGGGCTCGGGCTCGCCGGTCACGACGGTTCCGGTGAGGTTGCCGGCGGCATCGTAAGCATAGTCGATGCCTCGACCGTTGGAATAAGCCACTTGGACCAGACGGTTGAGCGCGTCGTAGCGATAGCTGAGCGTTCCGGCGTAGGGCAGTTGGGGAAGCAGTAACGCCAGCAGTCCTGCAAGCGTTGTGGCCCCGATCTTGTTCAGATTCATTCAGTTTGCTCCAGTGGCGGGTGGCCATGCGTGCAAGGCGCACTCTTGGTGCCAACCCGGGATTGGGTGGGCATATCGTTTGTGGCTACGCGCGCCGGGTACTGCCAGCGATACCGATATCATCAAGAGATTCCCGCGTCCCGCCCCAATCCATGGGAAACAGCTCCGCGGTTACGTCGCGGTAAAAGGTCGAAAACGGCCAATCGACCACCTGCGCCACCTATCCATTCGATTGCCTCACGTAGTTATTGCCGTCGTTCTGCATTCGTCGGAAACCGCTGGCGCGGGTAGATCAACACCGTCAAGTAGCAGGTACCAGCCGCAACCACCGCCCGCGGATACCGTGACATTCATCTCTCCGAACCATCCTCCACGCGACACCCCGGAGTTGCACCAGTCGCCCTTATCCAATCGAGACACGCCATCCGCCGTCACATGATCGCCATCACGTAGGGTGGGTAGAGCGAAGCGAAACCCACCGAATCCCTACCCATCTTACCTTGCTGTGGACGATGGGTTTCACGGCCAATCGGTTTCAGTGCAAATCATCAACGTCATCGCGTGACCGTTCTACCCATCCTACCTTGCTATCGGAAGTGGAAAAATTTGAAAATCAATAGGCCTGCTTAACAGAGAATAAGTCGTTCAAAAAACGACCAGTTAATGAGGTAATACTCATGATTGTGTTGACGACTCTCGCTCCATAGTGGACTACTTTTAGAGATGTTTTCTGATCACCACTGGCTTCGCTTTCTACTCTATTGAAAGCACTTATTATGTTACTTTTCATAACGCCATTTAAGTCGGAAAAACCCCTTTTGCATGACTCATAATCTTCTCCGGAAAACTCACTGGCTAATGTGCACTCGATAGTACCGTCAGAAACTCCATTCCCTGAAATAAACGCATCGGAAACGGAAAAAATGTAATCAACTGGGTTAGATATACAGCCCAAATTGTCAACTGAATCCAGTGCATGAACGCAGCGATCATATTCGTCTCTTGAGAATACCCCTTTATCCATAGCTTTTTCACAAAATTCTTTTGTTGCGTAGGAAGCAAAATCTATCGCTTTACCAGCTAGCTTATCCATGAAATAATCCTTCTCTATTTTGCTCAAATAACCACTTGGGTCCACATTTGCAATCGGATTCCCCAACGTATACGCATACCGATTCAAAGCCTGTGGCGTCAGTATATCCCCAGATAACGCATCCAAACTCACAAACCGCATAATATCTTCCTTATAATACCGCGCCCGCATGTAATGCAGTCCATTGCCATCATCCATCACGCCATGCTTGCCGACAAACCGGAACGGATTCGGAGTGCTGCCCTGGCTCGTCGTATGCCCATAGGGCGTATAGGCATAGCGATCGGTCACATTGCCACTGGCATCGGTCAGGGCCAGGGTATGCCCGGTCGGGTCGAAGTGGTAATAATGACTGGTTCCTGCTGCATCGATTTGCGACACCAGACCTTCGCCATAAATGTAATAGCGGCTGATCGCGCCCTGCGCCGTGGTCTCGGCGACCACATTGGGTAAAGATGCCAAGGGGTCGATGACATAGCGGGTCTCGACACCGCTTTGAATCTGACTGATGCGGTTGTCGTTCAGGTCATAGGCGTACTGGCTCAAGGTCGTCGCGCCGCGCGTGATCCGGCTGATGTGATCCTGGATATCGAATTGATAGCTCGTTTTCACACCATTGGCGTCTTCCTCGATGATCCGACCAGAATCGTCATGCGTGTAGGTCGTGCCCGGCGCCGTCCTGAGCCGGTTGGTGTTGTCGTACGTCATGAAGTCAATGCCAGCCGGCAAGGTCGGCATGAGCGGCAGATCGACCGTCGCCTCGGTAATATTGCCGGCAGCGTCCAGGGTCAAAACATGGGTGCTGATGACGCTGTTATTGGCCTGAAGGTTTTGCAGTTGAACCAGGCGTCCCGCGTCGTCGTATTCAAGATGGGACTTGGTGGCGTTGCCATTGAGGATGTCAGTGACCTGCCCAGCCCCATTACGGGTGTAGCGCGTCGTGTTGTTGAGCCAATCGGTCAGGCTGTGTAGGCGGTCGGCATCGTCATAGCTGTAGCTGACGGTCTTGTTGCCCGGATAGGTCAAGCGGCTGCGGTTGCCGGCCAGGTCGTAGGCATAACGCAGGGTCTGGCCGCTTTGGTCGGTGACACTGGCGATACGGTTGATTTCGTCATAGGTGTAAGCGATGGTCTTGCCGCCGCTGGTCACACTGGTGACATTGCCGTTGGGGTCGTAGGTATAATCGATTTGACGGGTGATGCTTTGATTGGTGGCTATCTCGGTGCGCTGGGTGACCCGTCCTAGCGCATCGAAGCGTTGCCGGGTCTGCTCTCCGTTGGGTGTCGTCTCACTGATCCGGTTGCCGGCAACATCGTATTCATAGACCCATTGCTGTCCATCGTGCAAGGTTGTCGATACGCGCTGATTCAGTTCATCATATGTATAGATGGTGGTATGTTCTGCGGGATCGGTGACCGTCAGCAGATTCCCGTTGCCATCGTAGGTAGAGCGGGTCACCTGCTCATCTTGCCGGGTCTCGGTCAGATGGCCCGAGGCGTCATAGCTGTAATCCGTCACATTGTTGCGGGCGTCGCGATGGGATCTGACCTGTCCGTTGGGATAATAGGCCCAGACTTGTTCATTGCCTTTATCATCTAGCTGCTGCGTCTTGCGATTGAGGGCATCGTAGGCGTAGGTTAGCTTGTGGCCGCCGCCATCGGTGACCGTCGCTACATTGCCGTTGGGGTCATAGGTATAGGTCGTGGTCTCGTTCAGCGCATTGATCTTGTCGGTGACCTGACCGCGAGCATCGTAGTGGGTTGTCGTCGGTTTCCCGCGCTCGTTCGTCACGGTCGCCAGGCGCCCCATGGCGTCATAGGTGTAGCTGCGCAGATGCGGCACCCCGCCAACCACGTAGCGTTCCTCTGTCTTGCGGTTGAGCGCGTCGTAGACATAGTCTGTGCGATGACGGCGCGGATCGGTGGTCGACAGCAGATTGTCGCTTGCGTCGTACTCGAAATGGGTGGTGTTATCGATGCCAGGTGCCCGTTCGGTCTTGGTCAGGACATTGCCGTGCGCATCATAGGTGTAAGTGGTGCGCAGGCCGGACGGCGAGATCTCCTCGCTCAAGCGTCCAAGTTTGGTGTCGTCGTCGGCGTTGTCATAGATGCGCTGAGTTTGCCGATTCAGCGGCTCGGTGATGTTCGTGACATGGCCAAAATCATCGTGGTCATAACGCGTGGTGTTGTTGAGCGGATTGGTTTGCTCGGTCATCCAATCGTTGTCGGTGTCGAAAAGCCGGCTGGTGATGTAGCCACTTGGATCGGTGGTGCGACCCGCCTGACCGGTGCGGCTAAATTCGCCGAACTGGCTGGCCGGCACGCCCGGTTGCTGAGCCGAGGCGAGCACGCTCAAGTTGTACGTATCGGGAATGGCCTGATAGCTCGCCAGGTATTGGTTCTCATCAGCATCCGTGACCGTCGCCGGGCGGTTGCGGGCGCTGCCGTCGTAACTGATGTCGGTGCTATGGCCTTTTGGATCTATAACTTGTTCGACCAATGCGGTTTCCGCCACATGCTGACGGTCTTGCAGAGCCTTATACCCTTGAGTCCTCACATATTCGGCGGCATTGACGATATCCAAACGCTTCTCGACACGGGTGCGCTGGTTGTCCAGGATGAAGGCCACGTTGCTATTGACGCCATTCACCGCGGGCTGCCGGATTGCAGTGGTTTCCCTGAGGTAAAACGGCGAGCCGACGGTATCGATAAAGGGATAGGAGAACGCGGTCACAGCATCGGCGCCATCCGTCAGCCGTACCACGCGCCCTTGGGTATCGTTCTTGCCAAAGGCCGTAAAGGAAACCAGGGCATAGTCGATGGTCATTTGCTCATGACCGCGGGGATCGATAATGCTCGCCAGGCGGTAACGGTCATCCCCCGTCGCGCCGACATAGGTATACCGATGATGATCACCGCGCATGTTACGCACATCGGTGATCATGCCATTGGCATCGTAGGTGTATTCCACAAAGCGGCCGGAAAAATCGGTGACGCGCTGAATGCGATGATTCGCGTAGCGGGTGATGGCATATCCTCGCCCGTTCGCATCGGTGGCACCGACCAGGTAGTTGCCGCTGGCGCTGTAGTGGAAGGTCAAGACGTTGTCGACGCGGTCGTCGATGCTCTTCAGACGCCCCGCCTCGGTGGAAACCGGAGAGGCAAAGCGATACAGACGGTTTCCCTGGGTATAAAGGACGAAACTGCCGTCCGGGTCTTCGATCAGTCGGTCGAAGTTGCCGGGGTTGAGCGTGTACCAGAGATTGTCCATATCCTTATAGAAAAACTGCGTGTGCCCGTCTTCGCGCGGACCGATGGTCACTTGACGCTGATAACTGCCGGCCACGAAGGTGGCTTTTGCCTCGTAGGCAAAGGTCCAGGGTCCAAGTGCCAACGCGTTATAGGCACGGCTGAACGCGAATGCCGGGCCTTTGCCATCGACGCTCATGTCGGTAGCCGCCAGATGGTAGTTGCCGTTGCTGACATCCACCTGCTTGAACAATTCACTACCGCCGCCGGTGACGGCCGGGTCCCCATATCCACTGGGAAGGGCCACCGCTGCCAGGCAGGACGCCAGGGTACAGGTTTGCGGTGCGGTATAGCTTCCCACCAGGGTGTCGTCGCTCCTGCCTGCACCATTCAATCGAAAAACTCCGGCTCGAAAGGAACGCAAGCCGGGTTTGTCGAGAACATAATCGGCGGCATAGACATTGTTGCTCTGGTCTTCCAGCGCCAAATGCCAGCCGTCTTGATCGGCTTCAAACCACCCACCCTGCTGATCGTCGAAGTTCACGAAGACGCCGTAACCGTCCGGCAGCGGCTCCGACAAGGTGACGGTGAATCTCAGGCCGGTTTCGGGGATAGTTCCCTCGCCTACTACAAAGTTGCTGATGGTAGAATAAAGTTCTCTCACTTCTGCTGCTGAGAGGGCGCGGTTATAGATGCGCAAATCATCTATAGTTGTTATTCTGTCGCTACTACTTTTCCACTCAGGAATATCTGTGCCATTTTGAGTACATCCTGAGCCTCCTACTTTTATACCGCTTGTACAATTAGCGGTTCCAGACCAACTAAGAGGTTGATAATTAGGAAAAGAAGAAGACTCAAGTAAATTAGAATCAATGTAAATACTGATCTTTCCTCTTTCTAAAATACCGACGATGTGATGAAATTGACCGAAATCAAAGTTCTCTGGAATAGGTACGTTCAGTCCATTATAAGCCCCCCAGTTATAAAAATAACCTAACGAAATTTTGTCCATGTGTAATGTAAAGTAAAACCAACCATCATCAGTTTGGCTACTATAAATGTATGTATCTCCTCTTGTTAGCTTGATAACTGAAGCAATTGTAACAGCATCAAAAGGTTTAGGTATCTGTGAGAAACCATTTCCATTTTTTAAAGTAACCCAGTTACTTTGACCGTCATATAATAATATACCTTGTCCAGATGGGGTATTAACCCATGCTCCACCTTTTGTTGATCCATGATTGCCATTTCCACTTTCATCATTTGCATTCCCATTAAATTGATAATGAGCCACTAGGCCGGCGTTAAGATCGGCAAAGGCAGTATTGCTTGCCGCTAGAAGCATCATGAGAATCAACGAAGTCGTTGTGAATGTTTTCATCTGCGTTTACGTTTATTGTGAGAAGCCCAGTAGTTTTATTAAAAAATATGGTTTATGGTGCAATGCTTGCTAGAGTCACAAGTCACAATTTGAGAAGCCATATATAGTTTATGGCGCACTCCTAGTTCGAATATCAGTCCTTGTAGAAATGGAGCGCCAAGCTTTATCTCATTTAACCTATGCAGAATACCAAAAAATAAAACTGTGAGTTGTTATTGAACATGATCGAATTCGCGTTTTCCAGTAGAGAGTGAGCGAGGCATCCGGGCGCAAGCCGCATCGGTACCAACGATTACCCGGCTGGCCGGCGTCAACACCGGCAAGACGGATAGGGAACTCAGCTGTCTTTGCGTGGGGATGGCCCGGGTCTTAACGTCTGAGATCCAGTGGAACGGACATTCGGTTTTCGATTCCACTGCGCCTCAACCCCCAATGCCAACATCAATGGTCTGCTTTGCGTGTGTAACCAGCAGACATAGTAGACGATACAGACTGAATTTTCTGTAAACCGGAAAGTGTATTTCTGTTCTGTGACGTCGGTCACAAAATTCCTAATGTCCAGTTGCTTGGCGTTGCGTCGTTGTGGTTGCCGGTGGATTTGCCGGAGGCTGAGTAGACATAACGGTGGAGGTGTTGCGGCCTGGTCTGTGGTGAGGACGAGTCAGACATCCTCCCAGCCAGGCTTGCGTCAGGGTGTACTGGTTCTTGCGGCCGGCGAATCCCAGGTCTCCGGTGATGGCCACCTGCACGCGCGGTTCGGAGGAAGGGGCGGCGCACGCCGTCCCGACCCCTATCCGGTTTCCGCTGAAGCCCTGGACTTCAGCGCAAGGGCCGGCACCGCACAGGTTCACTCCGTCTGCAGCCCCTCCACCCGCTGGAACCCCCGCGGCAGCGGCTTGCCGCGGCGGCCGCGCTCGCCCTGATAGACATCCAGATCGGCCGGCTTGAGGGTGAAGGTGCGCTTGCCGGAGAGGATGACCAGGCTGCCGCCGGCGCGCACTACCGCGAGCGCGGCCACCCGATCTTGCGTCTCGGCGCCTTTGGCGGCGGGGAGGCTAATGATTTTATTGCCTTTGCCGCGCGGCATCTCGGGCAGGTCGGACACCGGGAAGACCAGCAGATGGCCACTCTGGCTGACGGCGGCCAGCCGCGCGCCCGCCAGGTCGGGCAGCGGCAGCGGCGGCAGCACCAGGGCTCCCGCGGGCAGGCTGAGCACCGCTTTGCCGGCCTTGCCCTTGGCGTAGAGTTCTTCCATGCGCACGATGAATCCGTATCCGGCATCGCTGGCGAGCAGCAGTTGGGTCGCGGCGGACTCGCCCAGCACGGCGACGAAGCTGGCCCCCTTGGGCGGGTCCAGCCGTCCGGTGAGTGGTTCGCCCTGACCTCGCGCCGACGGCAGGGTATGGGCCGGCAGCGAATAGCTGCGGCCGGTGGAGTCGAGGAAGACGGCCGTCTGGTTGCTGCGCAGCCGGGCCGCCGCGAGGAACTGGTCACCGGAGCGGTAACTCAACCCGACGGGATCGACCTCGTGCCCCTTGGCGGCGCGCACCCAGCCCTTTTCGGACAGAACGACGGTCACCGGTTCGCTCGGGGTCACCTCGGTCTCGTCGAGTGCGCTCGCGGCGGTGCGGGCGACCAGGGGCGAGCGGCGGGCATCGCCGTATTTCTCGGCATCGGCGGTGATCTCATCGCGGATCAGCCGGGTGAGCAGCGCCGCATCTCCCAGCAGCGCCTGCAGGTGATCGCGTTCCGCGGCCAGTTCGGCCTGCTCGCCGCGGATTTTCATCTCCTCCAGCCGCGCCAGTTGCCGTAACCGGGTGTTCAGCACGTACTCGGCCTGAGCGTCGCTGAGGGCAAAGCGCGCGATCAGCACTGGTTTGGGCTCATCCTCGGTGCGGATGATGCGGATCACCTCGTCGATGTTGAGATACGCGATCAGCAGGCCGTCCAACAGGTGCAGGCGGTCCAGAACCTTGCCCAGTCGGTGTTCGAGGCGCCGCCGCACCGTGGCGGTGCGGAAGCTCAGCCACTCGGCGAGAATCTCCTTGAGGTTCATGACCCGCGGCCGGCCGTCGCCGGCGATCATGTTGAGGTTGACGCGGTAACTGCGCTCCAGGTCGGTGGTGGCGAAGAGATGCGACATCAGCCGCTCCAGGTCGACCCGGTTGGAGCGCGGGACGATCACCAGCCGGGTCGGGAACTCGTGATCCGACTCGTCGCGGAAGTCCTCGATCATCGGCAGCTTCTTGGCGTTGAACTGCGCGGCGATCTGTTCCATCAGCCGCTCACCCGAGACCTGATAGGGCAGGGCGGTGATGATGATCTCGCCCTGCTCGACCTCATAGACGGCGCGCTGGCGCAGGCTGCCGTTGCCGGTCTGATAGATCTTCAGCAGCTCATCGGGGGGCGTGATGATCTCGCCCGCGGTCGCGAAATCCGGCCCCGGACAGTGGACGAACAGGTCCTCGACCGTGGCCTGCGGGTGGTCCAGCAGGTGGATACAGGCCCGCGCCACCTCGCGCAGGTTGTGCGAGGGGATGTCCGTCGCCATGCCGACCGCGATGCCGGTGGTGCCGTTGAGCAGCAGGTTGGGCAGGCGCGCCGGCAGCAGCTTGGGCTCCTCCAGGGTCCCGTCGAAGTTGGGTTGCCAGTCGACCGTGCCCTGATCCAGTTCGCCGAGCAGCAATTCCGCGTAGGGTGTCAGGCGCGACTCGGTGTAGCGCATGGCGGCGAACGACTTGGGGTTATCGGGCGACCCCCAGTTGCCCTGGCCGTCGATCAAGGGGTAGCGGTAGCTGAACGGCTGAGCCATCAGCACCATGGCCTCGTAGCAGGCGGTATCCCCGTGGGGATGGAACTTGCCCAGCACGTCGCCCACGGTGCGCGCCGATTTCTTGAACTTGGCCGCCGCCGAGAGCCCCAGCTCCGACATGGCGTAAAGGATGCGCCGCTGCACCGGCTTGAGCCCGTCGGCCACGTAGGGCAGGGCGCGGTCGAGGATCACGTACATGGAGTAGTCCAGGTACGCCTTTTCAGTGAAGGTCGCGAGCGGCTGGTGTTCCAGGCCCTCGGCGTTGTAGAGACGTAGATCCGTCATCGAAGCAGTCCGGTCCGCGGAAGATAACCGCGCATCATGCAGGAACCGGCGGTGCAGACCAAGGGGGACGGGTGCGGTACAGCAATTCCAAATTTGGGCGGCGCCGCGCGACCTCTGGTGGATGCGGCGCGCGCGACCGCCGTGCCGAGTCCCTGCCACCGAGCGGCGCGCCTTATCCACCCTACAACGGGGCCGGTTTCGTAGTGCGGTAGGATGGGCAGAGCGCGAGCGATGCCCATCCTACGCGCTGCGCTGATCCACCCGACGAAATCGGCTCCGTCGAGGATGGGTCGAGTGAGAACGAAACCCAGCGTTGGCGCTATACTCCCGCCATCGCCACGACCGGAGGGAGCAACCCATGGCCACGACCGCCGGCGATGTCTGGGCCTTGTTGCGCGAACTGACCGCAGCGCAACGAGAGACCGAGTCCTGGCCTACGCCAACGGCGCTGTCAACGCCGCCTATCTGGTCGCGGTCAAGAGCCACCTGCGCGAGGAGGCGATCACCCAGTTGCAGAACCTGCTGCACCGGTTCCGCACCTTTTCCCCGCGCATCGGGAGAAACGGCTCTACGGCATCCTGGCCGCGGTGGACCTGAGGCCGACGTTGCGCGAGCGGGTTCTGCGGGAGGGTTTCTATGTCGTGCGCATTCATGATCAGGTCTTCACGTTGGAGGTGCCCGCCGGGTTAGCGTATCCAGGACCTTGCCGAACCCCGGTACGGCGGACTTGAGCGTCTTGCCCGTGTCGTTGTCGGCACCCAGGGTATAGCCCTTCATCAGGCGGTCCGCCTGAAACAGCATCCAACGCACATAGGTCTGCGCGGTGGCCTGACCATGGCGGATGATCATGGCCGATCCTTTCGGGTCATCCGGATTGGGGTCGATACTCACCGACGGCGCCTCCCCATGGAGTTTGCTGCATTCTCCGGCTAGTCTTTCAACGAGCGCTGAAGATAGATATAATGACTCAATGGTTTCGGCATTTCCGCCCAGCAGAGTTGCTTGGCTTGATCTCCCGGCATGGATGTATAGGTGCTTTAGCGCCAAGTGTTCCGGCAGGGGTTTGCCGTGCGTTTTGTCGCCCGTGATACCGTCATAGCTGATGATGTAGGATATGTCTTTCTCGTTCATTTCGATCAGCGCATCCACGAAGTCATCGTAAGTGAGTCCGTTTAAGTAACGACGGTCCCGGGTGAATGATGTTCCCTGGTAAGGCGGGTCCATATAAACCAGATCTTTGGCCTTTGCTTCGCCCGCAATTTCCGCGAAACCGACAGCATGAACTTTGGTCTTTTGCGCCAGCAGTCGTGAAACGCCCAAAAGATTCAGTCTCATCGTATTCGGTTTCATTCCCGAGCGACGATTATCGGCGCTTTGGTTGAAAAGGCCATCGGAACTGTAGCGAACGGCACCTTTTACGATCCGTGCCAACAAATAAAGTAAGTGATGCGGCTGATGGGAGCGATTGAATTCATCGCGGATCTTGAAGAAATAAGTTTTTCGATCCGGTTCCTGGGCAAGCCACAGGGCTTCATAGTGGTCGGCCAGTAGATGAGGCCGCTCAAGAATTTCCACCCACAATGTCATCAGTGGTTCACTGACGTCATTAAGGACGAAGCGTTTCGCTAAGCCATTCGCTGCGACAGCCAGTGATAGTGCTCCGGCGCCGCAGAAAGGCTCGATCAGGCACTGAACATCGCTGGGAACGTGCGGCAGGATGTCTTTGGCGATGCCACGTTTGCTTCCCTGATAAGGAAACGGGTGGGGAACGAGTAAATGATTGTACGTCTTCATCTGCTGCTGGCTGCCAATCAATCCCAGTTCAGCGCCCCGCCGGTCTGATATTCCGTGACCCGAGTCTCGAAGAAATTTTTTTCCTTTTTCAGATCGAGGACCTCGGACATCCAGGGGAACGGGTTGCCGGCGCCGGGGTATTGCTCCGCCAAGCCGATCTGGGCGCAGCGGCGGTTGGCGATGAATTGCAGGTAGTCCTCGAACATCGGGGCGTTCAGCCCGAGTACGCCGCGCGGCATGGTGTCGTAGGCGTAGCGCGCCTCCAGTTCCACCGCCTCGCGGATCATCGCCACTAATTCCTGTTTGAAGGCTTCAGTCCACAGGTGCGGGTTCTCGATCTTGATCTGGTTGATGACGTCGATGCCGAAGTTCATGTGCATGGACTCGTCGCGCAGGATGTATTGGAACTGCTCGGCGGTGCCGGTCATCTTGTTGCGGCGGCCCATGGACAGCACTTGCACGAAGCCCACGTAGAAATAGATCCCCTCAAAGATGACATAGAAGGCGACCAGTTCGCGCAGCAGCTTCTGATCGTTCTCGGGGGTGCCGGTGTGGAAATGCGGGTCCGCCAGGTAGCGCGTGAAGGGCAGCGCCCATTCGGCCTTGCGGGCAACGGCCGGAACCTCCCGGTACATGTTGAAGATCTCACCCTCATCCAGGCCCAGACTCTCCACGACATATTGATAGGCGTGGGTATGCACGGCCTCCTCGAACGCTTGGCGCAGCAGGTATTGGCGGCACTCCGGGTTGGTGAGGTGGCGGTAGACGGCCAGTACCAGATTGTTGGCAACCAGCGAGTCGGCGGTCGAGAAGAATCCCAGGTTGCGCTTGATGATGGTGCGCTCGTCCTCGGTCAGACCGTTCGGGTCCTTCCAGAGGGCGATGTCCGCATTCATGTTGATTTCCTGCGGCATCCAGTGGTTGGCGCAGGCGTCCAGGTACTTCTGCCAGGCCCAGTCGTACTTGAAGGGGACGAGCTGGTTCAGATCCGCACGGCAGTTGATGATGCGTTTGTCATCCACCCGCACGCGGCCGGCGCCCAACTCAAGGGACTCGAGGCCCGTAGCCCCGCCTGCGGCCTGGGCGGCGCTGTGGTCGGTGCTCCTCTTTGATGTCCGCTCAAGGCCGGACAGCAGGGTGTCCTCGAAGGGCAGTTCCACCTGCGGGGCGAACGGATTGGGGTCGACCACGGGCGCCGCACCGGCGGTCTGCATCAGGGCCTCGTTGGTGACCAGTCCATGCCCAGGACGCACCTGGGTCCGGATGTCACGGGCACCCGACTGGCTGACGAAGGGGGTTGCCGCCGGGGCGTCAGGGGTCAGCCTGGACCGTTGCGGCAGCTCGACCAGCGGATCGAACGCGGCCACGGGCGGTGCCGTGTGGCTGGTGCCGGGCTTGGCGGCGGCGAGTGGATCGTCCCAGTTCAACATCGTGGTCAGTCCTCGGAATTCGGCTGCTGGTTCAGGTGCCTGGGCAAGGTCCTGGTGGTCGCCGCGCGTCGATCCTGGTGCCGGGCGGCGCGTCTGGAGGTTCGGCGATGGTTCGCTTATTCTAGGCGATTGCTCGGAGATGTCCAGTCTCAATCACAAGATATAGTGGTGAAACGCCAAATAACACACTGCATCGTGTGTCTGGCGGCGATGACGTCGCCCACCGCCTGAAACATGGCCGAGATGATCACGAAGCCGGCATAGTTGACGCAGGTTTGCTTGAAGGGAACGAAAGCGTCTATCGTTGTCACCTTGCACGATCGTGGAGCCTGGTCATGAGGCCAGGGTCCCGACGGCCGGTCACGGCGTGACGGGTTGCCTCGGAGCCGCTTGACCGAAACGTCCGAAACACACACTGCCGCCAGGAGACGGCCCTATGATCGAGAAGATCGAAGTTGACACCCCCACCTGCATCGGCTGCGGAACCTGCTGGGTGGTTTGCCCGGACGCCTTTCGCGAGGTCGAAATCGGTGATGAATTCAAGGCCGCCACCACCGGCCGGCTGGCGGCCGAGAAGGTTCTGCAGGAGGTCGCGCAAGGTTGCCCCAGTCTTTCCATCTCGCTGTTCGACAGTGCCGGGGCCGTGATCTTCCCCTCCGAGGCGCAACGTGAGGAGTTGCGCCAACGCCTCCAGTGGTGAGCCCGGCGGCCAGCGACTGCTGACGCCATCGGCCGTCGTTACATCAAGGAAGATCAATGACTCAAGGCAAAAAGGAACAGCAGTAATCGGTCACGGTGCGCACCCGCAGTCCGAACCGCTCCCCGGCCCCGACCCTGAAGGACTCACCGCCCTTGAAGGTGCGCCAATCGGCGGTGTTGGGGAGTTGCACATCCAAGTCCCCGGACAGGATCTCCATCAGTTCTCCGCTGCTGGTGTTGAACTCGTAGTCACCGGGCTGCATGATCCCCAACGTCTTGCGGGTGCCGTCGGCAAAACGGATGGTGCGGCTGGTCACGCCGCCGTCGAAGAAAATGTTGGCCTCACGGACGACGTTGACGTGCTCGAACTCGGACATGGAGTGTCTCTCTACTGACGGTTTGGTGTTTACTGTTGAATGGGTAGGGTCAAGGGTTCGAGCTGGTCCCAGACCTGCTTGGCCTGGTGCGGCGAGAGGAGCTTGGGCAGGAGGTCACGCAGTTCGTCCAATTCCGCCCGCAGTTCACTGGCGTCGGTTGCCGCATCGATTCGTTCGACGCGATGCGCCCCGACCGGACCCAGCGCACCCAGCACCACATAGCGGGCGAAACCCTTCGCCTTCTCCAGGTTGAAGTGCGGCTCAGGCGGAATGTCGACGCCCGCCGGTGCCGCTTCCTGCAGCGCCTGGTGCTCGTACTCGAGCAAATCCCAGTCGTCGATGCTGTAGGCGCCCATTTCGAACGCCGACTCGTGTGGGGCGAGGAACCCGCCGGCGAGCAGTGTGTCGAGTTGGGCTTCGACCTCTTGGCCGATCTCGGGGTGCCGCGACAGGATCTCCTCCACGGTTCGATGTCCGTCGAGCAGGATCAGCAGGTGACGCAATTCCTGGGACAGGCCGAAGGTCCTGCTTCGAATCTCGTCCTGGCCTTTCGCCGTCCTGATCAGTATCTGGTGATGGTCCATGGACGGCTACCGACCTCGTTCGCTTAGAAAAAGAGTAGGTTATGCAATCGCCCTGGTGGCGTCGTGTGGATGCTACCCGCGTTCCGCGGGGTGTTCAAGACCTCGCAAGTAAACCGGAGGTCGAGGCTTTACCGTGCAAAGTCGCGCAGCGATCCCGTGGGAGCGGCGTCCCGCCGCGATGCGGTGCCGCGGTGACCTCGAACGGTCGGGTGCGGTTTCGCATCGTTCGAACTCTGCATGGACAGCGTCGTGGCTATTGACAAGACTCGCAATCCGGCTCCAGGATCGAACAAACCTTCGGCGCGGCCCCATTCCCCTTGCCTTTGTCCAGTGCGATATAGCTCCCGCCCACTGCGCTCAGCTGATTGGCCTTGCCGGCATCATCCATGGTGGATTTCTCCACATGGGTGGCGCCCATGGACCGCAGATAGTAGGTGGTCTTGAGACCCCGCACCCAGGCGAGTTTGTAGAGGTTGTCGAGCTTCTTGCCGCTCGGCTCGCGCATGTAGAGGTTGAGACTTTGCGCCTGGTCGAGCCATTTCTGACGGCGGCTGCCGGCCTCGATGAGCCAGCGGGCGTCGACTTCGAAGGCGGTGGCGTAGAGGCCTTTCAGTTCGTCTGGAATGCGGTCGATCTGTTGCACCGACCCGTCGAAATATTTGAGGTCATTGACCATCACGGCGTCCCATAACCCGCGTTCCTTCAGATCCGCGACCAGGTAGGGATTAACCACGGTGAATTCCCCCGAGAGATTCGACTTGACGAACAGGTTCTGATAGGTCGGCTCGATGGACTGACTGACGGCGACGATGTTGCTGATGGTGGCGGTCGGCGCGATGGCCATGCAGTTGGAGTTGCGCATTCCGATGGTCTGCACCCGCGTGCGCAGGCTGTCCCAGTCCAGCGTATGGCTGGTGTCCATCTGGAGATAACCGCCGCGACCCTCGGCCAGCAGTTGGATGCTGTCGAGCGGAAGGATGCCGCGGCTCCACAATGAACCCGCGAAACTCGGATAGCGCCCGCGTTCCTCGGCCAGGTCCGAGCTGGCCTGAATGGCGTAGTAGCTCAGGTATTCCATGCTGGTATCGGCAAATTGCACGGCGTCCTGGCTCTCGTAGGGGATGCGCAGTTGGTAGAGCGCGTCCTGGAAGCCCATGATCCCGAGTCCGACCGGGCGGTGCCGCAGGTTGGATTTGCGGGCCTGCGGGACGTTGTAGAAGTTGTAGTCGATGACATTGTCCAGCATCCGCATGGCGGTGCGGACCGTGGCTTGCAGGCGCTTGGTATCCAGGCCCTGGTCGGTGACATGAGCGGCCAGATTGACCGAGCCGAGATTGCAGACGGCAATCTCCAGGTCATTCGTATGCAGTGTAATCTCGGTGCACAGGTTGGAGCTGTGCACGGTGCCGACGTGCTGATTGGTATAGCGCAGGTTGCACGGGTCCTTGAAAGCAATCCAGGGATGACCGGTCTCGAACAGCATGGCGAGCATCTTGCGCCACAGATCGAGCGCCTTGATGCGCTTGCTGACTTTCATCTCGCCGCGCTCGGCGCGCGCCTCGTAGGCGGTATAGGCGGTCTCGAACGCCTGGCCCATCAGGTCGTGCAGGTCCGGGGTTTCGTCCGGTGAGAATAGGGTCCACTGCTGATCTTCGGCCACCCGCTTCATGAACAGGTCTGGTACCCAGTTGGCGGTGTTCATGTCATGGGTGCGGCGGCGGTCGTCGCCGGTGTTCTTGCGCAGATCCAGAAACTCTTCGATGTCGATGTGCCAGGTTTCCAGATAGGCGCACACGGCGCCTTTGCGCTTCCCACCCTGATTCACCGCCACGGCTGTGTCATTGGCGACCTTGAGGAAGGGCACCACACCCTGGCTGCGCCCATTAGTTCCCTTGATGTGCGCACCCATACCGCGCACCCGGGTCCAGTCGTTGCCGAGGCCGCCGGCGAATTTGGACAGCAGTGCATTGTCTTTGATGGCGCTGTAGATGCCGTCCAGGTCGTCCGGTACGCTGGTGAGGAAGCAGGACGAGAGCTGTGGCCGCAGGGTGCCGGAGTTGAACAGGGTCGGCGTGCTGCTCATGAAGGCGAAGCTGGAGAGCAGCTCATAGAATTCGATGGCACGTTCTTCACGCTCGATTTCGTTGATGGCGAGCCCCATCGCGACGCGCATGAAAAACGCCTGAGGCAGTTCGAAGCGGATGCCGGCGGCGGTGTGGATGAAATAACGGTCGTAGAGTGTCTGGAGCCCCAAATAGTTGAACTGGAGATCGCGCTCAGGCCGTAAGGCCGCGCCCAGGCGCGCGAGATCGAAGCGGGCGAGTTGGCGATCCAGCAGTTCCAGGTCGCCGGCACGCCGGATGTAGGCGCTGAAGTAGTCGCCGTAGCGTTCGGCCAGATCGGCCTGGGTTTCGACCCCGACGGCCATGTCCAGGTAGCCCAGCGCCTCACGGCGCAGCAGGTCCAGCAGCAGCCGGGCGGCGACCTGGCTGTAAGCGGGGTCGGTCTCGATCAGGGTGCGGGCGGACATCACCAGCGCCTGGCCCACGTCGGCCTCGCGGACGCCGTCGAAGAGGTTGCGGGTGGTGTCGGTGAGGATGGCGGCGGCGTCGACCCCGGCGAGTTCGCGGCAGGCTTCATCCACCAGACGACCGATGCGCGCGACATCCAGGGGTCGGGTGCTGCCGTCGGCCAGGGTGACGCGCAGTGGGTGTTCAGTCGCCGGTGTGGCGGCGGCGGCCTGGTGGGCGCGCTCGCGGGCGCGCTCCTCGCGGTAGAGCACATAATCGCGGGCGACTTTGTGTTCGCCGGCCCGCATGAGGGCGAGCTCGACCTGGTCCTGAATGTCCTCGATGTGGACGATGCCGCCGCCGGGCAGACGCCGGGTCAAGGCGGATGCGACCTGTTCGGTCAGTTCATGCACGCGGTCATGAACACGGCTTGATGCCGCGGCACTACCACCTTCCACGGCCAGGAAGGCTTTAGTCATGGCGACCATGATCTTGTTGGGGTCGAACGCGGTGGCTTGGCCGTTGCGGCGGATGACCTGAAGTCGCCCCGGGGTCTGCGCGGCACCGGCACCGCCCGCGGGCCGGTGGCTGAAGTGGGGTGTGGACTCCCGCTCGGCGACCGCGGTTTCGTGTGGTTCTGGGGTTGCTGTGCGGGGCAGGACTGGTGCGGACATGGTTCCTCCTGATCGGCCCGAGGGGTCGGGACGCGTGGTGTCGAGGCGGGGATGCAGCGGCCTGGTCGTCTGGCGCGCATAGGGATAAAGCACAATATATGCGCTTCAGGAAGCGCGTCAACCACTATATATTGTTCGCTCGCCGTGAATCGTGCGGCTACAGGATGGTCCGGCAAGCGCCTAACGGACCTCGATCAGGAAATAGAACGGCGTGTCGGGACGGCTGGGTTCGATCCGCGCGGAGTAGGTGCGGGTCGCGCCTGGCTCTAACTGTTCGTGTTCGATCGGCGTCGACGCGGCCTCGCGGGTCAGGCGGGCGGCGCCCGTCTGGAGCCCCTTGCGGTCGAACAGCAGGATCGTTGCGTCTGGGGTGATCGCTGCCGCGCTGGTGTTCTTGAGCACCGCGTAGTAAACGAGCGCTTTGTCGTCACCCGGTCCGGCGGCCGAAAAGCTCAGCTTCTTGACATACTGATTATTGAGGTCATAAATCTTTTCGATTGCGAATGTGGCGATGCCGGGGATTCTTTGCTTCATCAGCGTGTTTCGTTCCACCTCCTGGGCCGCCAGCAGTTGTTTGGTCTGCTCCAGTTCATTTTGAACACGGTGGATTTCACTTGCGAGGATTCCGGCCTCCGCGTCGAGCGCGTCACCCCGGAAGTCGGACCGGATCAGGAGTATCGCCAGCACCACCGAGGCGATGATCGCGGCCAGAGCGATCAGGCGGGCGGCCCAGTGTTGTCGGCTGCGCTTGGCTCGGCTGATGGCGTGGGTCGATAGGTGCTGTGCGTCGGGGCGGCGGCTGTCGCGGTGCGACCCCGATCCGCGGTGGCCGTGGCGCTCTCGCTGGTAGAAGCCGCTGCGGGCGTCGATCGTGTAACGGGCGGCGGGGGTCGTCGCTGACTCGGGCGTCTCCCGGGTCGCGTCGGCGGGGGCGTTGGGGTTGCCGACTCCGGTGAGCAGCAGGGCCTGCGCGTCCGGGCTGGGCCCGGCAGCGGGCGGCGGCGCCTCGTTGCTGTCCATTCTTGCGATCTACCTTGGAAACGGCAGTCGAAGGATAGCTCAGCGCCCGCCCTCAGGCAAACCCGGTGCCGGGCATGGGACCCTGCATGACGCGTCGCATCACTGTCACGGGATCGCTATACTGCGCTCATACCCGCGGATTCGACTCGCAACGGGCACGTCGGGACGGTACCATCGGGCCCCGACCTGATTGGGTCAACGCGTTGGAGCCGACGATCGGGGTCAGTCATTGTCGGAGGAGGAACCGCAGATGAAAGTCGGCGATGTCATGAGCCGGGAGGTGCGCACGGTGCAGCCAGGCCAGCGCATCCTAGAGGTCGCGTCACTGATGTGCCTGTATCGCTATCATGGGTTGCCCGTGGTGGACGACGCGGGGCAACTGGTCGGGGTCGTCGCCGAGCGGGACGTGCTGCACAGCCTGTTCCCGACCATCGACAGCCTTGTCGCCGAGGGGATGCACGGCGTGGATTTGGACCGCCAGCTGAAGACCTACAACGAGGTACTGGAACGCAGTGTCGAGGAGCTGATGACGCACAGCCCGATCTCGGTTGATCCGCAAATGCATCTGCTGCGTGCCGCCACGGTCATGGTGCGCCACAATTTCAGGCGGATACCGGTGACGGAGAGCGGTCGTCTCGTGGGGATGCTGAGTTTGGGTGATGTCCATAAAGCGATCTTCCATGCCAACCTCACCGGCGCCTTGACGCGCTGAAGATGTCTGAGGCCCTCTGGTATCGTTGGTCTGGTGAGGACCTGGAAGTGACGTTGCGGATCCAGCCGCGCGCCCGCCAGGACGCTTTCGGCGAAGCGCAGGACGGGAGTCTGCGGGTGCGCATCCAGGCCCCGCCGGTCGAGGGGCAGGCCAATGCCGCACTGCGCCGGTTCATCGCCGGCGCGTTTGGCGTCGCCCCGTCGCGAGTGGCCTTTCTCAGCGGTGAGCAGTCACGCATCAAACGGTTGCTGATTCGCTCTCCGGGCCGATTTCCGGTGCCGATCGATCGACCCCAGGGTCCGCCGGTGTCGCGTCGGCGCTGAGCAGCAGGTCAGGTCCCAGGCGCGGCGGCGGGGCCGGAACCCTGTCTTGACTCCGTGTATACTCTGGCTGGATACCAACTCATCACGGCAGTAAAGGCGATTTCCGGCAATCGCCTGGGACGGACTCGAAGGGCCATGCAAACCCCCGCACTGCAACGACGGCTTGCCACTTACCAGCACTGGAAGCTGCGGGTGACGCGCGCTATCCAGGATTTGGAGGCCTGGCTCGAAGCGCACCGGCGTGCCACTCCGTCGGCGCGCGAGCACTTGCGCGCCGCGCACGAGGCCCTGTCCCAAGACCGCCTGCGAGTCGCGCTGGTGGGGGAGTTCGCCCGCGGCAAGAGCGAACTCATCAACGCGCTCTTCTTCGCCGACCTCGGCGTCCGGCTGCTGCCTTCGGCGGCTGAGCGTACCCCCCGGTGCCCTACCGAACTGTTGTGGGACCACCAGCATAATGAGGCGTATCTGCGCCTGTTGCCGGTTGAGACCCGCGCCGCGGACACGCCGCTTGCCGCGTTGCGGTCTGATCCCAAGCACTGGGTCCATTACCCGCTCGATGTTGCGCATCCCGAGCAGTTGGCGGAAATCGTCGCGGAGCTTCTGCTGACCAAGACGGTGTCAATGGGCGAGGCTGCCCGTCTTGGTCTGTCCAGTATGGTTCAGGTGCCCGCCGGCCAACCGGCAACGGCCATGGTCGAGATCGCCAAATGGCGCTACGCTGTTCTGAGCTTTCCTCATCCGTTGCTCAAGCAGGGGCTGGTCATCCTGGATATTCCTGGGGTCGAGGTGCTGGAAAGCGAGCCGGATCTCACGGTCGGTGTCCTGTCCGCGGTCCAGGCCGTGCTGTTTGTGATGGCCGCGGACACCGGCGTGACGCGCGGTGACCTGGCGATCTGGCAACATCACTTGCAGGGATTTCAGGGTGGCCGCCAGCGTGCCATGCTGGTGGTTCTCAACAAGATCGACGCGTTGGGCGATGAGCCGCGCGATCTTGCGCAGCAGGATGACGCGATCACCGCGCGCCGGCGCGACACGGCGCAGGCGCTCGGCATCGGCGAAGATGCCGTGTTTCCGGTCTCGGCCCGGCAGGCCCTGGCGGCCAACGTCGGCAAGGACGAGATGCTGCTGCGGCGTAGTGCCCTGCCGGCCTTGGAGCGGCACCTCGCCACCAAGATGCTCGAGACCAAGTATCAGTCGCTGATCGACGTGATCGACGCGAGTGTCGGCCAGGTCTTGGATCGCAACAGAGCACGCATCGCGTCGCGTATCAGTCGTGTCAAGTCGCAGTTGGAGGAGCTCGAACAACTGCGCGACAAGAGTCAGGACGTGATCGCCCAGTTGCTGGACCGGACCCGGCGAGAACAAGAGCGCTATCTCAAGGGCTTGCAACAGTTTCAGCAAAGTCGGGAGGACTTGATCACGCAGACACGCGAGTGTCGTCGTCTCTTGGAAGTCGAAAACATTGAGGCGATGATCGACCGCGCCCAGCGTGACTTGGCGCGGAGTTGGACGACCGGCGGACTGATGAGTGCGATGAAACGACTCTTCGAGGAGTTACGCCGGACCATGCAGTCGATCGCGACGGAGAGTGAGCGTATCCGCAGACTGGTGCGGGAGACCTACCAGATTTTTCGCGAGGGTTTTGGCTTCGACCTGACCATGCCCAAGGTCTTTTTGCCCATGAAGTACCGGGTCGAGATCGAATTGTTGTACCAGGAGATGGATGGATTTCGTCGCAGTCCACGGATGATCTTTGCTTCCAGGGGGATGGTGACCCGTCGTTACAACCAACGGTTGGTGAGCCGCGCGCAGGTGCTGTTCGATCAGTTGCGCGTCGCCTTCGACGGCTGGATTCGCGATAGCTTGCAGCCCCTGGCGGAAGAAATACAAGATCATAAGCAGATGATGGAGAAGCGTCTTGAGAATCTCCAGCGGATCGGACGCTCGAAGAATGCCTTGCAAAAGCGGATCGACGATATGCAAACTCAGTATGTCGGCTTTGCCCAAGAGTTGACCGCCCTGCGCAATATCCACAATGCTTTGCACTATGACCCGCTCACCGAGCAAGAGGCGCCGCAGCGGCCGCGTCTCGTGGTCGGCTGAGCGGCAACCCAGCGCCTACTCAACGACGGAAGTATCCTCGATGTTCAAACACATTGCCTTGGCGGCATTCGCGGCGGTCACCCTGATGCATGGCGTTCTGCTAGCGGCTGAACCCATGACACGCGTCGGTGAGTTTACGATTTACCATAACGCGGTCAATGCCGACACCTTGAGTCCGGAGGTCGCGAAGGCTCACAAGATCGAACGCAGTCACTACCGCGGGGTCTTGAACGTCAGCGTCATCAAGGACCAGGTCGGTACGACCGGCATCCCGGTCAAGGCGCTGGTGGATGTGGCGATCGTCGATTCGGCCGACCAGTCGGTTCGTGTTCCCATGCACGAGATCGAGGAGCGCGGCTTTGTCTCCTATATCGGCGCGTTTCCGATCGCCGACGGCCAAGAGATCACATTTGATATCAAGGTGCGGCCGGTGGGCGTCGCTGAGCCCACGGTCGTGCGGATGAGCCAGGAGTTTTTTTACCGATAACGACAACGACTGCGACGCCAAAGGCGTTTTCCTAAGAAAACAATTGCCAGAGGCCATAAACGCCGCACGCGATGACCATGACCCCCGCCGACTGCCGCACCCGCGGTTGTTCTGCCAGGCGGGCGGCGGCGCCGGCCAGCAGGCCGATGCCGAGCAGGTTCGGCAAGGTGCCCGCGCCGAAGGCGATCATGACCAGCGCGCCGCCGCCGACGCTGCCGGTAGACATCGCGGTAATCAACATACTGTAGACCAGGCCGCAGGGTATCCAGGCCCAGAAGAAGCCGATGGCAACCGCCTGCGTGACCCGTCGCACGGGTAGCCAGCGACGGGTCAGCGGCTCCAGTCGACGCCACAACCCCAGCCCTAAGCGTTCGGTGAGGCGCAGGATGCGCCACCAACCGCCGAGGTACAGCCCAAGCAGGATCATCATCACAGCGGCCAGTCCGTACAAGGCGCGCTGGACGATCTGTAGGGTGTCCAATTGCAGCAGCACGGCACCCAGGCCGCCGACCAGTGCCCCGGCGAAGCTGTAGCCGAGGATCCGTCCCAGGTTATAGCCCAGTTGGAGCGGCAGCAGACGCCAAGGGTCCCGCCGTGCGCGGGCGTCCATCCCCAGCGTCAGTGAGCTGACCAGGCCCCCGCACATCGTCAGACAATGAACGCCGCCGAGCAGACCGACCAGCATGGCGGTAAGGTAGATTCCGACAGGGTTCATACGGGATTAGCCCGGCGCGCGGTGATGGAGGTAACGGTACGTGGGCTGGTCGGCCGCGAACACGGGGAGGATGAGAACGGTTTGGCGCTTGGGAGGCTCGACCGCGCCGATGCGGCAGCATGTCTGTTGCGACAAGCGAACGGCATCCCGTTTTTGGCGCAGCGCCCGATGTATTATAGCAATGACAATTCTTTTGTATCGCACCATGATCATGCAAGCCTACCAACGTGAGTTCCTCGGTTTCGCCGCCGACATCGGCGCCCTGCGGTTCGGGGAGTTCACCTTGAAGTCCGGCCGCCGGAGCCCCTATTTTTTCAACGCCGGACTCTTTGATACCGGCGCACGGCTGGCGCGACTGGCCGCGGCCTACGCCGCGCGGATCGGCGCCTCCGCCGGTGCCTTCGACGTGCTTTATGGTCCCGCCTACAAGGGTATCCCCCTGGCCGCGGCGACCAGTATCGCACTGGCCCGGGACACCGGTCGTGACGTTCCCTACGCCTTCAATCGGAAGGAGGTGAAGGATCACGGCGAGGGCGGCGTCATCGTTGGGCGCCCGCTCGCCGGGCGGGTCCTGATCATTGATGATGTCATCACTGCCGGCACTTCGGTGCGCGAGTCGATGGAGGTGATTCGCGCGGCGGGGGCGCAACCCATGGGCGTCGTGATTGCCCTGGATCGCCAGGAGCGCGGTGCGGGCGAGCGCTCGGCCGTCGCCGAGGTTCAAGACTTATTCGGTCTCCCGGTATTCAGTATCGTCACACTTGATGACCTCATCGAATTTCTGGATATTTCGGGGTCTGACAGTGCGTTGTGTGACGCGGTACGGACCTATCGCTCGCGCTATGGGGTCTAATGAAGTGGTATGAGCCCGATGCGGCAGTTTGGGTGGTTCGGCGAAGCGGTGCGTGATTGGCGCACCAGTGGTTCAGGTGCGCCCGCGGAGATTGTCAGAGGCCCCATCATGTTGTGGTCGGTCGTCGTGCAAGCACAGCGTTTGGTCCAGCGGCGGTCAGGTTTGCGTCGGGTGCCGGTCGCCGCGTTGCTGATGTTGGCTGCCTTGGGTCCGGCGCTCAGTGACGGGCCGAAGATGTACCGCTGGACGGATGAGAGCGGGGTTGTCCACTATACCGACCAGATCCCGCCAAACCAAGTCGACAAGGGGCATGCGGAGCTGAGCAAGCAGGGGGTGCGTGTCGAGCAGGTGGCCCCCGCGCAAACGATCGAGGAGATTCAGCGTGAGCGCGAGCTGGAGCGCCTGCGGGCCCAACAGGAGCGCCTGGTCGATCAGCAGAAGGCCGCCGATCGGGTGCTGTTGCGGACCTTCCGCTCGGTCGACGATCTCGTGATGGCGCGGGATGGGAAGTTGGCGGCCATTGATGTCGTCATACAGGTCGCCCGCGGCAACATCCGCCGTCAGCAGGACTGGCTGCGCAAGCTGCGCACGGACGCGGCCGATCTTGAACGGGCGGGCAAGCCGCTCCCGCAGCACCATGCCGAGGGGATGAGCAAGACCGAGCGTCAAATTCGCGAGTCCTACGCCACGATTGTCGACCATGAGCAGCAAAAGGAGGCGATCAGGCAGGATTTCGATCGCGATCTCAAGCGTTTTCGCCAACTCAAGGATATCCCGGAAGACCGGCCGGAGGCCCCGCGGGGATCGCCCCAGTTCGCCTTGCGCAATCTCGTGACCTGCGACACGGACGCCCAATGCGATCATTATTGGGCGCGAGCGGTTGCGTACGTCCAGGCTCGCGCCACGACCGCGATTCAGGCAAGCGGTTCGAATATCGTGATTACGGCCCCCCCGGAAACGCGCGAGGATCTCAGTCTGACGCTTTCCCGCATCCAGGAAGACGATAGCTCGACCGCATCCATTTTTCTCGACCTGCAGTGCAAAAATCATGCGTCAACCGACACCAGTTGCGACGACCAACGCGCCGCCGCGGTGTTGAATGGGTTCCATGAAGCGGTGACTGGACCGGCGCGCAGGGAGGCATTGAATTTAATCGAGATGGACCAGTAAGGTCACGGCACGGCCGATTGGATTGGAAGCTGCTGCCAACTGACCGATCCGGCGTGCCGCGACTGCCGCGGAACCCCGTCAGCGGCGGCGAATCAGGGTACCGATGCCCTCATCGGTGAAGAGGTCGAGCATCACCGCATGTTCGACCCGGCCGTCGATGATGTGCGCGCTCTTCACTCCTGCCTGCACCGCGTCCAGTGCGCACTGCACCTTGGGCAGCATGCCCCCGGCAATGACACCGGTGCGGATCAACTCCTGCACCCGCCCAACGTCGAGTTCCGGAATCAGGTGGCCGTCCGCATCCAGCAGGCCGGGGGTGTTGGTCAGCAGCAGGAGCTTTTCCGCCTTCAGCACTTCGGCGACCTTGCCGGCGACCAGATCCGCGTTGATGTTGTAGGAGCGGCCATCGGCACCGACCCCGATCGGGGCGATGACGGGGATGAAATGACCGCCGATCAGCAGATCGACGACCGAGACATCGATACTCTCGACCTCGCCCACATGGCCGAGGTCGATGATTTCCGGCTCTGCCAACTCGGGCGCATCGCGGCGCAGGAGCAGCTTGCGGGCGTGGATCAGATCGCCGTCCTTGCCCGTCAGGCCCACTGCCGATCCCCCATGCCGATTGATCAAACTCACGATTTCCTTGTTGACCAGACCGCCTAAGACCATCTCCACCACGTCCATCGTGTCCGCGTCGGTGACCCGCATGCCCTGGATGAATTCGCTATCCTTGCCCAACCGTTTGAGCAGTGAGCCGATCTGTGGTCCACCGCCATGGACCACCACCGGATTGAGCCCCACCAGTTTCATCAGGACCACATCGCGGGCGAAACTCTGCTTGAGTTCCTGGTCAACCATCGCGTTACCGCCGTACTTGATCACGACGGTGGTGCCGCGGAAGCGGCGGATGTAAGGGATGGCTTCGATCAGGACATGGGCGATCGTATGCGCCCGTTCACTCGGCAATGACATAGGTTCTCCGCGTATGCTGGGTAAAGAGTCGGAATGTAGTTAACCTGAAGTTTCCTGTTTTCAATTACGCCACGAGCCGCATAACCGCGGCGATCAGGGGATTTTGCGTCGGTTTGTTGGCCCCCCCGCAATCGCTACCAAAACCCTCCCCGCCGAGCTCCTGTGCGAGCCGGCGCCGCAGGTCGGCGAAGGCATATTCGGTGCGCTTCGTGGTCGAATACCGG
>NZ_CAIZIZ010000045.1 GCF_903933125.1 uncultured Lamprocystis sp. | reverse complement strand
CTGCGCTTATCCACCCTACGAAACCGGCTCCGTTGTAGGGTGGATAAGGCGCGCCGCTCGGTCTCGGGGACTCGGCACGGCGGTCGCGCGCGCCGCATCCACCAGAGGTCGCGCGGTGCCGCCCAAATTTGGAATTGCTGCCCGGGCAAGGTTGAAGGCCAGCCGCCCGCCCACGTCGGGTATCATGGCTGGTTACCGAAGTCAGCGCGCCGCGCTGCCTGAACAACGGAACCCAACCGACGCGCATGAACTCGGAGACCAACGCCCAACTCGCCGCTTTCATCCGGGACATCTGCAACCTGCTGCGCGGTCCCCATAAGCGCAACGAGCCCCGCAAGGTCATCCTGCCGCTGACGGTCCTGCGCCGCTTCGACTGGATCCTGGCCCCGACCAAGCAGGCGGTGCTGACCCTATTATCGGAGGTGACCGCATGATCACGCGCCTCTATGTCGATAACTTCCGCTGCCTGGTGAACTTCGAACTGAAGCTTGAGAATTTCAACCTGTTAGCGGGCCTCAACGGATCGGGCAAGTCGTCGGTGCTCGATGTGGTCGATGGGCTGCAGCGCTTGCTTTCCGGGCAAGCCAAGGTCAACGACAAATCCGTCCTGCCCTACGCCAGCCGCACCCGCTGGAGCGACCGTGACACCCAAGTCGTCGAGTTACACATCCAGGTCGGCGGCGAGGAAATGCGCTACCGCCTCAAGGTTCAGCACGAATCGGGCGGACGCCGGGCGCGGATTATCGAAGAGCGACTCGCAGTTCCGGATGGACCTCTGTTCCTGTTTGAGAACGGTGACGTACAGCTGTATCGCGACAATCTCAGCGAGGGACCCATGTTCGCGGCTGAGTGGAGCGAATCTGCCCTTGCCCGCGTGCCGCCGCGCCACGATAACCAGCGCTTGACGGCCTTTCTTGAACTCATGCGCAGGGTCCAGGTCTGCCGGTTGAACCCGGCCGCATTCGTCAACGATACCCCCCAAGAGAGCCAGGCCCTCAGTCGCAATGGGGAGAATTTTTCATCCTGGTACCGGCATCTGCTTCAGGAGCACGGAGACAGCTTTGACTACCGGGCGGTTCTCCAGGCGACCATCCCAGGCTTCCAGAAGCTCAGGCTCGAAAAGGTTGGGTCTGAGGCCAGGACACTGGTGGCGGTCTTCGGTTCCGGTAAGGAAGAATACGAGTTGGCGCTCGAAGAGCTATCCGACGGCCAACGCGTACTCCTGGTCCTTTACGGCCTGCTCCATTTCCTGGATAAGTCCGGGCGTTTTCTCTTCCTGGACGAGCCTGACAATTTCCTGGCGGCCGCGGAGATTCAGCCATGGCTCCTTTGCGCTGAGGATGCCATCGGCGACGGGCTGCCGCAGGTGGTGATCGTCTCTCACCACGCCGAGGTGATCGACTATCTCGGCGGCGACCGCGGCCTCCTCCTGGAGCGTGAGGTCACCGGGGTGACCAAGACTCGGCCGCTGCGCGATGTCGGCATCCCCGATACGATGAAGCTCTCCGATCGGAGGTAACCGCATGATCGATCCCATCCCTTTCTTGAGCCCGCGCATGGAGGGTGAGCGCTTCGACGCGCATGCGATCCCGCTGGAACTGCTCAAGGACCTGGCCGTGCTGGAGGAAATGGTCATTGAGGTTGCCAAATGGCGCTATCTCCAGGATCACGAGGACCGAAAGCGCACTCCCCGCGGCTTCACCGACGGCATCGCACTCAAGCTGACGGCGGTCGAGCCGGGCAGCGCTATCCCGCGGATCGACTTATTTGCCCAATCAGACGGGTTCTTCCCACCCGGTAGTCAAGTCTATTTCGAGCAGGGCCGCGAGCACATCCTTGGGGCCATTGATGCCGCCAACCGCGACGGCCGTATTTCGGACTACCTTCCTGAGTCCTTGCTCGGCTATTTCGACCGCATCGGCCGCAGTCTGCGCGAGGGCGAGGCCATTATCTTCGATCCCCGGAATGTGAATCGCCCGGCGCGTCTGACCCGCTCCAGCCGTCGCAAACTCTTGCTCGCCTCATCCCAGACGCGCGAACTGACCGAAGAGGTCACGTTGCGCGGCACCATCCCGGAGGCCGACCAAGACCGCATGACCTTCGATCTTCAGGTGACCAACGGCCCGCGGGTCACTTCACCCCTAGCTCTGCAACACCTGCCGACGGTTTTGGAAGCGTTCAATGGGTTCCAGAAGGGCACCCGGGTGCAAGTGAGGGGCATCGGGCGGTTCAACCGCAACGAACGGCTGCAGGGCTTGGCCGAGGTCGAGCACATCGGCATCCTGGACGCCAACGACGTGGCGGCCAGGCTGGACGACCTGCGTGGGTTAAAAAACGGCTGGCTCGACGGCCGCGGATTCGCCCCTAGCCCGCAGGGCTTGGATTGGCTCGCCCGGTGCTTTGGCTCACACTACCCGGACCTGCTCCCGCCACCCTATCTCTATCCCACTGCCGAAGGAGGCGTCCAAGCAGAATGGTCGCTCGGCACTCATGAGATTAGCCTGGAAATCGACCTGGATCGCCGGGCCGGCGAGTGGCATTCACTTGACACCGGGACCCACGTCGACGACTGGAAGGAACTGGACTTGGCGCAACCCGTGGCTTGGGCCATGATCACTGCGGAAATTGAGCAGCAGCAGGGACTTGCTGTGGAGCGCGCATGAAGGCCGAAACCGAACTGTTGCGCCAGATTAATCGCAACTTCATCCAAGACGGCCGCGTCTCCTCCCAAGCGTTCCGTCCCACCCCCAAGGACGCGGGGTGTCTTTCGGTCTACGACGGAGATCTGATCAACCCCAGCGCCGCCTATGCGCACTTCACGGGCAGCCTGGGGTTCCAATCCAGCGGTGTTCAGGCCGTAACCGTTGCCGAGTGCGCAGGGCTCGACTTGCCTGCGCGACCTGATCCCGCTCCCTTCCCCGAGCATGCGGTCATCGACTTTTCCGCCTTTCAGAAGCGGCAGGTCGAGGGCAAGGCCAAGCAGTTGCGCGTCTTGGCCGAGGCGCGAGGCTGGCGCTATCGGGCCGAGGTCGGGTCTTGATCCGCAGGCGGTTCAGGCGATGAAATGGCAGACTTATCTACACCATTTTTTGGGACACGGCTTCAACCGCCCTTAAGAATCTGAATCGCCCCGCGCGCCGCCGCCTCGAAGCGGCGATAGACCGGGTCTTCGAAGTCGTTGCGCCGCTCGGCGAGGATCTGCTTCAACTCATCACGCACGGCGGCCTGGAGCGCGGCACGCTGGTCGACGTGCCGGAAGGCGTCTCCCGCCAACTGCGCCTGGGTCGCATCGACGAGCCGTTGCGCGGCGGCGAGGTCGATGGTCTCGAACACCTCCGGCAGCCCCTTACCGAGGCGGGTGCGCACCGGCAGGCCGTCGGCGTCTTCGCTGATCAGGTAAAGTTCGTTGAGGCCCGTGGTCGGACTGGTGACGGTACTGATGAGGCCCAGCGCCTTGGCCAGCAGCAGGGACGGCAGGGCCTTGTCGCGTTGGGCGCGTTCATCGGCCAGGACAATCTCGGGCCACTGGGTGCCGTCGCCTTCGCCGTGCAACTCCAGCTTCAGCCGGTCCGGATTGTCGACCTGGGCAAGACGGCGCTCGTATTGCTCCTTGAGGAAGCGGGTGGCCTTGGCCAGCCGCAGCGGGAACAGGTTGGTGAGCCCGAGCAGGGTGATCTCATTGGGCTTGGTCTCGCTCTTGATGATGGCCACCGGGATGTCGCCGCGGAAGTTGTCGCGGAACAGAGCCTCCAGGTCTTCACTGAACTGAGCCAACTCGGGGGTCGCCGGGAGGATGACCAGGAACTGCGAGACCTTGGTCTTGGCCGCGCCCATGGTGACGGCCTGGGAGTCGAACTCGATGAAATTCCCCGCCTGGTTGACCAGATCGTGAATGAATTTCTTGAGCTCGTCGGTGCGTCCCGAATACTCCCGCTCCAATTGGCCGATGATGTTGACCCCGAGCAATGGACGACGGTCACGGTTGGACGCGACCAGCGCGTCATGCGCCGCCTGTGAGCTTTGCGCACAGCGCTGCTCCATCACATCGAAGAAGCGCTGGCGGCTGATCCGTGCCTGGAAGGCGGAAAATGACGGATCGGCGGCAATCTGTTCGATGAGGGCGAGACGCACCGCCTGCGACTGCCGGGTCTGTTCGCCGCGGTCTTTCTCCAGATCGCGCGCGAACCCGCGGACGTTCTCCGCATTGTAGAAGCGCACCAGTGATTGGCGCAGATCAGGTGTTTCACCATCGTTGATGCGCGCGTCGATGCGCTCCTTGAATTCCTTGATGGACTCATCCACCAGCCGGGTGCAGGCCGCGACGTCGGCCGCCAGCGCATTGAACTCGTTGACGGCTTCCTGAAGCAAGCGTTTGGCGAAGGCCCAGGCTTCCGCCTGGGTGCGGGCGGTATAGAGTTCCCGCAGCGCCTCGCCCTGGAGATCGAGCAGGTTGCGGCGCTTGCCGAGCAGTTGCGAGACCAGACCGACCTGCGCATAGTCGGCCCGATTGACCGCCACCCGCTGTTCGGCGCTGTCGGCGTTGTTCTTGGCGCGGGTGATGCGGTCGTCCGTGCCCAGCAGCCGCTCTTCCAGCGCGGCGATGAGGGCAGCCAGACACCGGGTGATATCCTGCATGGACTTGACGCCGTTCTTCCACTCATCGAACAGCTCGCCCTCGACCCGGCGGCGCAATTCACGGACATGGTCCTTGCGCGCCTGAAGTTTGGTTTCATAGAACTTGCGCACGCCGAGGCCGCGGTAACTTTCCGCGAAGCGCTGCGCCATGAGCTTATCGATCTCATTAATCCAGACCTTGTCGTCCTGAGTCTGCACCAGCCCCATGAGTTGCGGCAGCACATCCAACCATTCGTTGACGATGGGCTTCCATTTCTTATTGTTGATCTCCTCGGACAGAATGCCGCGCGACAGCGTCAGGTGCTCGTCGGTCAGCGACCAGCGCTCCAGTGTCTGACTGTCGCGCACGAACTCGCCGAAATCCTGGTTGCGCGGCTCATCCCGGAACCCGAAGGTATCGTCCCAATTGTTATAGCGCAGTTGCAGGGCGGCCTGGCGGGCGAAGCGGTAGGTGAGATATTCCCGGATCTCCATCTCGGGGACTGCCAGGCGCTTGATACCGAAGGTGAGAAAGCGCTTGGAGCGCAAAGGGGCGGTGCTGCCCGGGCGGGTCTCCGCGGTGCCGTCGCCGTTCTCGGCATTCTCCATCTTCTCCAGGAGTTTCATCGCCTCCGCATTGCGCACGGCGACCAGCTTCTGGAACAGAAAATCGGCGACGACACCGGGCAGCGTCTTGTCGACGTCCACTTGCAGGCCGTTTTCGTTGCGATTGGAGAAGAGATAACAGCCGTTGAACGGATCGCTGAGCGCGAGCCGCTCACCCCGCTCGGCGATATCGTGGGGCTGATAGGCGCCGACGCTCAGCGCATTCAATTCGAGCAGCGCAGCATAGCCATTGGCGTGGTAATTGCCGGTGTCCCAATTCGGATTCGGAATTTCCTCGGGCAGCAGGGCATAGATCACGATGCGGTACATGCGCGGATCGCGATAGAGCCCGCGAATCTGCGCCACCGTATCGATCACCGCACCGCTGCCGGTCCCGCCGGCCAGACCGCAGCAGACGTGGAAGGTCACACTGGCATCGCCGCCGGTGCTGAGTTCGCCGGCGAGTTGCTTAAGCTGATCCTTGAACTGGCGCGCCTTGCAGGCGAACAGAAAGCGCCCGAGCCGGCGTTTCTGGCCGCCCAGGGTCTCCCCGACGATGCTGCTCAGAATGTCTTTCCATTGGTCGCGGCTGCCGATCCAGGGCTGGATATTCGGATGCCCGCTGATATTGTCGAGTATCTGGTTGAGGTTCCCGCCGGTGATCAGGAGCTGACTGCGGGTGGCCAGTTGGACGCTTTCCCCGAGAATACGCCAGGTGGCGTCGTCGATGGCCATCATCTCCTTGCTCGAATCGACATACAGATAGCGCAGCCTGACCTGGTCGGGCTCGCTGCCGCGGTACTCCTGAAAGACGTTCTTGCGCAGGGCACGGAGGATTTTGCCCCCGGTGCCGCCCAGACCGATGACCAGGTGGTTCTTCATAGCCGATTCTCAGGGTTAAACAGGGCAAGTTGACAGCCTGTCCCCGTGGGGAGCGCCCGGCTGTCGGGTGATTATGGGGCAAGCGCCCGTGATTCGTCATGCGTCCTTGCCCGCCGCTCCCGGCGTCGCTATGATCACGCATCATGTTGTGTAGCCGCCGTTCGGATGTCCTGTCCGTTCATCGGCATCCGTTTTCGGAGGTTGACCATGGCCGAACAGACCGGCCGCACCGGCAAATGCACCAATTTCGGAAATTGCACCCTGGCCGACACGGGGGCCGACGTCAGCATCCCCGAGGGTGCAGCGCCGGTCTGCACGGAATGCGGCCGGGGTCTCATGGTGAGCCAGCCGGGAAAGGACCGCTCTAAGCTGATCGGCGGCGTCATCGCCCTGGTCGTGCTGGCGGCCATCGCCGTGGCGGCGATGACGTTCCTGTGGGACTACCTGATGCCCGCGGCCGCACCGGAACCACCGGCGGTCGCGGAGCCGATGGAGCCGCCGCCGCCGCGGACAGAATCGGTGCTGCCGGCACCGCCCCAAGCGGAGCCTGTTCTCCCGCCGCCCCAAGCGGAACCCGGTCCGCCGCCGCCCCCTGCCGCGGCGGTTGATCCGAATATGGTCAAGCTCGCCGATTTTTTCATCGACCGAACTGAAGTGAGCGTCGGCGACTATCGGTCAGCGTTCCCTGGTTACCGTTCCCCCAAAGGCTTCACCGATGACCTGCCGGTGGTCGACATCACCTGGGAGAACGCCAAACGATTCGCCGAAAAGAGCGGCAAACGCTTGTGCCGGGAAAGCGAATGGCTCTTTGCCCTGGGTGATGAGTTGAGCGACCCCGCCAAGGCCGCGCTGGGCGGCAGTACCATGGACAAGCCCCGCAGCGTCAGCGATGACCGCGACGAGAACAGCCACGGCCTGCTCAATATGGTTGGCAATGTCAGCGAATGGGTGGATTCGGGAACCGAAGAGGCCGCTTTCCTGGGGGGTTACTGGTATTGGGACCGGGAAGGCCGCCCGCTCGCCGATCTGAAGCGGGTGAACCGCCTCGGCACCAAAGGCACCTATCATCACTACATCGGATTCCGAACCTGCCGCGACGCCGATCCGGCAGCCAATTAAGGAGCATGCGATGAAATCACGCAACCGCCGGCTGTTGCTGCTCGTTGTCCTCGGCCTGGCACCGATTCTGCTCCCGTGGAGCCTCGCCGAAGCGCGCGGTCTCGCTGAGATCAGGAGCAGCGGGGTGATCAACATCGGCATCCGGGATGACATTCCGCCCATCCAGTACCGGGACAAACGCGGAGAACTGGTCGGCATCGATCCGGACCTCGGGCGAGCGCTGGCCGATGCGCTGGGCGTCAAACCGGAGTGGACCATTCTCCCCGGCGCGAAAGCCCGCGAAGAGCTGCTGCTCAAACAGAAAGTGGATGTGGTGATCTCCAGCTTCTCCATTACTCGTGAGCGGCTGGAGGTGATCGACTTTTCCGACCCCTATTTCACGACCGGACTGGCGGTCATGATCAGAGCCAAGGACCAGGATCGGATCAAGAGTTATAAGGATCTCACCGGGAAGACAGTCACGGCGACCCGCGGCAGTACGGGCGAACGGCTCATCAGCGAACTGATGCCCGGTGCCAATTTTTTCCTGGTGACCGCGACCGCCGATACCTATGCCGCGCTCACCGGCGGCAAGACGGATGCGCTCATCAACGACAAGGTGTTTCTCGAGCACTATGCCTCTCAAAACCCTGGTCTCCTCGTCTTGGACGGCACCCTGTCGGCCGATCAGTACGGCATCGGGGTCAACAAAGCGGACAACGACCTGCTTGGCTTCATCAATGAGTTTCTGACGAAGATCAAGAACAACGGCACTCTGGCCCGAATCATCGGGAAATACTCCAAGTTCGATCCGAACATGGAACCCGAACCGGTCAAGACCGAGACACTGAGCACCTATGTCGTCAAGCCGGGGGACACCCTGTCGCGGATCGCACTGGCGTTCTACAACGATCCGACGCGCTGGCCCGTCATCTATGCCGCCAACCGGGACACGGTGAAATACGCCAATGTCCTCAACGTCGGCGCGACCCTGCGGATACCGTCATTGGACAAATCGGCGGCGGCAGCCCCGGTGCCGCCCAAGGGTCCGGCAGCGGGCGATGAACTCAAACGCAAGCTCAAAGAGGCGGAGTCGCTGTACAAGAACAACTATATCGACAAGCAGACCTATGAGGAGATCAAAAAGGAACTGCTGCGCAAGCATCTGATCGAGAGCCGATAGGTAAATGGTCAGAAATAAGTGAAACAACGACCGAGATGCCAAAGGCGGCCTCGATCAAGATTCCGGCCACTTGAGCTCGCCGAATGCGTAGTCAGGCCATCCTGGCCTGACACGGTCAGGGCTGGAAGCCCTGACTACGCACGCCGCTGGCCGGGATTACCATCAAGGCCAGAAATTTCGGAACTGATCGCGGCCGGAACGATGATCAAGGCCCCAAAGGCATCCCCTAATGGACTTGTTTAGCCTATGAGTGAACGGCTCCCGGGCGCTATCAACTCTTACGCTTCGCCCGCGGATGCGCCTGATCATAGACCTGCGCCAAATGCTGAAAATCCAGGTGCGTGTAGATCTGGGTAGTGCTGATATCGGCGTGGCCGAGCAGCTCCTGCACCGCGCGCAGATCCCCGGAGGATTCCAGCAGGTGGCTGGCGAATGAGTGGCGCAGCAGGTGGGGATGGACGTGACGGTCCGCACCCTGTTCCTGTGCCCACTGGGCGACGCGGGTGCGCACCGTGCGCGGGTGGATGCGGTTGCCCCGGCTGCTGACGAAGAGTGCCGGTTCATCGCCGGCCGCCAGGTTGGCACGCACACGCATCCAGTACGCAACGGCCTCGCGTGCCTGGGTACCGACCGGAACCACGCGGGTCTTATCGCCTTTGCCGGTGACGCGCAACGCGGCATCCGCCATATCGATGTCGCCCAGATTGACACTGACCAACTCGGACAGGCGCAGCCCGGATGAGTAGAAGAGTTCGATCATGGCCGTGTCGCGGATGGCGAGCAGGTCATCGACGGGGCGATCGAGCAGACCGCACAGTTGGTCCGCATCCAGGGTGGCCGGGAGCTTGCGCGGGGTCTTAGGCGCACGGATGCCCACCGCGGGGTTATTGGGCACCCGTCCTTCGCGCAGCAGCCAGCGGTAAAGACTGCGCAGGCTGGACAGTTCACGTTGCAGGGTGCGGCCGCCGACGCCGGAGCGATGGCGCCAGGCGATGTAACGACGGATTTGCGGCTGGTCGAGCCGGGTGATGGCGTCGACGTCGCCCCCGGCATCGGTCAGCCAGGTGCTGATGCGCTCGAGGTCGGCGCGGTAACTGGTGATGGACAGATCGGCCAGCCGCCGCTCATGGGCAAGGTGGGCGAGAAAGGGCTCGATCGGACCGGCCTCGTCGCTCATTCGCTACTGACGTCCTCAACGACCTTCGGCTTGCGCGACCGTGGGGCGCGGGGCTTTTTCGGTGCCGGCGCCTCCGGCATCACGGGCAGCGCGGCCTTCAACGGATCGGGCAACGGCTCCACGCGTGGCCTGGAGGACGCCTGGAGTCCCTGCAGCTTATGGCTGACGACCTCCCCCAGTCGATCCAGCAGGTCGGTGCGCATGTCCGGCTTGAAGCGGTCCGGGTCGGCGGCGCCGATGGCCAGCACGCCGGAACAGCCGGTCCCGCGTAGCGGGATCAGCGCGGCGCACTGGACCTCACCGCCGAGGTCGCCGAACAGGAGGCGGTTCTTCTCCTCGTCCAGCGGACCGCACAGGGCGTGCTCGCGCAGGAGGAACTCCTTGAAGGCGGCAGTCAGCGGATCCCGCGCCGCGTCCGCGGACACCGGGTCGAGCGGGAAGAGTTTGAGCATGACCGCCTGGGCGCTGAACTCGCGCATCAGGGCCTCCTGAAGTACGGAACCAACCTGTTTCAAGTCCGGGGCGATGATCAGTTGCAGCACCAGCACGTGCAGACGGGTGGACAGCGCTTCGTACTCGCGAGCGCGGGCAATCAGCTGTGCCAGGCGACTGCGCTCGGCCTCCAGGTGTCGGCGCAGGACTTTGACCTGGCGCTCGATCAAGGACACGCTACCGCTCGGCGCGTGCGGAACACTCAGGCTGGCCAGCACCGCCGCATTCTGTTCAAAGAAATCCGGGTGATCGCGCAGATAGGCGGCCACCATCTGTTCCGCGGCAGCCGTCTGCGCTGCTCCCGCGTCGACGGACGCCTGAGCTGGCTCGGTGCCCGGCTTGGTCCTGGTCTTGGTCATAGCTCGATCTCCCCCTCGAAGACCCGTTGCGCCGGTCCGGTCATCAGCACCGGTGTACCATTTCCGTCCCACTGTATCACAAGATCACCGCCGGGCAGGCTGACCTGGACCCGCGCGGCGAGCAGCCCGCGCAAGCGTCCGGTGACCACCGCGGCACAGGCGCCGGTCCCGCAGGCCAGGGTTTCGCCGACGCCGCGTTCAAAGACCCGCAGCCGGATATGCTCGGGCGACAGAACCTGCATGAAACCCACGTTGACGCGCCGGGGAAAGTGCGGGTGCGTTTCGAGACGCGGCCCGAGCCGCTCCACCGGCGCATTGTCGGCATCTTCCACCAGCAGCACGGCATGAGGGTTACCCATGGACACGGCGCCGATGGAGACCGCCTGTCCATCCACCGACAGCCGGTAGACCAGCGCCTGCTTCGCGGCCCGGAAGGGGATGCGGGCCGGCTCCAGCACCGGAATCCCCATGTCCACCCGGACCTGACCGTCCGCCTCGACGAAGATCTGTATGGCTCCCGCGGCGGTCCCGACCGGAATCGCATCTTTGTCCGAGAGCCCCTGATCGCGGACGAAGCGGGCGAAACAGCGGGCGCCATTGCCGCACTGCTCCACCTCGCTGCCGTCGGCATTGAAGATCCGGTAATGGAAGTCAGTGCCGGGCAGACGCGCCGGTTCGACCAACAACACCTGATCGCAGCCGATCCCGCGGTGTCGATCCGCGAGGCGGCGAATGGCCGCCGCATCCAGCGCAACCTGTTGGCGGATGGCATCGAATACGACGAAGTCGTTGCCGAGACCATGCATTTTGGTGAATTTCAGGTGCATAAAATCCGGAGACAGGTCAGCGAATAGACACGTAACAAATGTGCGCAAAGCCAGCGATGCCTTAGGCGATGTCTGTCAATAAATTGACCATCTTAAACCGAAGAGTCTCCGCCAAGGCCGGTCTTGATCATCGTTCCGCCAGCTTCTGCCGAAGCCATCTGGGGCGGAAAACTGATCCACAGATGAACACACACGTTGTTCTTCATCTGTGAACATCTGTGACATCTGTGGATCAATCCGGGGCTTGCTCACGGTGCCGCCAGCCGCCCGAACACCGCCAGGTGCCGGTCGCTCACCACACCCACCTGCAATTCGCTCAATCCGGCCTCCTGCAGTTGGTCTTCGACCTCCTTGGGCTCGAAGGCGGCGAACAGCGAGTTACGGAAGTCGGTACGCAGAAGTTCCGGTTCGTTCGCGGTATAGGTCGCGACCAGCGCCTCGGCCCAGCCGGCGGAAGCCGGCCGCATCAGGTCCATGACCAGCACCAGGGCGCCGGGCCGCGCCGTCTCACGGACGGTCTGCCACAGAACCTGAGGGTTATGCAGTTGATGCAACAGACTGTTGGAGAGGACCAGATCATACTGGCCCGGCGCCAGCGCGGGGCTGGGCAGGCACTCCAACAACAGACGGCAGCGCGGGGCGAGGCCGGGTGCCCGCTCCAGGGTAGCGCGGGCCTGGTCCAGCATGGCGGTCGACCCGTCGACCGCATCGCAGGTGGCGTTCGGGTAGGCGCGCAGGAACCGGCAGACGATATCGGCCGGCCCGCAGCCCAGGTCCAGGGCGCGCGCACCGTGCAGCGGCCCCGGCTTCAGTTCAGCGAGCAGCTTGATGAACAGGGTGTTGGACTCGGAGAAATCGGCCTGGGCATAGGCCAGGGCCTGCTCTGCCCCTTCCATGAGTTCCGGTTCGGGACGACGTTTCATGATAGGACTGACTCCCCGGCGAAGAGGTCGGCGATGGTCTCGCGGCGCCGCACCAGGCTCGCCTGGGCGCCATCCACCATGACCTCCGCGGCCCGCGGCCGGCTGTTGTAGTTGGAACTCATGCTGAACCCATAGGCACCGCTGCCGCGGATGGCCAGCAGATCGCCGGGCGCCAGGGCGAGCAGACGGTCCTTGCCCAGAAAATCCGCGGTCTCGCAGACCGGACCCACCAGGTCGTAACGGGCGGGCACGGCGTCCGCATCCAGCCGCACCGGCACGATCTCCTGGTTGGCCTGGTAGAGCGCCGGGCGCAGCAGGTCATTCATCGCGGCATCGACGATAGCGAAACGCCGATGTTCGGTCGGCTTCAGATACTCCACCCGGGTCAGCAGGATGCCGGCGTTGCCGACGATGGCGCGCCCCGGCTCCAGGATGATCTCGTAGCCGCGCCCGCCCAAGCGGTGCAGCAGGGCCGCCGCATAGGCGCCCGGCTCCGGCGGGTGTTCGCCCCGATAGCGGATCCCCAGGCCCCCGCCCAGGTCCAGGTGCGTGATGGCGATGCCGTCCTGCGCCAGCCGATCGGCCAGTTCCAGCACCCGCTCCAGGGCCGCCAGAAAGGGCGCCAGATCGGTGAGTTGGGAACCGATGTGGCAGTCGATCCCGGTGATTCGCAGGTTCGCCATGCCGGCGGCGCGGCGATAGACCGCCAAGGCGGCCTGGATGTCGATGCCGAACTTGTTCTCCTTGAGGCCGGTGGCGATGTAGGGGTGGGTGCCGGCGTCCACATCCGGGTTGACACGCAGCGAGATGGGCGCGATGCAGCCGAGTTCGCCGGCCACCCGGTCGATCCGTTCCAACTCGGGTTCGGACTCGACGTTGAAACAGCGGATGCCGACCTCGAGCGCACGGCGGATCTCGTCCTCGCGCTTGCCGACACCGGAGAAGATGACCCGCGCGGGCTCGCCCCCCGCCGCCAACACCCGCTCCAACTCGCCCACTGAGACGATGTCGAACCCGGAGCCGAGCCGCGCCAGGACGTTGAGCACCCCCAGGTTGGCGTTGGCCTTGACCGCGAAGCAGATCAGGTGCGGGTGGTCGTGGAAGGCGCGGTCAAACGCGTGCCAGTGCCGCTCCAGGGTCGCCCGGGAATAGACATAACAGGGCGTCCCGAAGCGCTCGGCAATCGCCGTGAGCGGGACCGCTTCAGCGTGCAGCAGCGCGCCTTGATAGTTGAAATAGTCCATGCGATGCTCGGAGGGCGTCTCGGTCAGTGTCTTGATCGGTCGAGTGAAGGGTACACTCGGGGCCGCGGTGGGTGCCTTGCGGCGCGCACGACGCCGTCGTCGGCTACGGGTCCTAGCGGGGCCATGTCTGCCCCGCGTCGTCCGCGGCCCGGTCGGCCGGCTTGGGGACATCCGCACCGGGCGCCGGGACCGCTTGCGTCGCCGGCTCGGACGGTGTCGCCGCTGCGTTCTCCGGAGCCTGCTCCGGCAGATACAGCGGCCCCTTCTGACCGCAGGCGCTGATCATGCTCAGCGTGCCGAGTCCGATGACGACACCGACGAAAAGATAGCGGGCCCAACACATGGTACGGCGCCTCGGGCGCGACGTGGGGAGGAAGCATAGGATTGTAATCCCTTCGGCGCCGCCTGGCGCATCGGCGTCGACGCCGGCCTTGATCGTAACCCCGGCCAGCGGCGTGCGTAGTCAGGGCTTCCAGCCCTGACGGTGTCAGGCCAGGATGGCCTGACTACGCACCCGGCGAGCCTAAATGGCCGGAATCTTGATCGAGGCCGCGTAACGCTAGGGGGAGCCTTCGCCAAGTTGCGGCGCGACCCCACGTGCGTCGTAGTAGAAAATGCCGGCAATCCAGGCGTCGAGCAGGACCAGACCCGTACTCACCGCAGCAGCCGCATCGGGGTCAGCATGGTCATTTTTATGTCTCCTTTGATCGCTCCAGATTTAACGCCAGCAGCCGCCTTAAAATCTCCTCGTCAGCCATCTCCGGCCCGTAGTCCTTCCACCCATAGGCAGCGGCAACCGCCGCATCAAGCGCCTGGTGCGCGTTATCGAGCCAGGTCGGACGCACGTTGTAGAGGTTGGTGAGGGTCCGCTTCTTCAACTCTGGCGCGTACTCAGGCTTCGGGATGATCCGATCCGGGTAGCCGGGGACGACTTCCGGGATACGCTCCACCCACGCAGAAGGGTTCAGCCAGTTCTCGCGCAGGGCGTTGAGCCGGTGGGCGGCCTCGGCGATAGCCAGGGCGACAGGGCGGCGCTCAGGGGCCACGGGCGGGAGGACGATACCGGAGTCCAGGGCTTCGGTGGGGCTAGCGGTGTCCGCGGGGGTTAGGCCGGGGGGGAAGGGGTAGGTTTCACAAGTAGTGCTTGGGGTGTAGCGCGGCCGATCCTCAAGGCTGGTTCCCATCCGTAAAGACCACAACTCATGAATCCGTGAGTGCAGAACGCCGAAGGTGGTATCGTCGGAACGCGAAATAACAATAAGCTGCTGGTCAGGAAGAATCCGCGTATCAAGCCAGAAGAAAATCCTGTATTTTGCGGTCATTGGGGTTGCAATAACGCGGGAAAGTCCTTGAATCGCATGTCGCAAACTAGGTCGTGGCCTTTCATGAATCCACCATTCTTTTTTTGCTATTTCACTTCTAATGCTACTGCGGTAAGGCTTAACTTGAGTCAGAATGTGCTGAAATGGTAACTCATATAAAGCGGCATCAGCTTCTAGCATACTGACTCCGAAATCAATGATCCAGGTATCGGAAGCACGACTCGCGACATCTTTTCCGTTTAACCAAGGTTTGACAACATCACTGTTCGGACGGCCGTTGGGGTTAGGTGCGCGCAGCCATACTCTGGCAAGTTCCCCTTTTATATCAAAATTACCGTATTTCTTTGTACCTTGGAATGCAATCTTGTTTTCTTCGAGTCTAGCGGCCAGAGTAAAATCAAAGCCAGTTGCTTTTTCATCGACTAAAGTTCCTGATAAATCGCTGTAAATCTCGGTTACCAACTTACCATTGAGGCGCGGCATAACGATTTTCTCTGCAACCCCAAAAGCGACTAACGAGACTCGGACTGCTGCACCTTCGTTAATCCAAGCTTCATCACTCCAGGCGTCAAAAATTCGCGTTGATTGAGTAATTGCATCAAGCACCGGACGGTTCCCTGGCTGCCGGATGCTGTTGGTCGCCACCAATCCGGCATACCTGATCCGCCCCCTCGCAATCTCCGCCCGCGCTTTCTCGAACCAGTAAGTGACCAGGTCTGCCCCAGCGGGCACCCGTCCGGTATAAATCCCGTCGAGTGCATCAAAATAGGCGTCTCCCAGAGCGCCGCGCTTCTTGCTCCCACCCAAGAAAGGCGGATTCCCCACAATCACATCCGCCGCCGGCCACTCCGGCTCGGTCCCGTCCGGATTCACCACCGCATCCCGCTGCTCGATAGTATTCAGCGGCTTCAAAATCGGGTTCTTCGAGAGACTGAACCCGTGCGACAGCATCCATTGGATCTCCCCGATCCAGACCGTAACCCGCGCCAGTTCGGCCGCGTAGGGGTTCAGCTCGATCCCCAGGACGCATTCCGGCCCGACCATCGGGAAGGCCCTGGGCAGCCCCAGGGTCTCGGCCTCCAGGATGACCCGATGCTCCAGGTCCTTGAGTCCGAGCAGCGATAGCAGCAGAAAATTGCCGGAGCCGCAGGCAGGGTCGAGGATCCGGAAGTCTGCGAGCCTGGACAGGAAGCGTTGAAGTACGCCCAATGCCTCGTTCTGGCTTTTGGTGCGCGCGGCGGGCGACTTCGCCGCGGCCGCCTTCGCCATCAGCCCCTCGATCTCCACCTTCTTCGCGGTCCACTCATCCCGTAGCGGATCGAGGACCACCGGGTCCACCAGCCGCATGATGGAACCCCGGTCGGTGTAGTGGGCGCCCAGTTGGCTGCGCTTGTCCGGATCGAGCCCACGCTCGAAGAGCGTTCCGAAGATCGAGGGTTCGATGGCCGACCAATCGAGCCCGGCCAGCGCGCGCAGCGTCTTGATGTCGTCCCGTTCCAGCGGCAGCGCGTCGCGCGAGTCGAACAAGCCCCCGTTGAACCAGTCCACCGGCTCAAAGCCGATACGGCCGCCGGTCGCCATGGCGCCGAACAGATCCTCCAGCATCGCGGACAGGCTCGCCGGGTCCTTGAGTCCGGCATCCAGCAGCCGGGTGAACATCTGCCGGGGCAGTAGCTCGATGTCCTCGGCGAACAGGCAGAACAGCAGCCGGATGCAGAAGTGCCCGACCGTCCAGGGGTCGTGTCCGCGGGCGCGGAGGGCCTGCGCGAGGGCGCCGAACTGGCCGGCAGCGGTCTCAGTCAGGGCCGCGGTGGTCTGACCTGGCCGCAAGCGTTCGGGTTCGCTGAAGGCCCACTTCAGCAGCCGGCGCTTACCGGCGTCGCGCAGGTCTTCCAGGGCCAGGACATGCACATCCGGCACCGTCCCGGTGAAGGCGGTATGGATGACGATCCGGTCCAGGTCGCAGACGATCAAGAGCGGCGGATACTCCAGCGCAGGGGTGTAAAGCTGAAGCTGCTTGAAGGCTTCCTTGAGGTCTTTCCCCTTGCCTTTGTATTCCCAGCCGAAACAGTTGCGGCGCCACACGTCCGCCCAGCCGTCCCCTCCCCCAGCCTTGGCGGCGCCCTTTTCAAAGCAGTACCAGCATCCGGACGGGTCGGCCTGTGCCGGCGTCGGTTCATCCAGTAGGTGGCAGAGGTCGAGAAAATGCTCTTGCGAGGCCGAGCGCTCCTTGAGGGTTGCATCTTTCCACTTGTCGATGAACTGGTCGGGGGTCACGCGCTGATCACTCCTTGCTTCTCACTGACGATGTATTAATTTTGGCTGCTGACTGCGAAGTATCTTTTCGTTATCGAATCCCTTTTCTTTCGCGAGAAAACCGGCGTTGCTGGTCTTAAGCGAGCATGTCCGATACGTCGTCCAGCCGTGCGTCACCGATGTTATTCAGGTTCTCCTGCCGCGCAAAATGCTGCTTTAGCTTCCTGATCGTGCTTTCTTTCAATGCCGGCTTCATCTTGAAAAAATACAATGATCCGAAAGCGGCGATAGACGCTTGGTTGTCGGGAAAAACGATCTTGAGGTCTTGGGCAATCGCTTCTTCCGTATCGGTTCCGGTCACCAGGCGGAACCACAGCATTTTCGCGAGTTCGAGTGCCATCTCTTGCTGGTGATCGGTGACACAGGCATGAAGCAGCGGCCAGGAAAACTGAAAAAAGAGATCGTTGACTTTTTTGCTCTTGAGTGCGCGGTGAGGGTTAGCGAGTGGCATGGATCGTCTTCTTTAACTCAGGTCGCCGGTCCGCACAGCGGACCGTACAGGTCACGGTGTTACCGTAGGGTCCGCAGTGCGGACCGTCCGCGGCTATTAAGGCTGCGCTGGTACCGATTGCACAACCGGCTCCGAAGACTGGGTCGGGCCCGGAGCCGGAACCACGACCGGCGCCGCGGCACGCAGCCGGATCGCCACGCTGCCCTCGCCATTAAGCAGGGTCAGTTCACCGCCGTCGATCCGGTAGCCGCGAACGGTGCCCAGGGCCGCCGCGTAGGCCCGCGCCTGTTCCGCGGCCCCTTGCGGACCCTTGCAGGCCATGCGGGTGGTGGCGACCGGCCCGATGGTCAGAGTCTCGCCCTCCAGGGTATAACCGCTCATGTAGCGGTTACAGCCGTCGGAGCCGCCCAGGGTGCCGTCGTCGCGGAACTCCAGATTGATCTCGGTGCCCTTCAGCGCCGAGGCGATGGCTTGTTTGCCAGTGTTGTAGCCTTGCAGTTGCCAGACTTGGCCGACCAGTGGCGCGGGCTTGAGGCGCAGGAAACGCAGCAGCGGTTGGCCCGAGGCGTCCGCGAATTCCAGCAACTCACCGTCGAGCCGGTACGCCGCGACCTTCACCAGGGCCGCGGCAACCGCCTGCTCCTGCTGCATCAGCGGCTCCGGGCAGGCCATCATGGTTGAGGCCAGGTTCGCGTCGAAGCTGAGACGGTCCCCGTCCAGGGTGTAGCCCCCGCCCAGTCGATTGCAGCCGGGGCTTCCCGCGATCCGCCCTCCGGCGAGCTGAAAGCGGGCCGGCGGCGCGCCCGCGGTGACCTCGACCAGGGCATCGCCGACGCGATAGGCCGCGAGTAACCACGAGGTGTCTTCGAGTGTCGGCGCGCTGAGCGTCGGGGCCGGCGCGGGTGCGGCGGCCGGGTTTGCCGGGGCTTCGGCCGCCGCGATCAGCGCAGCGGCAAACAGGGCAAGAACGACAGGCACGGGTGGGTGGTTCATGGCGGACGATCCCTAGTTGTCAGGTTTATAAGGGTTTGGCTCAGACCTCGGGGAACAGGCACCCGGGCCTGACCGGCGGGACCAAGTGTAACGGCGAAAAAGATCACGTGATCTTCCCCTTGGTCCAGCGATTCTACATGGAACAGTGACAGCATCAATCAACCGGAGCGGCCGATCAGGGCCTCGGCCAGGGCGAACATCATCAGCAAACGCCATTGTCCGCGGCAGCAGGCCGCGGACGCTCACACCCGCCGGGCGAATGGTTCCGACAAAGCAGAACTAAGTCTTTAATTAAATGATAATAAAGGCGTTGTTTCGCGATTGGTCTGATGGTAGGTTCGCGCTGCTGGCTCGTAGTTCAGTCGGTACAAGGTGCGCGGTGGTTGTAGGTCGCGCGAATCCATCCGAGCTATAGAGAGTGCGAAAATGTTGACCGGTACGGTAAAAATATGGAATGCGGATCGGGGGGTCGGTTTCATCGCCCGGGATGACGGCGGCCACGACGTGTCCGTCCGCTTCAATGCATTGATGACGAACGGCTTCAAAGCGCTGACGACAGGCCAACGGGTCCGATTCCTCGTCGAGCGCGGCGAGCGCTGTCCGCGGGCAGATAGGGTCGAGCCACTCATGTGACCTTGGGCGATTTCCGGGAATAAAAATCCAGACGGCGCATGCCTGAGAGACCAGGGTTTAAAGGGGCGACTGAAGTCGCCCCTACAGTCGCCCCTACAATCGCCCCCACACGTCGGTCGATCCGTTCCCGAACATTCCCTTAGGACGTTTCGGGCAAAGCCGAACCAACATCCGGCGTGCCCTGCGCGTTTCTGTGTCCTCCAATCAAGCCGGATCCTGTGGCACCTCCCGATGCCGGTAGAGCTGACGTATAACCGGGGCGAACCGGGCCTCCAGGTCGTAGCGCTTCACCTTGGTGGTCGGTGTGACGAGACCGTTCTCAATCGTCCAGGGCTCCAGGCTCAGGTGTACCGCGCGTACCTGAGCGTAGCCCGGGAACGGCCGGAGACGCTCCCGTACCCTGGCCAACACGGCAGCGACGGCCGTCGGATGGTGCAGCGCGGTCGGCGCCCGCGGATCGAGCCCAAGCCGCTCGGCCAAGGGCGCCCAGAGGTCCGGCTCCAGTACCAGCAAGGCCGCCAGATAGGGGCGTCCCTCGCCCAGGATCATGGCCTGAGCGAACAGCGGATCCATGGTCAGGGCCATCTCCATCTCGACGGGAGACACCTTCTCGCCCGCCGAGGTGACCAGAATCTCTTTCAGTCGTCCGCGGATGTAGAGCGACCCATCCCGAATGTCGGCCACATCGCCGGTGTGCAGCCATCCATCGGCATCGATCATGCGGGCGGTCGCCTCGGGGTGGTTCCAGTAGCCCAGCATCACCCCGGGCGTGCGGACGAGCAGTTCGCCCGCCGGTCCGATCCGGACCTCCAGTCCGGACAAGGGGCGACCGACAGAACCCGGTATGCAGTCCTCCGGTCGGGCATTGCTCAGCACGGGGGAGGTCTCGGTGAGCCCATAGCCCTCGGTGAGCGGCAGTCCGAGCCCGATGAAGAAGCGCGCCACCACCGGCGAAAGGGGCGCACCGCCGCTGACGGCGACCCGCAGGCGACCGCCGAGTCGATCCAGCACCTGCGCGGCAACCAGGCGCCGCAGCAGGCGCAAGGTCAGACGCTGGAGCACTCCGAGCGCCGGAACCTGCCCCTGGCGCGCGCGGAATTGCTGCCAACCCAGGTCCACGGTGGTGTCGAACAGCCGCCGTTTGAGACCCCGTTCGCCAAGCCGTGACTGAATGGCCAGGTAAATTTTGTCATACACCCTGGGCACAGCGAGCAACACGGTCGGGCGCACGATCAGCAGATCCTGGCGCAATAACTCGACCGAGCGCGCGAAGCTGATCCGGCTCCCCGCCATCATAGGCAGGTAATAGCCGACCGTGCGCTCAAAACCGTGCGCCAGCGGCAGGAAGGAGAGGAAGCTGTCCGTGGGCCAGGCCGGAATGCGGCGCAGCACGGCCTCTGCCGTCCAGAGGATGCCGCGATGCGACAACATCACCCCCTTGGGTCTTCCGGTCGTCCCTGAGGTGTAGACAATGGTGGCCAGGGAGTCCGGTGCAGCGACCTGCTCCGGCACCGCGGCGGCCGTGTCGGGCAGCCAGTCGGTGAGGTACCGGACGCTCTCATCGTTGGTCGGGGCTTCGCGCAGCAGGCAGAGCACGCGCTGCACATCCGGGAAACATTGACGCCTGGAGGCGAGGGCCGACCAGCGGCGGTCGGAATCCAGGAGCAGTAGACGCGCTCCGGAATCGCCGAGGATATGCGCCAGATTGTCCGGGCTGTCGGTGGTGTAGAGTGGCACGGGTACCAGGCCGAGACTAAGCGCGGCCTGGTCAAAGCAGACCCAGTCGACACTGTTGCGCAGGCTCAGCGCCACCCGGTCGCCGGGTTGCAGCCCTTCGCCCACCAGTCCCTGTTGCCAGCGTGCGACGCGTGCCGCAACCTCCGACCAGGTGAAGTCACGCCAGGTCTTGTCCTCGTACTGCTGGTAGGCGACTGCCGCGGGAGACTGCGCGACCCGCTGCCGGAAGAGTCCGGGAAGCGTTCCGGCCGCAGCGCAGCCGATACAGCTCATGGGCAGGGAGGCGTCATCAAGGTGCATGGTATGGCCCCTATGAAATGCCTGAAATCAGTTCAGCGAACTGCTAAGGCACCTGTACCCCCGAAGTTGATTGCCGGTCTGCGAGTGGCGCTGCGCCGGCCCCTTGATAGCCTTCGTACCTGATATCCAAACCGACCCTTGGTGTAGGGGCGGGTTTGAAACCTGCCCTTACGTCCGGTTATCACGTCCGACGGCTATAACTGCCATGGGCGCTGCTCGCGCCGCGGTTCTTTGTCTTGACAGTATAGCCGGCAGCATCCGCGCCTCCTGATGGTTGGCTGACAACACCGCACAGGGTGCGGTCAACCGCGCGGCGTTAATCTGCACCCAAGGTCGCGATCAGTCGCGGCCGGGTCGCTTTCAACGCAACGATAGGAGCGCGAACCGATGAATGCATATGCGATCACACGTCTTGAGAATACTAACCAGCTGCCGGTGAAGGCGCCGTTCCGCAGGAGGGGCGGCGCGGCATGGGTTGGGAATCGGCGGATGGCAGAGCCTGGCTATAACGCCGCCAACAGCGCTCTCCGGATCGGAGAGGAGCGACTGATCTCAGGAGCCTCCTCAATTGAGGAGGCGATGGCCCGATTCGTTGATGCCAATCCCGCGCAACTCTATCGTGGCGGAGCGTGATCGCAATAAATCGGCGCATTGTACACGTCTCGCGCCGAGTCCCCGCAGTGGCTGCGGCTTGGCGGGTACGCGATGCGTACCCTACGGGATGTTCAAGTGGTGCCACCGGCCGCTGGAGCGGCCGGACGGCATTCCCACGCTGGAGCGTGGGAACGAGAAGCGCCTAACGATGCGCCTTGACCTTCAGGTGCGGGTCAACCGGCGGGATCACGCTCATGTTCGGTGTTCCCGGCAGACGCGGCAGCGTCATCTCCGGGAATTCGCCGGTCAGCGCGTTGAGAAAGGCCACCAAGTCCGCGGTCTGGGCCTCGGTGAGGTCCTTGTTCAACTGGACCTTGGCCATGACCTGTACCGCCTTGTCCAGGGTGGGTACCTGGCCGTTGTTGAAGTACGGTGCAGTCAGGGCGACGTTGCGCAGCGTGGGTACCCGGAACAGGTGCCGATCGGCCTCTTTCTTGGTCACCTCGTAGCGGCCCGGATCCTTGCTCAGCTTGTAGGCGACGTCATAGGTACTGCCCGGATAGGTGGGAAACTTCATGAAGAAACCGGTTCCGATGGGCAGTGTCGGACCGCTGAAATTGGCCCCCGAATGGCAAGTCGTGCAGCCCAGCGTATCGAAGGTCTCCATGCCGCGGATCTGCTGCGCGTTCATGGCCGCGGCGTCGCCTTTCACATAGCGGTCATAGGGCGAATTGGGGGTGATCAGGGTGCGCTCGAAGGCGGCGATCGCCTTGACTGCATTGTCGCCGGTGAGCGGGTTGGTCTCGCCCGGGAAGGCGGCCTCGAACAGCGGCTGGTAACCGGGAATCTGGGCGACCCGGGCCATCGCTTCATCCAGGCTTGCCATGCCCATCTCGATGGGGTTGGCCACCGGTCCCTTCGCTTGATCCTCCAGGGTGGCGGCGCGCCCATCCCAGAACTGGACCGAGTAAAAGGCCGCATTCCAGACCGTCGGTGCGCTGCGCCCGCCGCGGGCGTCGTGCATACCGATGGAGTTGGGGCGGTTGTCGTCCCCGCCGGCCATCACATTGTGGCAGGAATTGCATGACAGGGTGCCGTGCTCGGAGAACCGCGGATCGAAAAACAGGATCTTGCCGAGTTCGATTTTGGCTTCGTTCGGGGGGTTATCGGCCGGGAATGGGGCTTGATCGGGTAAGACCTGCCAATCGGCCGCGAGGGACGGATTGGCGATGCCGAGGGTCATGAGACTGCCGAGCAGCAGAGTGGCTTTCAGACGCATACTGAATCTCCTTGGTACGCTATTGGGTCGGTTAAAGGGAGCAGATGGGCGGCGAAGCCGCAGGGGGAACAGCCGTTCGAGCGTGGCGGCTGGCGTTCGCGGCATGTTCCGCGATGTCGTCCGACTCCACGCCGAGGCTTGCGGGATCCTGATGGATGGTGATGTCGGCGCCCGCAAAGTGGGCGCGAATCGCTGCCTCGGCGTCCAATGCGAGGCGGTGGGCACTGGCCAGCGGCAGGTCGTCATCCAGCTCCAGATGGAGCTGGATGATTGCGGATTGACCGGACTGGCGCGTGCGCAGCCCATGAACGCCGCGCACCCCAGGCACGGCCGCCGCCAGCGCGGCGATGTGCCGACGCTGGTCCTCCGGGAGTTCCTGGTCCATCAGGAGATGGACCGCCTCCCGGCCGATCTGCCAGGCACTATACGATACATAAGCACCGATGCCCAGCCCGAACAGGGGGTCGAAACCGGGCCAGCCGGCCCAGGCCAGGGCCAGGGCGCCCATGGTCGCCAGGTTGGTGGCGAGATCGGTCGCGTAGTGGAGCGCATCCGCCCGGATCGCCGGGGAATTGGTGCGGCGAATGACATGATGTTGGAAGGCGAGCAGGGCCAGGGTCGCGGCGATGGCGAGCGCGATCACCGCGAAGCCCACGCCGAGTTCCGCCAGTGGTTGGGGATGCAGCAGTCGCTCGCCGGCCTGGAGGAGCAGAAAACCAGCGGAGCCGGCGATGAAGGTCGCTTGCCCCAGCGCGGCGAGTGCCTGGGCCTTGCCGTGGCCGAATCGATGCTCAGTGTCCGGTGGCATGAGCGACCAGTGGACGGCAAACAGGTTCACCAGCGAGGCACCCGCGTCCATGGTGGAGTCCACCAGGGAGGCGAGCACGCTCACCGAGCCGGTCATGATCCAAGCCACGAGCTTGGCCAGGATGAGTAGCACGGCCGTGCTCACCGAGGCATAGGTGGCGAGGCGCAGGAGTCGCCCCGTCTGGTCCGCGGACAGCGCGGCGACTGCCGGCGACGGAGGACTGTCGACCGTTTCCTGACCCATGGGTTGTTGCTCCTGTGCACTTGTGCTTCGCGGCCTCTGCTGAGCGTCATTATCGGCCCGCATTGCTGACGGTTCGCTGACAACTCCCGACAGAGGGTCTTCATGGGTGTCGCGTTAGATTAGGTTCCGAGCCCGGCCGCGTAAGGACCGGATCCCGGTTGGCTTGGGCCTTCGACAGAGTCCCGACGCGACCGCACACCTTCCCAGGAGATCGTCAATGACCAACCCCGCCGATACCACTGCAGCGCTTGGTGACCTGACACCGCGCCATTTGGCGCCCGCTCCCGACGCAACTGAGCGCGTGCGCGTCTGGGATCCCTTCGTGCGTTAAGCGCAAGTAAGTCGGGCATCGACATGTGGCATCCACGGATCGGATGCAGCGCGCAGTGACTATTGCGCCAATGTCAGCCCCGATCCGAGTCCTTAGACCGAATGCCAATCAAATTGAGAGAGAATGCAATGCAGTGTCCCGTATGCGACGAGCGAATGAAAGAAGTCGAGCGCCTTGGCGTTTCTATCGACATCTGCCCCGGATGTAAAGGGATGTGGCTGGATCGGGGCGAGTTGGAAAAACTGATCGCGATGAGCCGGCAGCCCGATGGGGTCGGTGGTCAGGCGCCCGCGCCGGGCCCGGCAACGGGTGTCAGTTTCCTGGGCGGAAATCTTCCCGGCTTTGGGCCGGCACGGTCCGACCACGACCATGATCGTCACCGTGAGAAGGACCATGATCACGATCATGATCGGGAACGGTATTCCGTCGGCGATCACGACCGGGGGCATGGGCAGCACCAAAACCGGCGGCGGGGCTCCTGGCTCGCTGAAATCTTCGGCGGGGACGACTGACGCGTCCGGTCCGGCGATTCACGACGGCGGACCCCGCAAGACGCGCGCCTGAGCGCCGGATGGCCCGGCGCCCGGCGGCGGTTGGCCGCTTGCAGTGGCGCTAGGCCAGGGGCGCTGTCACCGGATCAGGTGCTCGTCGTGTCGTCGTCCGATTGCGGCTCGACCGTTTCCTCAATCGCTTGCGGTTGGTCGTCGCTGGGTGTGGTTTTCCGCTTGCGCTTCTCTTCCTTCTTCTGCTTCTTGGCAAGGTCTCGTTGACGCTTCTCGAACGCATAATTGGGAGTGGCCATTTGACACCTCTTCGACCAGGTTTAGGGGACAGGATGTTACTTATCGGTGATATCGACAGCGCGGGGGCGTCGGATTGGTCCGGCCTCGCGAGATGACACGCAGTTTACTCTAAGGCCGCGCGGGTGGACGGCCGACCGTTGTGTTTTCTCGGCGGTGCGGCGGTCTCGATGGCCGTGCCAAGCACGCCGTTCCGTGTCAAGTGCCGTGCTTTGGGTCTCAGGCCGCCCGGCCGGTCGCCTTCTTGTACCTGATATCCAGACAGACCCTTGGTGTAGGGGCGGGTTTGAAACCCGCCCCTACATCCGGTTCTCACGGCCGCAGGCTATATCACGCCCGACGGTTAGGGCAGGCGCAGGGTCACCGCGAATCCGCCCAAGTCGGCGCGGCCGAAGGCCAGGTCGCCGCCGTAGGCGTCGCAGATGTCCTGCGCGATGGCCAGGCCCAGACCGGAGCCCTGAATGCGCTCGTCCAATCTCAAGCCGCGTTGGCCCAAGTCCTTCAGGTCGTCGTCCGGGACACCGGGACCGTCGTCCTCGATCTGCACCCTGATGCGGTCACCGGTCTCGGTCCGCACCCGCACCCGCGTGCTCGCCCAGTTGGACGCGTTTTCCAGACAGTTGCCCAGGAGTTCGGCCAAGTCCTCGGGGAGGATCGCCACCGATATCCGGTCGGGACAGTCCAGTTCCCAATGCAGGCGTGACCCGTTGGGGGTGCGCTCCAGGGCGCGGACCACGCGGCTCAAAGTGTCAGGCAGATCCGCCCGCGGCTCACTCGCCCGGCGCGCGGGGCCGACGCCTTCGCGGGCGTCGGCGCGGGCGCCGGCCCGTGCCCGCACACGGGCGCGAATCAACTCCCGATCTACCCGTCGGCGCATGGTTTGGGCCAGTCCGTCCAGATCGTCCGCCAACTCGGTTTGACCCAGGTCGCGCAGACGCTCGGCATCGGCCGCCAGCACCACCAGCGGGGTCTTCAGGCCGTGGGCCAGGTCAGCGGTCCAGGCCCGCGCGCGCTCGATCGCCTGTGCCTGCGCATCGAGCAGCGAGTTGACCTCTTCGGCCAGCGGCTGAACCTCGTCGGGGTAATCGGCCGGCAGGCGCTGCGCCTCTCCCGAGCGGATCGCGCGCACGCCCCGCCGCACGGCGTCCAGCGGGGCCAGGCCAATGCGGACCTGGCCCCAGGCGGCCAGGCACAGCACCGCGCCCAGCAACACCAGATAGGGGACGATGTCGGCGGCGAAGTCGCGACCCGCTTGGGCCAACTCCCGCCGGTCCAGGGCGACGGCCACCCGCACCCGCCGCTCGTCCGGCCCGACCTGGAACAGCACCCCACGCTCCAAGACCAGCAGCGACTGGCCGGCGGGCCCGGGCAGTTGATGACGGTGCAGCGCCCCGTCCGGCAGGACGTCCGCAGGGAGGTCCAGCACCACGTCCCACAGCGAACGTGAGCGCAGCAAAGTCGGCCGATCCTCGTCCTGAATCTGCCAGTAGAGTCCACTCAAGGGGGTCTGGAAACGCGGATCGGCCAGGATCGGATCGAACCGCAGACGTCCACCCGGGGTGGTGCCCAGGTGTCCCAGAATCTGGCCCAGGGTCTCGTCGAGCTGCGCCTCCAGCCGCCGCGTCACATGGTGTTCGAACAGCGCCGTGAGCCCGACCCCGGCGGCGACCAGGGCTAAAGTGATCGACAGGGCGGCCGCCAGGAGCAGTCGAAAACGCAGTGAGCGGCGGGTCATTGTGTGGCTGTCTCTACCCGTCGTTGTTGGTTTTGCGTTTCTCGTTCTTGACGCGTCATTGATCGTGAGTGGATGCGTGGTCGGGATCGTCCATCAGGTACCCGAAGCCGCGGCGGGTCTGGATCAGATCGGCGCCGAGTTTGCGGCGCAGCCGGCCGACCAGGACCTCCACGCCGTTGGTGTCGCGCTCGATGCCGTCGGCGTAGATCTGATCGGCCAGTTCGCCTTGCGAGACCACCGAGCCCTTGTGATGCAGCAGGACACACAGCAGACGGTATTCCTGGGGCGAGAGATGGATCGGGATGCCGTCCAGGCTCACCCCCATCTGTCGGGTGTCCAAAGCCAGTCCGCCGGCCCGCAGGATCGGCGAGGTCTGTCCGGCGGCACGCCGCAGGATGGCGCGCAGGCGCGCCAGCAGTTCTTCCACCCGGAAGGGCTTGGGCAGGTAGTCATCGGCGCCGGCATCGATCCCCTCCACGCGCTCGCTCCAATCCCCGCGGGCGGTGAGGATCAGCACCGGCAGGTCGCGGCCGGCGGCGCGCCAGCGCTTAAGCACCGCGAGCCCATCCATGCCCCGCAGCCCCAGGTCGAGGATCACCGCCGCGTAGGGTTCGGTATCGCCGCGAAACCAGGCGTCTTCACCATCACCCGTGTGGTCCGCCAGATAACCGGCGGCGGTCAGCGCGCGGATCAGGATATCAACGGTACGAGGGTCATCCTCCACCACCAGGATACGCATTATTTTTCCTCCTCATGGTCCAGGATCACGCCGGTACGCGCATCCAGTTCGATCTCCTGGAGCCGACCCCGCGGGTCCAGGATCGTCAGCTCGTAGACCCAGCGCCCGTACTCCCGCTCCAGTTCCGCCTCAAGTACACGGCCTGGAACCTTGGCGGCGACCCGCCGGTAGACCTCGGACAGGTTGAGGATCTCACCGCGCTCCGTGGCCCGTCGGGCGCGATCATGACTGTGATCATCGTCTTCCCATTCATGGGGGGCCCCATGCACGGTGGACCACCCAGTTGCCAGCAGCAGCGGCAAACCAATGATCAGGCGGAAGTGATGGGTCGGCATGACCTTGGATTGTAGGCCAATCCATCCTGTCAATCCGCTGACAGTTCTGCTCAGTCGGCGTTCATGGTCGTTGCGGCACAGTGTAACCGCTGGATCGAATCGCGTGTCGAACCAGCGGCCAAACCTGCCGGGAGCGATCGACCACGATGAATAACACCAACGAACATGCCGCCGGCCAGCAGGGGCCGCGCGCTACCGCGACGCTGTCGGCGGATCGCGTGCGTATCTGGGACCCTTTTGTGCGCTTCTTCCACTGGGCGCTCGGCGCCGCCGTGCTGATTGCGTTTCTGACCGAGGATGAACTGCTGGGGCTCCACACCTGGGCCGGCTACATCGCGCTGACCCTGATCGGTGCGCGGTTGCTGTGGGGCCTGATCGGTCCCCGCCACGCCCGTTGGTGGGATTTCGTGCGCGGTCCGCGGGTCACCCTGGCCTATCTGGGGGATGTCCTGCGCGGTCGGGCCGCCCGCTATCTGGGTCATAACCCGGCCGGTGCGGCGATGGTGATCGCGCTGTTGGCGGGGGTCACTGCGACCGCCTTGACCGGCATGGCCGTGCTGGGTGCCGGAGAGTTCGCCGGACCCCTGGCCCCGTATCTGCAGGGGGTCTCGGCGGCGACGGCGCATGATCTGGCGGAAGTCCATGAGTTCGTCGCTAACGCGACCCTGTGTCTCATCCCCCTCCACCTGCTGGGGGTCGTCCTGGCCAGCCTGCAACACCGCGAAAACCTGATCCGCGGCATGATCGATGGTTACAAGAGAGGAGTATCTCAATGAATTCGACAACAATGACTGTATTCGCACTGGCCGTCGGCCTCGGTCTGGGCACCCCTCTGGTGTCCGCCGCCACCGGCGACGATCTGCTTGCAACCTATCAGGGGCAAGGCGCCGGCCCCTTCAGCGCTGCCGCCGGCGCGCGTGCCTGGACCGCGAAACACCAGCCGGAAGGGTCCGGCGAACAGCGCAGTTGTGTCACCTGCCACGGAACGGACCTGACCAAGTCCGGCAAGCATGCGACGACCGGCAAACCCATCGAGCCCCTGGCCGTTTCCGCCAATTCCGAGCGGCTGACGGACCCCGCCAAGGTGGAGAAGTGGTTCGGCCGCAACTGCCGCTGGACCCTGGGGCGCGATTGCACGCCGCAGGAGAAAGGCGACTTCGTGCGGTACATCCAGTCGCTTTGAGATGCAACAACCGGAGATCGAACTGATGAGTAAGGCATTCATTGCCGCCGCGGGCGCGGCCCTGATCGCCCTCGGGGCGAGCGGTCTCGCCTGGAGCGAGCACGACGATGACGACGGCGACCGCAAGGGCCATCGTGAAGGCAAGGGTCTGATGGCCCGCGGCGACCTGGCGCGGGTGACCAACGCGCACTATCGCGCCGAATGCGGCGGCTGCCACTTCGCCTACCAGCCGGGGCTGCTGCCCGCCGCGTCCTGGGCGCAGGTCATGGGCACGCTGGACAATCACTTCGGCGACGACGCCACGCTGGACCCGGCGGTCACTGCCGAACTGCTCACCTACCTCGAGGGTAACGCCGCGGACCGCAACGACCGGGTCCGCTCACGCGCCTTCGCGGCGCGTCCGATTCAGGGCGAAGGGCCGCCGCGGATCACCCAAACGGCGTATTTTCAGCGCAAGCACGACGAAGTTCCGGTGCGCTACGTCAAGAACAACCCCAAGGTCGGCAGCTTCGGCAATTGTCAGGCCTGCCACCGCGGGGCGGATACCGGCGATTTTAGCGAGGATCAGGTGAACATACCGGGTGTCGGACGCTTCGAGGATTGAGACGATCCGTCGGTCGTCGGTCGCCGGGGATTTTGCCGTGAAAGTCGCGTAGCGACCCCGTGGGAGCGGCGTCCCGCCGCGATGGGGCCGGGCGCGCAGCCGCAGCGTTCGAGGTTACCGCGGCACCGCATCGCGGCGGGACGCCGCTCCCACGGGGGACGGGAGCCTTCAGTTCGCGCTTCACAGGCACTGGCCGGAACCATGGTCAGGACCGACGACTGCTGAAGATCACTCCGGCTGCTGGAAGCCGGCCGCTCGAGGATCTACCATGCGGCCCCGGCGAGTCTCCGCTCGCCGAGTCCATTTACACACAGACAGGCGACAGCATGAGTAAGATCCATTTCGTCGGCGGTGAGAAGGGCGGGGTCGGCAAGTCCGTCCTGGCGCGGCTCCTGACCCAGTATCACATTGATCACCAGCGTCCCTTTACCGCCTTCGATACCGACCGTTCACACGGCGCCCTGCTGCGCTTCTACGCGGGTTTCAGCCGGCCTATCGCGCTGGATGAGTTCGAGAGCGCCGATCAGTTGATGGAGGCCGCACTGGCGGCCGATCAGGATGTCCTGGTGGACCTGGCCGCCCAGACCTCGCTGCCGCTGCACCGCTGGATCGAGCAGAACGATCTGCTCCGCCTGGCCGCGGACGAGCAGGTTCCGGTGGTGTTCTGGCATGTGCTCGACGACGGCGCCGACGGCATCGCCCTGCTCGACGCCCTGTTTGAGCGTTACGACCACGCGGCTTCCTATGTGGTGGTGAAAAACTATGGCCGCGGGAAGGACTTCTCCGCCTTCGAATCGTCCCCGGTCCGGACCCGTGCCCAGTGGCTGGGGGCGGCGGTCATCGACTTGCCCGAGTTGCACGCCGGCACCATGCGTAAGATCGATCATCAGGGCACCAGTCTGTGGGCCGCGACCCACAACCGCGACTCCGGCCTGGGCCTCATGGACCGCCAGCGGGTGAAGGTTTGGGTGCGGCGGGTTTATCAGCAGCTCGATCAGGTCGGCGCCGACCTGTTCACCCCCGCGCCAGCGCCGGTTCCGGTGCCCGATCCGACTGATCCGGCGTAAACCTTTGTTTGGCGGCGGACTCAACGCATCGGCGCGACTTACGGATACAAACTCATGATGGCGATCTCAAGCTCGATCACTCCGGCAATCACGCCGGCGATCACTCCGGCAATCACGCCGACGATCACACCGGGGCAGCGGCGTTGGCTCAGGGGCGAGGCCCATCCGCTGAAACCGGTGGTCATGGTCGGCCAGGCGGGACTCACCGAGGCGGTGCTGGCGGAGCTCGAACTGGCGCTGAGTCACCATGAGTTACTCAAGGTCAAGATCAACGTCGGTGACCGGGCGCTGCGCGATGCCATCCTCACCCCGATGGTCGAGCGCACCGGGTCGGTGCTCGTCACCCGCATCGGCAATGTTGCCGTGCTGTTTCGGGCCAACCCGCAAAAGCGCAGCCCTATGGTGCTGCCGGCCGCCTGAGTCCGGCGGGCTGGCCTTGGTCATAAGACCGGCCATCGCGCGATTCGCACGGTCGTCGGTCCGCACAGCGGACCCTACAGGTCACGACGTTACCGTAGGGTCCGCTATGCGGACCGTCCGCGGCTGTTCAGGGCGCAAGCTGTCTGAGCAACTCCTGCGCTTGCGCCTGCTCCGGAAAGGCGAGATCCGTGATCGTCAGTAACACCGTATGGGCCTGGGCCGGATCCCCGTCCGCCGCCAGGGCGCGGGCGTAGTGGAAGGCGACGGTGGGCTCTTGGGGCAGGGCGGCATACGCCTTGGCCAAGGCCTGCACCGCGCCCTGAGCGTCACCGGCGGCGAGCAGCGCCAGGCCCAGAGTGTCCGCCACCGCCGGGTCCTGCGGTGCCACCGCGGCGGCGGCGCGTGCGTAGGTGACGGCCGCGGCCGGCTCCCGGTCGATCAGCAGCATTGCCAGGTTGTTGTTGTATTTTGCGTTTTGTGGGTCTTCCCGCAGCAGTTCACGGTAGGTCTGGAGGGCTTGCGCGACGCGCCCGCGCCGGGCGTCGATCTGGGCCAGCAAACCGCGGGCCTCATGATCGTCGGGATGGGCGCCGACCCAGGCTTGGGCGGTCTGACTCGCGGGAAAAAGTTCATCGGCCTTGACCTGGGCGTTCAGGAACTCGATGAAGAGCGCGCGATCGTCCGGCCTCGCCTGCACCAGATCACCAAGTATTCTCAGGGCGTCCGGATAGTGCTCCGCGGCAAGTGCGAGACGGGCCTGCAACAGGAGAATCGCGGCGCTGTCGCCGGTCTGGTCCTGAAGCGTATTCACGAGGAGATTCTTGAACGGCGAATCCGGCAAGGCGGCGGCCACGCGATCCAGGGTCTCCGTCGCCAACGGGGATTGGGGATCGATCCGGTAGCCTTCCAGCAACTGCCATTGCATCTCCAAGACCCGGTTGGTCGCGGCATAGGCGGTCGCGAGCAGGAAGCGGACCGGCGCCGAATTCGGCTGCAACTGGATCAGGGATTCCAGGGTCTGGATGGCCTCGGGGGTCTGGCCGGCCGCCAGATCGGCTTGCGCCTGCACCATCAGGAAAGCGGGGTCGGCGGCTGCGGTCTGCGGTCGGTCTTTGAGGATGCGTTGCGCGGCGGGGATCGCGCCCGCGGCAGATAACCGCGCGCGAGGTTGAGCCGCAGTGCCAGGTTCCCCGACTCCTTGGCGAGCGCCTCGCTCAGGCGGTCGAGCGCGGCCTTACGCCGGCCCGCCGTGACCTCGAGTTGGGCCAGCAGCAAGATGGCATTGGCGTGCCCTGGCTGGGCGGCCAGCACCTGTTCGCACAGTGCCCCGGCGACCTGGGGATCAGGCTCGCGCCGCGCGGCGGCGACCAGATTGAAGGCCGCGTCGGCAAAACCGGGGTCGTTTTTCAGTGCGCGTGCAAAGGCGGTGCGTGCCGCCGTCGGGTCACCATTGACTTGATGGGCAAGGCCCAGGGCATTCAGGGCGCGGGCATCGTTCGGAGCGATGGCGATCAGGGCCTCGGCCTCGGTCAGCGCAGCCTTGGGGTCCGGCTTCTCCAGGTAGATCCGGATCAGCATCAGCCGGGCGATTTGATTCGCAGGGCTCGCCTGCAGCACCGCCCGCAGTTCCGGCTCGGCGCCGACCGGATCCCCGGCCGCCAGCATGGATTCGGCGAGCCGCAAGCGGGTCATGGCGCCGTCAGGGCGCGCGGTGACCGCCGCGGTCAGGAGGTCGCGTGCCTCAGCCGCCCGACCCTGGCCCCGGACCGCCTGACCCAGGAGTTCCTGGATTCCGGGGGCCGCGTCCGGCTGATCGGCAAAGGGCCGCAACAGGGCCTCGGCACCCGCGAAATCCTTGCGCGCAAGCCGCACCGCGGCCAGGGCGGCGGCGCGGGTCGGTGTTTCCGGAGCGGCGCGGTAAGCACGCTCCAGATATTCCTCGGACTCATGGTAACGGCCCAATTGGTAGAGCGCGGTTCCGGCCAGATAGGCTGCCTGGGGGTCTTTGGGCCGCTCGCGTAAGTACAGCAAGAGGTCAGCCAGGGCCTGTTCCGGTTGTTCTTGCTTAAGCAGCAGAATGCCGCGGGCATAGTTGAGCCCCGGAAAATTGGGACTCTGCTGAGCGGCTGCCGCGATATCCGCCGCGGCCAGATCTAACTGACCAAGTTCCAGGCGGGTCATGGCGCGCTTGTACTGGACCATCCAGTCACTGCGGCCGTAGCCGATCGCCTCGGTGAAGGCCGCGTCGGCTTCGACAAACTGTCCGTCACCGAACTGGGCCTCGCCCAGCGACTCCAGGACGCGCGCATCATGCGGGTGGAGCGCCACGGCATGGTCCAGAACGTCCCGCGCGCGCTCCGGACTGCCCTGCATCAGCGCCAGCTTGGCTTGACCCAGCAGCGTCCGGGCATGGTTCGGGACGAACCCCAAGGCCATGTGGAACTCGGTGTCGGCTTGCTCCTGTTGGTCCAGTGCCAGATAGGCTTCACCGCGAATGGCGTGCAGTTGCGCCCGATCGGCCGGATCGGAGGCGGCCAAGGTCGCGGGGTCCTCGATGACCTGCGTGAACTTGCCTTGCAGCAGCCGCGCCTCGGCCAGCTCTACCGGATAGTCCGTCGGCTCGAATCGACCATCAATGATTGCCTGCCGGAACGACTGTTCAGCGGCGGCCCCCGCTAACTGGTCGAGATAGACGCGTCCCAGGAGCAGGCGTGCAGTGGCGCTCGGCCCGTTTCGCTCCAGGTGGTCGCGGAGCAGGATCATTGCGGTGCGGGCATCCCCGGATTGCCAGGACGACGTGGCGTCATCAATGGCATCCGCCTGACTGATGACCGGGATGCACAACAGATAGGGCGCAATTACCGCGGCGGCCAGGGCGGTGCGCAGGCGGGCAATGCAGGGCATAGACGTGTGATCTCAGGTGCTGAACGGGTTTGGCGCGGGCCGCGATCCCGAAGTGCACAAGTGCCACAGTCCGGATCGCGCATTACGCGCCCCTCAGCTTACCTTAACCGAAGATCGGAGCGTCGCAAACCGGATAAGCGGCGATGGTGTTGGGCTGCCGTGAGTCCGCGCCCAGACCGATCTGAACGGTCGGATCAGCCCTGTCCTCCGGCGCGTTTGCCCCAGCGCGCCAGTCCCAGGAGGCCGACACCCATCAGAAGTAAGGTGCCCGGGATTGGGGCGGTTCCGATCAACTGAACAACGGCATCCCAGCCCGCAGAACCCGTGAAGCTGGCCGTCAAGCGCGTGACGTCGGAGAAGTCTTGATTGCCGAAAGGAATGAAAAAACCGCTACCCTGGGTGCCGTTCGGGAAGGTTCTGGTGACACTCGCGGCACCGGCGCTGAAGGTCACGATCAGGGGGTTGTCGATGGCCTCTGGAATGGTCAGCTGGAAACCGAGAATCGTACCGTTCTCAGTCAGGTCGATGTGGTCGATACCGTCCCAACTGACCGTGAACGTGCCGATCGCCACGACAGAGTTTTGCATATCGAGGGCGTCAGGTGTGAGCCCATTGAGTTCCCCTGTACTTTGTGCAGATACAGGGGTGGTGGAGGTTACCGAGAGGGTGCGGGAGGTGCCGATGAAACGGTCGCCGACGTCTAGTGTCGTGGTGGTCAGCCTTGGAAATGCGGCGCCGTTCCGAATCCCGACGAGGTCACCATCCGCAGGAAAATCAAAGGAGTCGATGATCAAGGCGCTGGCGGATCCAAAGGTGAGAAGACCGGCTAGGGCCAGGACAAGCTGAATCTGCTTTTTCATGCGTTTGATCCAAAGTTTGGAGCGAGCGGCGTCGACTATCGGTGCTTACGTTTTAGTTAAGCATAAATTACGCCAGGCTGAATTTTTATGCATTTAAACAATAATATAATGCCAGAAAAAACACGGAGCACCAGAAGTCGATCGAGTGAGTGTAAAATTTTCTGACAATGTCTCCGATGAAAAAACAAATGCCAAGCTTACGCGAAAAAATGGCCCAGTGCGGATTCGAGTCGAACGACGACTACGAATTCCAGGTCCGTTGCGTGCTCGAAGGCCCGACCCGCACCCTGCGCACGCTCGCTATCGAAGGTGACGGCGAGCGCCGCAAGACCGCCTTCGCCACCGCACTGGCGCGCGCACTGGAGTTTCCCCACTGCCTTTACCTGGACTTCACCGAGGCCCATCCGGCCCTGCCGGAGGTGATCCTGCCGCCCAGCCAGGACGAACTGGGTCGGACCGAGCCGCCCATCGACGCGCTGGATCAAACGGTCAGCGAGGCCTGCGCCCAAAGCGAGGGTGAGCCGACGGTCCTGATCCTCGATCAGCTCCAGGCCGCGGACTTCCGTGAGCATATCCGTATCCATCGGCTGATCGCGGATTGCTTCTGGGAGGTGCGCGGCGGCCGGTATTTCGCCAACCCGCGTCACCTGCTGCTGTTCCTGATTTCCGAAACCCCGCTCTACCACGCCATCCAAAAGGCGAGTTTTCGGGTTTGGGTGGGGCGGGTGTCCGAACAGCAGGTCGCCTATGCGCCCGCGGAATTTGGCCTGGGCGCTGAGGCGCTGCCGCTGTTCGGCGCCCTTGCCGAGTTGTTTCAGGCGCTGGGCACGGCCCCGACCCGCAGCGAGTTCGAGCGCATCCTGACCGACCTGCAACTGCATGTCCGCACCCTCGAGCACCTGCGACTCAGCCTCTACGGCCGCGCGGAGGGGGTCACCCGCGAGTCGATCGCGCGGCCGGCCTTGACCGGACCCTTGCAGGCCGTGGTCACCGCGACACAGGACCTGCTGTTGTCGGACCATATCGAGTTGCGCGGGGATTAGACCGCGCCCAGCGCGGTGCAATGTTGTTGGCTGGGATCGGCCCCGGCGGACGCGACGATTGCTGGAGCTGGCGCGGTTTAGTCGCGCGATGCCGCAGTGCCTTTCCAGATACCCGTTGACTTGCTCGGGTTCCCCCCGTCATTCGACGGCCTCAATACGGTCTTGATAGACCCGAATCAGCCGATTCGCCGCGCTCAAATCGACGATGCTCGGCCACAGACGAGAGATCAAAACGTGGAACTCCCGCATCCGCATGTTGCCAAAGCGCAGGTGCACGACCCGAGGCGGCGGCGTGCTGATCATCGCGCGATCGGAGAAGTCCGTATCCTTTGTAACGATGACTAGGTCCCGCTCCCGGGCGTACTGCCAAATTCTGGTGTCGGTCCAGGTCTCGCCGATGTCGCGCATGTGAGCAAACGCGTCCCCGGACCAAACCGAGAAGCGGTAGGGCAGGTTGACGTCGATCAAAAAACGCAGCATCAGGCCACTCGCTGCAAGGTGTAACGGTGAGCCATCAACTCCGCGGCGAAGCGCAGGCAGGCGTCGATGTCCGCTGGCTCAAGCGACGGATACTGAAGCAGAATCTCATCCTGGGATTCGCCGGCGCTCAGGAACCCGAGGATGGTCTCGACCGTGATGCGCCGCCCGCGGATAGTTGGATGCCCATTGCAGATGTCCGGATGGACGGTAATGCGGCCGTCCAGGTAGTCGAGGGGCACGATGTCGTCAAGGGCAGCGTTCATGGGGTATGTCTCCGAATCTCGATGGGCGTCGATCGGGGTTATTGGGATTTTAGTCTCGCGCGAAGCCGCGCTAGGCCGCGAACCGAAGAGCTTCGGTCAGGGCCTTGACCTTGAGGTCCGCCCCGCTGCCGAACCACGCCCGGTCCAGGCGTTTGGCTCGGGTGTCGTCGCGGGCTTCCCGATAGTCTTCAAAGGTGGTGACGGCGTTGTATGCAGCCCATAGAGCGCCCTTGACCCCCGGCAGTTGCAGGTCCTGGCGGGTTTCAAACAAATGCTTGACCTCGATCCACTTGGGTGGCGTAATCTCGACTTTGGCCATTTTTGCAGCTGGGCGCAGGCCCCGCACGTGACGCCACGGCGGTGCCGAAGCGTGTGCTGAGCCGGGGGTTGCGGCGGCCGATCGTCGCGACCAGCCGCCATCCATCGGCGGGCGTGGCCCGCGGCG
>NZ_CAIZIZ010000044.1 GCF_903933125.1 uncultured Lamprocystis sp. | reverse complement strand
GCATTCAATTGTCGATGCGGTAGTTCGGGGCTTCTTTGGTGATCTGCACGTCATGCACATGGGACTCGCGCATCCCGGCGCTGCTCACCCGCACGAACTGCGGTTTGGTCCGCATTTCCTCGATGGTGGCGCAGCCGGTGTAGCCCATCCCGGAGCCCAGGCCGCCGACCAGTTGGTGGATGACGTTGAGCACGCTGCCCTTGTAGGGGACCCGGCCCTCGATGCCCTCGGGGACCAGCTTGTCCTTCTCGGCATCCTCCTGGAAATAGCGGTCACTGGAACCCTCTTTGGCCCCCATGGCGCCCAATGAGCCCATCCCGCGGTAGGATTTGTAGGAGCGGCCCTGATAGATTTCGACCTCGCCCGGAGCCTCGTCGGTGCCGGCGAAGAGTCCGCCGATCATCACGCTGTGCGCACCCGCGGCGATCACCTTGGCGACATCGCCGGAGTAGCGCAGACCGCCGTCGGCGATCACCGGGATGCCGGTGCCTTCCAGCGCCTCGGTCACGTTGGACACGGCGGTAATCTGCGGCACGCCTACACCGGCGACGATGCGCGTGGTGCAGATTGAACCCGGGCCGATGCCGACCTTGACCGCGTCCGCCCCGGCAGCGGCCAAGGCGCGGGCGGCGTCCGCGGTAGCGATGTTGCCGCCGATGACCTGAACCTCGGGGAAGTGACGTTTGACCCAGGCGACGCGGTCCAGCACCCCTTGCGCGTGCCCGTGCGCGGTGTCGACCACGATCACGTCGACCCCGGCTTCCACCAGCGCGGCGACGCGCTCGTCGGTGCCGCGGCCGACGCTGACCGCGGCCCCGCAGCGCAGACGCTCATGGTGGTCGCGCGACGCCTTGGGGAAATCCTTGGCTTTTTGAATGTCTTTGACGGTGATCAGCCCGCGCAACTCGAAGCGGTCATTGACGACCAGCACCTTTTCGATGCGGTGCTGGTGCAGCAGCCGTACCACTTCATCACGGCTGGCGCCTTCCATGACCGTGACCAGCCGTTCCTTGGGGGTCATGATGGCCGAGACCGGTTCATCCATCCGTGTCTCGAACCGCAGATCGCGGCCGGTCACGATGCCGACCAGCTTGCCGGCCTCGGTCACCGGCACGCCCGAAATATTGTGGGCGCGAGTCTGGCGCAGCACCTCACCGACGGTGACGTCCGGTCTGACGGTGATCGGGTCGCGGATGATGCCGCTCTCGTATTTCTTGACTGCCAGCACCTCGCGGGCCTGGCGTTCCGTGTTCATGTTCTTATGGATGATACCGATGCCGCCTTCCAGGGCCATGGCGATGGCCAGTCGTGCTTCGGTGACGGTATCCATGGCGGCGGAGACGAGCGGGATCTTCAGGTCGATCTCACGGGTCAGTTTGGTGTGGAAGCTGACCTCGTTGGGCAGCACCCGGGAATGGGCAGGGACGAGCAGGACGTCGTCGAAGGTCAGTGCTTCCTGGATCAGGCGCATGGCTCAGGCACTCCGAAGGGGCGGCTACCCCGGAAGAATAACCTGCTAGTATATATTTTCCCACTGGTTGAGTAAACTTCCACGTGTCGCCCTCAGCAGTTCCAAATTTGGGAGACAGCATCCAGCGTGGAGCCGTCGACGGGGCTGATGGTGGATGCGCTACGCTTATCCACCCTACAAAACCGGCGATTTTGTAGGGTGGATAAGGTGCGCCGCACGATGTTCGGGATTCAG
>NZ_CAIZIZ010000043.1 GCF_903933125.1 uncultured Lamprocystis sp. | reverse complement strand
CTGAATCCCGAACATCGTGCGGCGCACCTTATCCACCCTACAAAATCGCCGGTTTTGTAGGGTGGATAAGCGTAGCGCATCCACCATCAGCCCCGTCGACGGCTCCACGCTGGATGCTGTCTCCCAAATTTGGAACTGCTGCATTCCGGCAGGATGCCGGAATGCCGTGTCATGGATGGTATACGGAACGGTTTTGCGTTGTCGGTTTTTCGTTTTCAGTCGCATCGTTCGCAGAGAGCAAGAGGCACAACGCAAGACCTGACCCCTTTGAGCGGATTGTGACCCCTTTGCTGATTGCGCCGGCTCTACTATCCTTACCTGTATCATGAGTTGCATCGGTCGATTCGTTTCGACACGCTGGTTGCTCGTCCTTGCGCTGCTCGCACCGGCCGGCAGCGATCCGCTGGCCGGACTGCCGCAAGCGCAGCTTGGCGCGGACGACGAGCAGGCCGCCGTCTATGCCACGGTGGCTTGGCCTGACCCGCGCAACCCCCGGTTCGTCACGCTGGGTGCGGACCGCTATCTGCTCTCGACCCGCACCGGGAAACAGCTCTGGAAGGCCCGGGAAAACAGCTTCTCGCCGATCGCGAGCTGGCCGCTCCATACGGCCGTCGGCACCGCTTGGGCCAGATTGGGCGCGGGTACCCTGGTGGTCGCAACCGGTCACGACGACGCGGACCGACCGCTGCATCGCGTGGTCTGGTGGGACTCGGTCGCGGAACGCTTCGTGGCCCCGCTGGACCTTCCCGCCGGTCTGCTGGTGGACGATCTGGCACCCATCGACGCCGACCACGCACTGGTCTGCGCACGTGTCCAGCCCAGTACCCCGGAACCGCCGTTCGATCCGGGGCGATTCGCGGCGCTGATCGCCAGGCTGAACGATGGCGCATTGAGCTGGGAGACGGAGGACTCCGCCGGGCTGCGCTTGGCGCTTTTGGCGGCGGATATACGCGGACCCTTGGCCGACCTGGAAGGTGTGGAAGACGACCCGGTGCAGCTCGCCCCGCCGGTAGTCTTCAACACCCGGGGCTGCCGATGGGAGATGACCGCGCCGCCCGCGGCGCTGCGCCATGTTCGCAACCTGACCATCAAGCACTATCTGTCGGGCCTGGAGCTTAAGGATCGGACCATTCTCGCGTTTGGCGGACTGCCCCCCGGATGCGACCCATCGTCTCCAGGCGATCAATGTATCGATCGGCCCGCACAGCCGTCGTACCGCTATTTTCCGCGCGAGGATCGTTGGGAAGAGGTCCCTGGTCTGGCCATCCATTTTGCCACCGGACAAAACTGGGACAACGGCAACTCGGGTATCGCCACACGCTGGTCGAGAAACGATGCGCTGGTGCGCCGCAACGGCGATTTTGTCTATCTCGACAGCGGCAATATGCTCAAAGGGCGCAGCGACTCCGCCCCGCCGTTGACCACCAGACTGGTGCGTTGGCGCCCGGGCCAGGCGCCCCAGCCGTTGGCGCCTCTGCACCAGGGACGGGACCAGGCCACGCTGCTCGAGCTGGCCGACGGCCGCCTGGTCGCACTGGGCGGCCAGACGCGCGCCTCGGCGGTGGCGGCGGATGGGACATGTCCAGACTGTGCCACCGAGATCTTCGACGACAAGACCGGGCGCTGGAAGATTGGGCCCAGCGCCGCTTATCCCGGCGGGCGCGCGGTCAAGCTGGCGAACGGACGCATCTTCAAGCTCTGCCTGACAGGCTGGGATGCGGGCGGGGGTTATCGCGCGGAGATCGCGGATGCGGCATTCACGCGCAGGCAAAAGCTGCCGGACTTTCCGATAGTGCCCTTTTCGGTGATGGATCTGGCGGTGGTCGATCGGCGCGTCCTGGTGTTGCCCGCGGCACCCTATCGCCACACGGCGATCTGGAACGACGCCAGCCGACGTTGGTCCGTCGCGCGCCCCTGGGCGAGCGATCCGCCGCTGTCGCTCGTTCCGATCGACAGCCGACGCGCGACGATACGCGATCTCCAGTCGTTCCAGATCGTTCCCATTCCGCGGTAGCCGCCGCTGGCGGCATAGAGTCACCGATGAAGATCAATCGCACGGGAGCCGATCGTCGGCAGTGGGGTATCGCACTGGCCTGCGCACTGTCGGTCGGCGGCGCGTCGCTTGCGCCAGCGTCGGAGCCAGCGCCTGCCCCGACCGGCGCCCTGATGCCGCTGGCGCCCGAGGAGCTGCACGCGGTGGCGGCAGAGGCCAAACGCCGCTGGCGCGACGAGGACCCGATCGGTCTGGAATGGGACTCGCTGGATCGCGGGAAGCTGACGCGCCTGCTCGTCATGCCGGAGCTCGCCGCGCTCGACGGCAACACCAAGGCCACCTTGATCGACCAGGCGGGCGCCTGGGAACTGATGCCTTGGGCGCGTCCCTCCGACGTGATCGCACGCTGGGCGCGCTGGTATCCGGAGCGCGGTTTCGGCAAGCCGATCGACCCGGACGCCAAGACCGCAAGTTCAACCGGCCTCGCCTTGTATGCCGACGCAACCTGGGCCGACGAGGCCAGCGCCATGACCGCACTCGTCGCCTGCACGCCGGGTCCCGTATGGGTCGTTCACCACCAGGACCCGCTGCTGTGGATAGTCGAATACAATGCCTATTGGCCTGCCGATAGCGGGGCATTCGGCCGTTGCGTTCGCAGCCAGCAGGAAGAATGGTCGGGTCCCTGGTCGGGAACGCCCGAGACGGCGCGCGGTCAGACCTCGGCGGCCATACTGGAGCAGAAGCTCGGCCGCTTCCTGCTACAGCATGACTGCACGGACACAGGGCCAGACAGTTGTCTGGTGTGGCTGCATGCACTGTATTCGCTGAACCCCCGTCACGAGCAGCTGCCCGCCATTGTGAAGCAATTGGAGCCCGGATTTAAGTTGGCCGAGACGCAGCCGATTCCCCCGTCCTCGCGCGGGGGGCCTGGCGGGATCAAGCCCCGCGAGGAGGCCGCCTTGCAAGGGTTTCGCCGCATCCTCCTGCGCAAGACCGCATTCCTGACCGTCAAGCTTCCCGTCTTGCGGCAGGCGTCGGCGCAGTGGCCAGAGGGCGAGATGGAAAAGACCCTGAGGCTGCTGCTGCAACAATCCATAACGTTTAAGCAGTTGGATTCGATTCAGCGCGGTTTTTCCAAGCTGCGCATGGGTGATCGCCCGTTCGTCGATCCCTGGGCGACGCTACCGAAGGACGAGGACATGGATACGACGCTCGCGGCGCTTTTGACAAGACTGGGACGCGATTTTGCCGGGCCGAGCGGCTGCGCCTTTACTGCGTACGCAAGCGACACATGGCCGCCGCAATTCCTGTTCGGCTATGCCATGGAGAAGGTCCAGCGCGAGCAGACCAGTTGCGGGGCCATGCCTTACTACTGGTTGTCGAAAACCTACGATCGGGCGGCGCAACGACAGGATGCGGCGCTGCTCGAATCCATCGCAGGGCTGCGCGCGCTCATCCCCGGACCGCTGCGACAGGAGATCCTCGCCGGGCTGGGCAAGGACTGCCCCCCGTCCGGCACGCGCAACGCGCCGGACCCCTGGGGCATCTGCGCGGCACAGGCGCGCGAGCGGCAGGCGCTCGCCGAACGGGAACGGACGATCGCCAAGGCCGCCGAAGCTGAGCGGGAGGCCAACGAGCCGCCGCCATCGCCGGTAGAGCCCGGCCGATGCCGGGCGGGGATCGAGATGGATGTGGCCGCCAGGCTGGGCTATGCCGCGGATTCCGCGCTCATTAGCGCGTGCAAGCGGATGCCCGCCGATCCGCACAAGAGCATCGTCGCGCTCGCCGTCCCCACAGCTGGCGTAGCGCACCCTGAAGGCGATGCGCCGGAGAGCTTCGACTTGGAGGTGCTGCTCGTCGCGTCCGCCAGCGGCAGGATACTGAGTCGCCGGCGGCTGGAAGAAGCGATACTATCGGATGCCATTGCCTTCACCAATCTCGGCATCGATACCGCCCGCTATACGCTGCAACCCGGTTTGCGCGCATTCGGCGTGACGATCGGATACCTTCATAACTCTCGCGTTAGCCCTTACGAGGCGACTGGCTTGAGGCTCTTCGTCGCAGAAGGGGGCAGACTGCGCCAGGTACTGGGCGAGTTGCTCATCGAGCAAACGCGCGAAGATGTCGGAAACAACTGCTTCTACGAGCGCTCGCAGTTGAATAGAACGATCGGCATCGGCGGGCGGCGCAGCCACGGATTTGCCGACCTGATCGTCCGATCCACCTTGATCGAGAGCGAAAGCAAGGGCACGGCGAGCGACGGCGATTGTGCGGAGATCGCGCATGAGCCGCATGTCTCGTCGGTCGCGCTGCACTATGGCGGCAAGACCTATCGCCTGCCCGCCGCGCTGGCGTCGCCATGACGGATCAGACCCCGGTACCGGGAGAGGTCAGAGGCTGTTGTCGCATCGGCGAGCGCCTTGAGCCGGTACAGGGTCCGCGCCTCGAACGAGACGGACAGGGCGTCGAAGCACCGCCCGAGGTAGGCGGAGTCGTCGGCGAGCGCTTGAGTCGCACGCTCGTAGGCGAGGTGAACCGCCGGGCTATAGGCCTGCTCCGCGATCCTAACCGCCTCGGCTAGGATCGGCCCCCAGCGGGCGGGCATTACCAACTAAAGATCCGCCGGCGGTGGGGGCGCTTAAACGGTCTTGAGCATCGTTCCGGCGAGCGGTGCTCGTTCGAGTCTAAGGCTTCAGCCTTGGTCTGCCGATCCAAGGCTGAAACCTTGGACTCCAGGTCGCCGACCAGTGCCTCGGTTGGGCCGAAACGGCGACCATCGCCGCGGTGCGAACGATTGCGCGAACTTGCGGAGCGTGGTTCTCATATAGACTGACTAGAACGCGATCGAATATGAGAACGATGTTATGCCCGTGGGTGCCTCGCCGCCAAAGTCGATCAACCTGAAGCCTGGATTTCCTCACACCGAGGCGCCAGTCACCCTGGCGCAATCCATCCGTGTCCGCGGTCTGGTGCAGGGCGTCGGCTTCCGGCCGACGGTCTGGCGCCTGGCGCGCGACCTGGGGCTCTGGGGCGACGTCCGCAACGACGGCGACGGGGTGTTGATCCGCGTTTGGGTGCCTGACGTGGACGGGGCGGATCGGCTTGACCGGCTGTGCGCTCGGCTGCGGGCGGAGTGCCCGCCGCTGGCGCGGATCGATTCGATCGAGCGCGTCGTCCTGGATCTGCCGGGCCCGCAGCCGTCAGACTTCCAGATCCTGGCGAGCGACGCCACCGCCGTGCGCACCGGCGTGGTCGCGGATGCGGCCACCTGCGACGCCTGTGCCCGCGAGATTCAGGACCCGGCCGATCGCCGGTACCGCTACCCCTTCACCAACTGCACCCACTGCGGACCGCGCCTCACCATCGTCCAGTCCATCCCCTACGACCGTGCCAATACCAGCATGGCGGTTTTTCCCCTATGCCGGGCCTGTGCCGCCGAGTACGCGGACCCGGCCGACCGGCGCTTTCATGCCCAGCCGAATGCCTGTCCGGTGTGCGGGCCGCGGGTCTGGCTGGCGGACGGGGAGGGCAGCGCGTTGCCGGAAACGGACCCTATCGCCGCCGCCGACCGCCTCTTGGCCCGAGGCCGCATCCTGGCCATCAAAGGCATCGGCGGCTTCCACCTGGCCTGTGATGCCGCGAATGCCGCCGCCGTGGCCGAGCTGCGGCGGCGCAAGCGGCGCTTTCAGAAACCCTTTGCCCTGATGGCGCGTGATCTGACGGTGATCCGGCGTTATTGCGCGGCGGGGGAGGCGCCGGCGGCCCTGCTCACCAGCCCGGCCGCGCCTATCTGTCTGCTCGACCGGCTGGCGACGCCGACCGGCCCAGCCCTGGCGCCGGACCTAGCGCCCGGCCAATCCACTCTTGGCTTCATGCTCCCCTACAGCCCGCTGCACCTGCTGTTGCTGGCCGACTGGGACCGGCCGCTGGTGATGACCAGCGGCAATCTCAGCGAGGAACCCCAGTGCATCGACAACGGCGATGCGCTGGAGCGTCTCGGCGGGCTGGCGGACGCCGCGCTGCTGCACGATCGGGCCATCATCAACCGGGCGGATGATTCGGTGGTGCGCCTGATGGACGGGGCGCCGCGCCTGCTGCGGCGGGCGCGCGGCTATGCCCCGGCGCCGCTCCAGTTGCCGCCGGGGTTCGCGGCGGCACCGCCGGTGCTGGCCTGCGGCGGCGAACTCAAGAACACCATCTGCTTGCTCAAGGACGGCCAGGCGATCCTCTCCCAGCACCTGGGCGACCTGGAGGACGCCCGCACCGCCCGCGAGTACGAACGCACCATCGACCTCTATCTGGCCCTGTTCGAGCACCGTCCGGAGCGCTGCGCGGTGGACCTGCACCCGGACTACCGCTCGACCCAGACCGGCCGGGCGCGGGCGACGCACGGCGGGCTCACGCTGATCGAGGTCCAGCACCACCACGCCCACATCGCCGCGGTCCTGGCCGACCAGGGCTGGCCGCTGGACGCCGGGCCGGTGCTCGGCATCGCCCTCGACGGTCTGGGCTATGGCGCGGACGGCACCCTCTGGGGCGGCGAATTCCTGATCGCCGACTATCGGGCCTATCGGCGGGTCGGCTGGCTGCGGCCCGTGCCGATGCCGGGCGGTACCCGCGCCATCCTGGAACCCTGGCGCAACCTGCTGGCGCAGATCGAGGTCTGTTTCGGTTGGGAGGCGTTCCAACACCGCTGGCCGGACCTGGAACTCACCCGCCGCCTGGCCGGGCGGCCGATCCCCCTCGTGCGCACCCTGATGGAGCGCCGGCTCAACGCCCCCCTGACCAGTTCCGCCGGGCGCCTGTTCGACGCCGTGGCCGCCGCACTCGGTCTCTGCGCCGACGGCATCGCCTATGAAGGCCAGGCCGCCATCGAACTGGAAGCCCTGGCGACTGCCGCCACGGGATCAGCCTCGGCCGGTGACGGCTACCCGTTTGGCCGCATCGACACGGACGGCGGCACCTTGCTCGATCCGGCGCCGCTGTGGTCCGCGCTCTTCGCCGACCTGGCCGCCGGAATCGCATCGGCTCAGATCGCCCTGCGTTTCCATCTGGGATTCTGCACCGCCGTCGCCGCCCTGGCCGCGGATTTGGCCCGCGCCGCCGGCCTGGATCACGTCGCCCTGTCCGGCGGCGTCTTCCAGAACCGCCTGGTACTCGAAGGAATAAGCGAACGTCTGCGGGCACTGGGCCTGACCCCCATCAGCCACCGCCAGGTACCGGCGAACGATGGCGGCCTGTCGCTCGGTCAGGCCGTCATTGCCGCCGCGCGCTAGGGGCTGGACGTTTGGAGTCCAAGGCTTCAGCCTTGGCCTGCCGAGCAGTCAACCGGATGAGTCGGGCGTAGGATGCGGTGAGGCACGAACCGCATCATTCGCGATCCACCTGCTTGCGGGATGGCCTTAATCATAATGCCGCCCAAGACCAAGCGCTGGAGTCGGCCATGGGGATCGGGGAGGTTGGCAGAACATCCTGGCTACTGTATCCTAAGGAGGGGGTAAACCCGTGGTAGTGAAAGCTGTCCCGCCGCGAGGGATTGTTGCCCAGATGCCGGACGTTCGCCACCTGCTCTTGCCTGGCCGGTGAGCGGCGGTGCACGGTGAAGCATTACACAGGTCCGGGGCGGCGTCGCGGCGGTATGGGTTGACGGTGCAGGTGCAGGAGCAACGGGTCGCCCTCGCCGTCTGTTTGCCCCGACTCCCTCACATCTCAGAGACCTCGCACCGGAGATCAGACATGAAACTTGGACATCGCTTCTTTCTCATTAATCGCGCTGTAGTGATAGCCGCGATACTCGTCGCACCCATGGTTGCAGAAACAGCGGACTTGCCGCTCGTCGGCGACACTCGTCCGAATATCGTGTTGATCGTTACTGATCAGCAGCGTAGCAGCGCCATGAGCTGCGCGGGAAATACCCACCTCCAGACGCCGGCGATGGATTCTCTGGCGGCTCGCGGCACGCGTTTCGCGCGAGCCTACGCCACCTATCCCCTGTGTACGCCATCGCGCGCCTCTCTTGCGACATCCCGCATGCCCTACGAGCTCGGCATCTCCATCAATGATCAACGATTGCCGGCAGCTTATTATTCCAATCCTGTAGACTATCCGTCCCTTGGCACGCTTTTCCAGAGTGCCGGCTACCGAACGGTATGGGCCGGCAGGTGGCATGTCCCAACGACCTATCCGGCCCATAGTCCGAACGCGAGTGGAGAGATCCCCGGGTTCGAACTGCTCGCCTTTGCGAAGGTTCTGCCGGGGGAATCTATCTGGGAGGGTAAAGGCTCATCATACGACGGCGAAGTCGCCGCCGCCGCCGCTGAATTTATCCACACGCAGGTCGGACAACAGCAACCCTTCTTGCTTTCCGTGCAGTTCCTCAATCCGCACGATATCATCAATTTCACCGTGGATACCCCGAAAGATCCGGCAGAGCTGATTCCAACCGTCCGTCTGCCCGCGCTGCCCAATAATTTGTCCGCGCCCGACATGGGGGCTTGGGGTAAGAGGGTGACCGTTCAATACGGGCTTAACTGGAATAATCCCACCTTTCGCCAGATGTTATACGTCTATTATCGGTTGACCGAAGTCGTAGACAACGAAGTCGGCGTTGTTCTGCAAGCACTGAGGGATGCAAACTTGGAGGACAATACCGTTATTCTCTATACCAGCGATCATGGCGAGATGGGCGGAAGCCATCGTCGCTTCGGCAAGCAATCGTTGTATCAGGAAGCGACGATGGTCCCTTTTATCCTGGCCGGGCCCGGAGTGCCTGCGGGTGGTTTGGATAGGCATCTGGTCTCCGGGCTCGATGTTCTTCCCACGCTATGCGACTTCGCGGGAATTCCCCTTCATCCTTCCTTGCGAGGCATGAGTGTGAAACCGCTCTTCACCGATGCCAACGCGCCATGGCGGGATGCGGTTTACTCGGTGACCTCGACCAATCAGCGCATGGTTCGCACCGCGCAGTACAAGTACCTGCGCGTCAGTAAAATCAATGCTCTAGAGACCAAAGATGCTTTGTATGACCTTTGGAATGATCCAGGTGAACAAACGAATCTTGCCGCGGTTCCGGAAATGCAGGCGGTCCTGAACAACCATCGGATTCTGCTCTATCGTTGGCTGTTGGACACCGGCGATCGGTTTGTGAATCCAGCGGCGGGCGATGCCGCGGACCTTGAGTTCATAAATATTGTGAACCAGTTGTTAGGGGCGAACTGACCTTGACGGAATTCGCAAGCTCGCACCCGCCGCCCGGATCTCAGTGTCGCTCATCCGGCCGTCCCGCCGTGTAGCTAGGCGCGAAACGCCAGGGTCGCCAAGAGTCCGTTGGCATTGCCGGTGATCTTGACCGGTGCATTCGTTCCCGCGGCCGGGTCGGGAACTTGCCGGTCTCGGCTTCGATACAGGCTCCCGGAACCCTGGCCGAGCCGCTGTCCGGTGGGCGGTTCCGGGGAGGGTTCCGGGGACAGACAGGAGGGTTCCGGGGACAGTTTACTTAATTCACCCAACGGAGCACGATGCCGAACGGGGTCAGGTCTTGGTGCGCCAAGCGAAGCTTGGCGTTTCTTGCCGGGTGCAAGTCCCGGTCGGGAGAGGGATCGGAAGTGATTCCTCGTAAGGGCTAACCACCCAACCGTAGCGCGTGTTGCGCCCAGGGCGGACAGCGCTGTAATGGGAAGGAATCTGTGACAAGCGTGAACAACCTGAGGTGAAGCGTACACAGCGAATCTTGTAGGCCAGAGGGGTGTCAGAACACCCTCTGGCCAACGCAACGACGGAGTGTGTCGTAGCACTTGGCGTCGTCAAGCAGGTCTTGAAGGTTGATCATCTGCGGGAAACTGTCGGTCAGCTTGGTTGAGTCCTGACGCGTAGGGTACGCTTGGATCACCCTAAGAGCGAGCTAGACTCAGCAGTCCGGAACCCATATTGAGCCTAAGTAGAAGTACGTATCTGCAGTATTTGGCTTCTTGCCATCGGCGGCAACCTGACTATTCTCATCAGTAGTCGCGATCACATCGTTCGCCCAGATGCTCGGGCCGCACACCAAGTGCAGCTTCGCGGTCAACCTGACGATGTCCTTAAAGACCACGCACGGCTCGGGCTTCCTCTACCAGGGTCAACTGCGCGACACGGTCGCGTTCGCGCTCGAGATAACCTGAGCGGTTGCGCGCGGGCCTGCCTTCGGGCAGGCCGCCTCGCGCGGTGCTGGAGACGAGCGCATGGAGTGGGTCGGCGTGGCGGCGGACGAAGGGCGCCGTTTCGAGGCGCCATTCGGCGCCGAGCAGGATCGCGGCATGCACCTCGCGCTTGCCGTCATCGCCCTTTCGATCGTCGAGCTGATATCCGGACAGACCCTTGGTGTAGGGGCGCGAGTTCCGAGTTCCGGGGACAGTTTACTGAACTGTCCCCGGAATTGCCCGAGGACTGGAAAGTCAAGGAACTGTTTGTGCGGTCACGCCAGCAACGGCCGGCCAATCGGCACGGACGCCTTCGTTGCATCCCTGTAGCGACTCCTCGACAGGTCCCTAAAGTGGACCAATTCGGCCCGAAAACCAAAGAGTGGGCTCACTACACCAGCGACCTGTTCAGGGAACGAAATTGAGGAAATCCTCCCCGTAATTGAAGGTCTCAGGAATTCAAATTGAGTACATAAAATCTCTAGAAAACAATATTATTGAGATGGGAAAACCCCCGGCTTCGCCGGAGATACACGAAACGTTTGATATTTCCGGGAGTCCATCCAGGAAACTCCATGTTGTGAGCCGCCAAGCACACAGCAGTGGAGAATCCCGATGGACGGAGCCGAGAGCCTAAGCCACTCCAAATGGGCTTGAAGCCGAGCTTGGCGGGGGCGCCGAGATCCTTGAGGTCGAGTCCGATATCCAGGCCCACTTCAGACGTCAGGAAGCAGGTCAGACGCTCCCAATAGCCGTGGGTCATGGCTTTCAGGTCGGTCTCCTGCTCCACCGCCTGAGCGCGAAGGCGGTCATCAGGGACAGGACGAAGTCCGAGGGCTCCAGCGGCTTGGTCATCAGCAGTGAGTTCAGCATGTCGACCAGAAAGACCCGGGCCCGGGTCTCCTCGTGCAGCAGCTTGCGCAGGCGCCGCAGTTCGGTGCTCTTGCCGTTGCCGCGAAAGCCGGTGAGCAAATGGACGCTTTCGGACTCGGCCAGATCGAGCCGCTGCCACAACCGCAGGATCGGGTCTTTCGCCGGATCGTCGGCGTGAATCGGCACGTACCAGGGGTGGTCCGGTTCCAGCCGCAGGGCGCCCGCGCCGCTCAGGGCACGGTAGAGGTCACGCAGGGGGTCGGGTTGGGCGGGGGCGGCCATGGGTCGGGCGGCAGTGGCATGCGGCGCCGCGGGCCTGCCGATCGTAGGCGATTTCCGGCGAATCTGCACCGGCAGGTTCGTCGGTTCATCCGCCCGGCATGTCGTCGTGGAAGTCGCGCAGCGACCCTGTGGGAGCGGCGTCCCGCCGCGACGGGGCCGGGCGCGCAGCCGCAGGTTTAGAAGTCACCGCGGCGCCGCATCGCGGCGGGACGCCGCTCCCACGGGGACATTCACTGTTTGGGGTCGGCTGATGTTCTTTCCATGACTGTTAGCCGGACGAGTGCCACGCAGATGCGAGGTCGACCGGCTAACCATGACCAAAGTCGGCGCTCCTTGATCAGATCAACATGGCCACCACCGCCCCGGTCATCAGGGTCGCCAGGGTCCCGGCCAAGATGGATTTCATCCCCAGCCCGACGATCTCGGGGCGCCGCTGCGGGGCCATGGCGCCCAGGCCGCCGATCAGGATACCGAGGCTGCCGAAGTTGGCGAAGCCGCACAGGGCGTAGGTCATGATGAGCGCGCTGCGCTCGCTCAGGGCGCCGTTGGGCAGGGCGGCGAGTTGGAGGTAGGCGATGAGTTCATTCAGGATCGTCTTGACGCCCATCAGGGCGCCGGCGGTGGTGGCCTCGGCCCAGGGGATGCCGATCAGCCAGACCACCGGGGCCATGGCCCAGCCCAGGGCGCGCTGCGCGGTGAGCGGAGCGCCGGCCACGTCGGGCAGCAGTCCCATGACCTGATTGAGGATCCCCACCAGGGCGACCATGACCACCAGCATGGCGATGATGTTCAGCCATAGCGGGATGGCGTCCAGGGTGCCGCGGGTGATGGCGTCCATGGCGCTGTTGGTCTCGGGGACGATGGGCACGGGGTCCGCGCCGGCGTCACGCGTCTCCGGGACCAGCAGGCCGGCGATCAGCAGCGCGGCCGGGGCATTGATGAGCGAGGCGGTGAGGATGTGGCCCATGGCGTCGGGGATCACCGGCCCCAGGATGCCGGCATAGAGGAACATGACGGTGCCGGCCACGGTGGCCATGCCGCAGGTCATGACGCCGAACAGGGCGCTGCGCGACAGGCCCGCGAGATAGGGCCGGATCAGCAGCGGGGCCTCGGTCATGCCGACGAAGACGTTGGCGGCGGCGGCCAGGCCGAGCGGCCCCCCGGTGCCGAGCGTGCGGCGCAGCACCCAGGCGAAGCCCTGGACCACCAGCGGCAGGATGCGCCAGTGGAACAGCAGTGCCGAGAGTGCACTGATAACCAGCAGCAGGGGCAGGGCGCGGAAGGCCAGCACAAAGCTGTTTTCGGGGCGCACCAGGTCGAAGGGCAGAGGCCCGCCGCCCAGGTAGCCGAAGACCATAGCGGTGCCCTCCTGGGTCGCCGCCTGGATGGCGAGCACCAGTTGGTTCAGCCCGAGAAAGAGGCCCTTGGCGGCGGGCAGCTTGAGCAGCACGACCGCGAGCAGGAGTTGCAGCGCCAGGGCGCCGATCACGAGCCGCAGACGCACCGCCCGGCGGTCCTCGCTCAGGCCCCAGGCCAGCGTGGTGATCAGGATCAGGCCGAGGAGGGGTTGCAACAGGCTGGGGAGGTCGCTCACAAAGGCTACGTCCGCTAGGTCGGTCGGGGTCGGTTCAATCCGAACGCGCAGTTTAGCCGGAAATGAGCGTGTTTGGTGCCTGGGCCTTGATCGTCATCCCGGCCGGCGGCGTGTGTAGTCAGGGCTTCCAGCCCTGACGGTGTCAGGCCAGGATGGCCTGACTACGCACCCGGCGAGCCCAAGTGGCCGGAATCTTGATCGAGGCCGGTGCCTGCGGTGCTGCAAACTGGTGAATCGTGGATGATGCGGTTCGTGCCTGACACTGGTGGCGAAATGCCCAGAGAGCCCGTAACTCCTTGATAGCAGGATCTGGAGGCGCTGGGTTTCAGTAGGTTAGCGAATTCGCCACCAGTGTCCGTGCCTCACCGCATCCGACAATCTGACGGTTATTGCCGCAGGGTGGGCGAGGCGTGCCTGGTGCTCGCGGCGAACAACTGTCCCGCGTCCACGGCATCCAGGCGGTAGGTGCGGTTGCAGAATTCGCAGGTCACCTGTAGCTCGCCCTGCTCGGTGACGATGGACTGGACCTCGGTCTCGCCCATGATGCGCAGCATGTCCTCGATGCGGGTGCGCGAGCAGCCGCAGCGGAAGGCGATCGGCTCGGAGTCGAAGAGCCGGACCGATTCCTCGTTGAAGAGCCGGTGCAGCAGTTCCGCGGCGGGCAGTTCCAGGAGTTCGGCGGGCTTGACGGTGGCGGCCAGCAGGCCGACGCGTCCCCAGTCATCGCTGTCGGCATCGGAGGGCAGGCGTTGCAGCAGCAGGCCGGCCGCCCGCGATCCGTCGGCGGCCAGCCACAGCCGGGTGGGGATTTGCTCTGACGCCTCGAAATAGCGCCCCAGGGCCTGCGCGATGTCGTCGCCGACCAATGGGACGACCCCCTGATAGGGCGAGCCGTCGCCGCGCTCGATGGTCAACACCAGGCGGCCGGCACCGCAGCATTCGGCGAGTGGCGCGCCGTAGGGAACCTCCCCTTCCCAGCGGGCCACGCCGCGGATGGTGCGCGCGCTGGTGGCCTGCGCGACCAGGGTGCGGAGCGGGCCTTCGCCCTGGACTTGCAGGATCAGGGAGCCCTCGAACTTGACGATGGCACTGAGCAGGGTGACCGCTGCCAGGGCCTGCCCCAGGTGGACGCGCACCGCCTTTGGATAGGGGTGGGCGTCGAGTACGGCGCGCCAACTGGCGTCCAGGTGGACCAGGTTGCCGCGGATGCCGGTGTCTTCAAAGAGGAAACGGCGGATGCTGTCGGAGTCGGCCATGGGACTTCACTACTCAAAGGTTCGTTTGCGTACCGCGGGGATGGGCGGGTCGGATTATCATCGCGGCCCGTTGTTGCCGGTCCTGATCAATCGTCGCGGCAGGGAATCAGTGCGCGTCGAGCTGGGACAGAAAGTCCCGGACCGCCGGCTCCAGGGCGCGCTCGCCGGCCAGGACCGCGGGTTCGAAGTCGCGTCGCCAGAGCGGCATGAAGAGCCGCGCCTGACGCCATTCCTCGTACAGGATGCGCGCCAGCGGGCCGCCCTCCTCGATGAACCCGGATTCCAGAAAGTCGCGCTGCGCCTGGTCGCGATCGTAGTCGAAGCGCAGGATTTGCCAATGCCAGCGCCCGCCGTGCCACTCCAGTTGGGCATAGCTGCCGCGCGGATCGCCGTCGAACGGGGAGCCGACCGAGCCGACGTTGAGGATCGGGGTGCCGTCCAGTACCCGTTCCAGCGGTCGATGGGTGTGGGCGGTGACGAAGAGGGCGATGTCGGGGGGGAGTTTGCCGCGCAGCGCCTCGTCCGGGACCCCGGCCGAAATCCCTTCACGGTTGCTGGTCATGGTGCCGTGGGTGACGTGCACCCAACTGTCATCGGTGCCGCCGTGGAAGCACAGGTGATCCGGCCAGTCGGTCATGGCGTCCAGTCGTGGTTGCACCTGGGCCAGGGTCCAGTCGGCGAAGCGCCGCAGGTCAGCCTCCAGGGGCGTGCGCGCCGCCTCGCGGCGACACCGGTGGATCCAGGTTTCATGGTTGCCCTGAACCGGCAGCCAGCCCTGACCATGCCGCAGTCCGTCGAACAGTTCCAGGCAGTCCAGACTTCTGGGGCCACGGTTGACCAGGTCACCGGCCATGATGACCAGATCCGGGTGCCACGCGAGGATGCGGGCGACCGCTTCCTCCATGGCCGGAAAATTGGCCTGTACATCTGAAAAGATCGCGACCTTCATCGACTGTTACCCTTGGTCTTGCTTGGATGGCACCATACCGGGTTTTGGCGCCGGGCGTAAACCCATCCTGCAAATCGCCTGAGACGCACCATCGATCGGTATACACTGTGCGGCCTGGCAGGCCGCATGCCGGGGCCGCAACACGAGAGGGCAACGATGACCAACGAAGTCGATACGGGTGAGCCGGATTGGGACACTCCGCTCATGCTTGCCACGACACCGGCCCTCCTGATTCACGCCTTGATGGGTACCGCGAGTGCCGTGCATACGGGTTGGGCGAGCTGCGTGGACGAGTCGCTGGTGCAATCCAATGTGCTGGCGATGGACGACAGCGCCGGAAACTATGTGCGGCTGGTGGAGCAGGAGTTCGTGGAGGACGGCAAGTCCGAGCAGGTCTGGCGTGACTGGACCTTGGAAGTGCGGATCGGTGCCGTGCTGATGACCGGTCATTGGCAGTTCGAGGCGGCCTCCCATCCGTCCGATTGGGAGTGGAACGCCCGCGAGGCGAGCCGTGCGTTCGAGCGTGCCTGCGTGCTGATCGGCCGCCGGGTGCGCCGCACGCTGGCGGTGGATGAGCCGGTGCCGACGGCCGCGGTGCCGCGTGCCAGCCGCCATTGACCGTTCTCGGCACTTGCTTTTACGGCTTGCAGCGGTCGCCTGGGTCGGTCACAGTGGCTGATACCGACAAGGGGTGCTGAGCAGGCGCGGTCCGCGCGGCGGGTTGGCGTGCGGCACCGCCCGAAAAACTGAGATCCGAGGACTCTTGCATGAAAATTACACTCAACTTTGATATCACCCCCGCCGAGATGCGTAAGCTGGTCGGCCTGCCCGATGTCGAGGCGTTCCAGCAGCAGCTCATGGACGACATCCGCGCGCGCATGACGGCGGGCGTCGAAGGCTATGACCCGATGAAGCTGTTCCAGCCCTATATGGCCGGCACCATGGCTTCCTGGGATATGTTCCAGAAGATGCTGACGGCGGGGTTCTCCGCGGGGAGTAGTGAACGATCCGTTGACTCCAGCAGCAGCAAGACCGGAACCTAGCGCAGCACGCCAGATCGATTGCTGCCGTTTCCGATCGTTGTCGTTGTCGTTGTCGTTGTCGTTGTCGTTGTCGTTGTCGTAATCGTAATCGGCCCGACCGAGCCTCGATCATGCCTCCCAGTGTCGAAAATCAGTCGATTACGATTACGACAACGATAGCGACTGGGAGCGGTTGCGGAATGATTGGCGTACTGCACTAGACCTAACCGGGTGTCTGATCGTCCAGGCACAGCGGCGCGTCGAGTGCTGCCCCGTCGAACAGCGCCCGGCCATCCTCCCCGAGCCGCAAGCGCCCCTGGGCAAACCAGCCGACGACCCGCGGGTAGAGCCGATGCTCCGCCGTCAGCACGCGCGCGGCCAGTTGATTCGGATCATCCGTCGGCAGGATCGGTACCCGGCCCTGCAGGATCACCGGACCGCCGTCCAGTTCGGCGGTGACGAAGTGGACGCTTGCCCCATGTTCGTGCTCGCCAGCCTCCAGGGCGCGGCGATGGGTATTCAGACCGCGGAACTTAGGGAGCAGTGACGGGTGGATATTGAGGATCCGTCCGGCATAATGAGCGACGAACGTGGGGGTGAGAATCCGCATGAAACCGGCCAGCGCGACCAGGCCGGGTGTCCGGCAGTCGATCGCAGCGGTCAGGGCCTCATCGAAGGCCGCCCGATCCGCGCACGCGCGATGGCTGACTACGGTGGTCGGGATGCCGGCGCGCCGTGCCCGTTCCAGACCGAAGGCGGTCCGCTCGTTGCTGATGACCGCGGTAATGCGATAGGGCGAGGCGTCCTGCGCATCGATCAGCGCCTGGAGGTTACTGCCGGACCCGGAAATCAGCACCACCACCGGAAGCGGCGGCGCCACGACGGCCGCGGCCTCAGTCATGGTCCGCATCATCCGCGTAGACCACCCGCGGCGCGCCGGATGTCGACTCGACCGCACCGAGCGGCCACGCCTGCTCCCCGGCGGCGGTCAGCATCGCCAGCGCGGTGTCGGCATCCTCCGGGGCCACACAGACCACCATCCCCAGCCCGCAGTTGAAGGTGCGGCGCAGCTCGGCCTCCGCGATGCCGCCCTGGCGCTGCAGCCAGTCGAAGACCGCCGGGCGCTGCCAACTGCCCATGTCGACGCGCGCACAGGTGCCTTCCGGGAGCACCCGCGGCAGGTTCTCCGTGATGCCGCCGCCGGTGATGTGCGCCAGTGCATGGACGCGCAGCGCCCGTGTCAGCGGCAGCACCGAGCGCACATAGATGCGCGTCGGTGCGAGCAGTCGGGCGCCCAGGGTCTCGCCCTCCAGGTCCGTGTTCAGGTCCGCCCCGCTGACCTCAATGACCTTGCGGATCAGCGAGTAGCCGTTGGAGTGGGGGCCGGACGAGCCGATCCCGATCAGCCGGTCACCGGGGGGACCCGGTCCGGCAGGATCAGCTCGGAGCGCTCGGCAATGCCGACGCAGAAACCCGCCAGATCGTAGTCGTCGGCACCGTACATACCGGGCATCTCGGCGGTCTCACCGCCGGTCAGGGCGCAGCCCGCCAGTTCGCAGCCGCGGGCAATGCCGGTGATGACCGCGGTGGCGACCTCCAAATCCAGCCGGCCCGATGCGTAATAATCCAAAAAAAACAGTGGTTCGGCGCCGCTGACCAGGATGTCGTTGACACACATCGCGACCAGATCGATACCGATGGTGTCGTGGCGCTTGAGTGCGATGGCGAGCTTGAGCTTGGTGCCGACCCCGTCCGTGCCGGAGACCAGGATGGGTTCCCGATACTTCTGGATGGGCAGCGCGAACAGCGCGCCGAAGCCGCCCAGCCCGGTCACTACGCCCGGGCGGAAGGTGGCGGCAGCCAGCGGCTTGATCCGCTCGACCAGGGCCGCGCCGGCGTCGATATCGACGCCGGCGTCACGGTAGCTGAGGGACGGGAGTGGTGGGGTTTCCTGGGTCACGCGAGCGGCTCCGATGGGTGGCATTCGGCGATTCTACCAGCGACGGCCCCGCCTGGCCGTACGGTCCTGCTGGGGCGCTACGCGACGCGACGACCCGTTGTGGCCTTGAATTCCAGCATTTTGCCGCACTGAGCGATTCTTTGTTGTCCCAAACAACCGTACGGCTTCCCAAGGACGCCGCGGGGCGCTAGCATCCGCCGTGCTTGCCGCCGCGCGGCGCTATCGGTGATTCCCGTGAGGCTGAAGGACATACCCAATATCATCAGCGCACTGCGCCTGATCGCCGTGATCCCGGTGGTCTGGTTGTTGTTGTCCCATGAGTTCGGCTGGGCGCTGGCGCTGTTTGCGTTTGCCGGCGTATCAGACGGTGTCGACGGTTTTCTTGCCAAGCACTACGGTTGGCAGAGCCGGCTGGGCGGTATTCTCGATCCGCTGGCCGACAAGGCCCTGTTGGTGATTTGTTTCCTGGTGCTGGGTTCGCTGGGATTGATCCCGGTATGGCTGGTGCTGGCGGTGGTGTTCCGCGATCTGGTGATCGTCGGCGGGGCGCTGCTCTACAACTATCGGGTCGAGATTCTGGAGGCGGCACCCACCCGCATCAGTAAACTCAACACGCTGGTGCAACTGGTTCTGGTGGTCGGTGTGATTATGCAGGCGGTGCCCATCCCGCTGCCGGGTTGGTTGATCGAGACCCTGATCTGGACCTGTCTGGCGACCACGCTGGTGAGTGGGGTGCAGTATGTCCTGGTGTGGTCGGCCAAGGCCCGCCGCCATGGCTGGCGCGACGAATAGCCCTACTCGGCCGACTCGCCGCGCATGACCCGCCGTACCACGGGGATGGTCGGCGGGCGCTGCTCGCGCAGGCAGAGTCGGTCGACGCGCTCCACCAGATCCAGGAGCGCGGACGGATTGCGCGGATGGTGGGTCAGGATGTAGCGCGTCACCTCCGCGCCGACGGCCATTCCCCGGCGCCGGGCGGACTCGACCAGGAGCTGCTCGCAGTCCGGTTCGGTCAGCGGGAGCAGCCGGTAGCGCGGCCCCCAGTGCAGCCGCGAGCGCAAATCCGGCAGACCCAACGCCAGGTCAGCGGGTCCGACGGCGGCGCTGGTGATCAGGGCGCGCCCGCATTCGCGCAGCCGGTTGAACAGGTTGAAGAGCGCCAGTTCCCACCCCCGGTCCCCGACGATGCGGTCCAGATCGTCCACGGCGACCAGATCCAAGCGCTCCAGATTCTCCAGGATGCCGGGTGCGATACCGGCCCGCCCCAACGGGATGAAATGGGCCTGACGCTTGGCCGCGGCGGCGGTGAGGCAGGCGGCCTGGAGCAGGTGGGTCTTGCCGGTCTCGGGCGGGCCATACAGGAAGAGAAAGGGGTCGCCCTGACCCGTGGCGGTTCCGCGAATGGCCGCCGCCGCCTCGGCGTTGGGTCCGGGCAGGAATTCGGCCAAGGTCGGCTCGCGGATCAGCTCGATGGGCAGATGCAGTTGCAGGGCGCGGGCGAACACGGCCGGCGGACAGCTGTGCTCAGGTCGGCGCGCGCGCGAGTGCCAGCGCGGTGTGGGCCAGACGTTTGCCCAGGGCCTGGGCGAGCCGCCGTTCCTCGTCCGACACCGGTAGTTTATTGTCCGGACCGGCGAGGTGCGAAGCACCGTAAGGGGTTCCGCCGCCGCGGGTGTGCAGCAGATCGCCCTCGCTGTAGGGGATGCCCATGAGCAACATGCCGTGGTGCAGCAAGGGCACCAGCATCGTCAGCAGTGTCGCCTCCTGGCCGCCGTGTGGGCTCGAGGTCGAGGTGAAGACCGCGGCCGGCTTGCCGACGAGTGCGCCCGCGAGCCACAGGGCGCTGGTTCCGTCCAGGAAATATTTCATCGGAGCCGCCATGTTGCCGAAGCGGGTGGGGCTGCCCAGGGCCAGTCCGGCGCAGTCGCGCAGGTCGTCGAGTGTGACATAGGGGGCGCCCGTTGCGGGAACCGCGGCTTCGGAGGCTTCGCAGACGGTGGATACGGCGGGCACGGTGCGCAGACGCGCCTCGATCCCCGCGATTGACTCGACTCCGCGGGCGATCTGGCGGGCCAGTTCGAAAGTGGCGCCGTGACGGCTGTAATAGAGAATCAGGATGTAGCTCAAGTGCAGGTCTCCGAGAGGACGGTCGAGCGCGTGGTGCAGGCCCCAGTTTAACAGTGTCCCAGCCCGGCGCCGCGTTGCAACGGGGCCGCCGTTACGGCCAGAATGCTGTTCGTGCCGAAATCCAGCCGTCACCCGGCTGGGGCCTGGATCAAGATTCCGGCCACTTGGGCTCGCCGGGTGCGTAGTCAGGCCATCCTGGCCTGACACCGCCAGGGCTGGAAGTCCTGACTACGCACGCCGCTGGCCGGGATTACGATCAAGGCCCTCGCGCGACATCGTCGCAGGTCACTAGCACCGGTCATCCACGCCATCATGAGGAATCCTCTCACCATGACCCGACTGCCTATCCGTATCCGACCCCGAGCCCACTGGTTTCTGGCCGCACTGCTGTGGTCCGCGCTGTCGGCTGCGCCGACCTTGGCGCAGACCGCTGACTCGGCAGCCTTTTTCGACCAAACCTTCGGCGATTTCGCGGAGGAACTCGCGAACGCCAAGGCACAAGGCAAGCAGGGTGTGCTGCTGATGTTCGAGATGGACGAATGCCCCTTTTGCCATCGCATGAAGTCCACGGTGCTCAGTCGCCCGGAGGTACAGGCCTATTTCAAGGAACATTTCCTGATTTTCCCGGTCGACATTGAAGGCGATGTGGAGATCACCGACTTCAGCGGTCAGCACAAGACCCAAAAAGACTTCGCACTCAAAGATTACCGGGTGCGTGCTACGCCGGTCTTCGCCTTTTTCGACGTGCAGGGCAAACTGCTCGCCAAATACACGGGTGCGACCGGCGACGCGCAGGAATTTCTGTGGCTCGGCGAGTATGTGACCAGTGGCCGTTATCAGGACACCCCCTTCCCCAAGTACAAGCGCGAGCGTGAAGCGCCCGCGCCTGCGGCCCCGGCTGGGGCGCCCGGATGAGTCGGGTGGGAGGGTGCCATGGGTGATGCGATGGTAGAGGGGGCTGAAACCGACCCACCGGTCTGTTATCGGTGTGTCGTGAGCGGCCGCGTTCAGGGGGTCTATTTCCGCGCCGCGACCCGCGAGCAGGCGGTGCGTCTTGGGGTCACCGGCCATGTCCGTAATCTGCCCGACGGGCGCGTGGAGGTGCTGGCCTGCGGCGCCCCGGAGGCCGTTGCGGCATTGCGTGACTGGCTGCGCGGCGGACCGCCCATGGCGCGGGTCAGCGGGGTTGCTTGTGACCTTCTGGTCTACCAGGTGCGGTCAGGGTTCACGGTCGGCTGAGGCAATAGGCGATTTCCGGCAATCGCCTGAGCGTCGAGCGTCGGACGGTCAGTAACCGATGGTGCTGTAGACGAGGGGTTCCGGGTACTCGGCCAGGCGCACCACCCAGGAGTCGAGGCGCCCGTCCGCATGCAGTCGCAACTCCCGGTACCCTGGGGTGCGTGCGTCCAGGGCAAACACGGGGCTGCCGGGCATGAATTGGAAGCAGGTCGATGGTGTGCCCAGGATTTGATAGTGTCTGCGGACGCTTGCGAATTCCTGGTGGATGTGGCCGCAGACGATCGCCTTCACCTGCGGATGCCGGTCGCACACCGCGAGCAGTTCGGCACCGTTGGCGACGTCGATGGTGTCGATCCAGTCGCTGCCCACGGGAATCGGGTGTTGGTGGAGAAACACCAGGGTTGGCCCCGGATTCCGTTGCAGCAGGGTCTCCACTTGCGCGACTTGGCGCGGTGTCAGCTGCCCGCCGTCCTTGCCGGGTTGGGTCGAGTCCAGAAAGATCAGATTCCAGGTGCCCAGCCGCCGCTCGGCAACGGATTCGATGGCTGACGCACCCAGCCAAGTCTCCATCAGGCCCCGCCGGTCATGGTTGCCGGGGATACAGAAGCAGGGGCAGCCGAGGGCGCCGAGCGCCTGGGCCAGGTAGGCGTAGCCCGCGGCGCTCTCGTCGTGCACCAGATCGCCTGTCATCACCAGTGCGGCGGCAGGTTCCGCGTGCTCCAGGGCCAGGGCAAGTACCGCCGCGAAGCTGCGCCTTGTGTTCAGGTCCAGCAGGCGCGCGTCGGCGGCGGCGAACAGGTGCGAGTCCGTGATCTGGATCAGCCGCCAGGAGTCATCGGCTGGCCGGGGTGTCTCATCACGCTGGGTCGATGCTCTGTCTTGATGGGTCACGGACGGTGCCGACACTGTGGTTGCCATGAGGGCTCTTCGCATGGTTTGTCCCGATTATTCTGCTCAATCTCCCTGTCGGAGTTGTTGTAGCAAAATCACGGGTTACCGGTATGGAACCAAGTCACAGGGCGATAAAATCCGACGATCGGTGCCATCGGAATAAACAATTTTTGCCGTGGCACTTGGGTCACTAAGGTTTCGACCACACGTAGCTTAACTCAACTCAACCGAGGAAACCGTAATGGATCTCAAGGGCAGCAAAACCGAAGCCAGCCTGAAAGACGCCTTCGCCGGCGAGTCTCAGGCAAACCGTCGTTATCTTTACTTTGCCGCCAAGGCGGATGTCGAAGGTTACAACGATGTCGCTGCCGTATTCCGCTCGACCGCCGAGGGCGAGACCGGTCATGCTCACGGCCATCTGGAGTACCTGGAGGCCGTCGGTGATCCCGCTACCGGTCTGCCGATCGGCGGCACCAGTCTCAACCTGAAGGCCGCAATCGCCGGTGAGACGCACGAGTACACCGATATGTACCCCGGCATGGCCAAGACGGCCCGCGCCGAGGGTTTTGACGAGATTGCGGACTGGTTTGAGACCCTGGCCAAGGCCGAGCGGTCGCATGCCAACCGTTTCCAGAAGGCCCTCGACAACCTCGACAGTTGATCGCCGTGGCGGGTTTCGCCGATCCGCAAACCGAAGGGGCGCCCTGGCGCCCCTTGTTACTGCTTGCCGCGACCCCGTGGGAGCGGCCTCCGGCCGCGATGGGGCCGCACGTGATCGCGACCGTCGGCGTTATAGCCGTCGGACGTGATAACCGGACGTAGGGGCGGGTTTCAAACCCGCCCCTATATCGAGGGTCTGTCTGGATATCAGTTACGAAGGCTGTACCGCGGTATCGCAAGGAGGTCAGGAAATCAGCACTAGAACCCCTCAGTCGAGGTAAATAGCCCCACCCGCAGATCCTTGGCCGTATAGATGGTCCGGCCGTCCACCTGCACCACTCCGTCGCCGATACCGAGCACCAGCTTGCGGCTGATGACCCGTTTCATCTCGATTTGGTAGGTGACCTTGGCGGCGGTCGGCAACACCTGGCCGGTGAACTTGACTTCACCGACGCCGAGCGCCCGTCCATGTCCCGGATTACCGACCCACGCGAGATAGAAGCCGACCAGTTGCCACAAGGCGTCCAGGCCCAGGCAGCCGGGCATAACGGGGTCGCCGGGGAAGTGACATTGGAAGAACCAGAGTTCGGGCTTGATGTCGAGTTCCGCGTGGATCTCGCCTTTGCTGTAGGCGCCGCCGTAGTTGGCGATGCGGACCACCCGGTCCATCATCAGCATGTTGGGGATCGGCAACTGGGCATTGCCCGGGCCGAACATGTCGCCATGCCCGCAGGCCAGGAGTTGATCGCGATCGAAGGAAGCGTCTTTGTGCATGAGGGGGCCTGAATGCTGTCGTATTTCGTATTAGTAACGAGTGAGAAATAGGTTAGACAACGAATACAATCCCCTATAGGATTTTTCGGGGCGTTGATCATCGTTCCGGCCGCGGACAGTCCGCACAGCGGACCCTACGGTAACCCAGTGACCAGTAGGGTCCGCTGTGCGGATCGACGACTGTGCAGATCGCGCGGTGGCTGGGTTTATGACCAAGGCCCTTGCCGCGGCTGCTGTCTCATTGCGCCGTAGGTCGCAGACGTTCCATCAGGAACCCGACGATCTCCGCAATCGGAATCAATTGCATCTCGGCATCGCGGCGGCCTTTGTATTCGACCATGCCGTCGTCCAGACCCTTGTCGCCCACCACCACCCGGTGGGGGATGCCGATCAGTTCCATGTCGGCGAACATGAAGCCGGGCCGGGCGTCGCGGTCATCGAGCAGAACCTCGATCCCGGCGGCCTGCAGGTCCGCATAGATCTGTTCGGTGGCCTCACGTACCCGGTAGGACTTACCGAGCTTCATCGGCAGCAGGGCGACCGCGAAGGGAGCGATGGGGGCCGGCCAGCAGATACCGCGCTCGTCGTGATGTTGTTCGACGGCGGCGGCCACCACGCGGGAGACGCCGATGCCGTAGCAGCCCATGGTCATGGTCAGGGCGCGGCCGTCTTCACCCAGGACCGTGGCCTTCATCGCGTCACTATACTTGCGGCCAAGCTGGAAGATGTGTCCCACCTCGATGCCGCGGGCGATAGTGAGCGTTCCGCGGCCGTCCGGGCTGGGGTCGCCGTCCATGACGTTGCGCAGGTCCGCGACCTCGGGCAACGGCAGGTCGCGGCCCCAGTTGAGCCCGAACCAGTGCTTGCCGTCCTGGTTGGCGCCGCAGCAGAAGTCGGCGGTGACCGCCACCGCACGGTCGACGATACAGGTCAGCGGCAGGTCCTTGGGACCCAGTGAGCCGGGGCCGGCGCCGATGGCGGTGCGGATCTCCGCCTCGCCGGCCATGCGCAGCGGTGCGGCCACCTGCGGGAGCTTGGCGGCCTTGACCGCGTTGAGCTCGTGGTCGCCGCGCACCAGGAGCGCGACCAGACCGCCCGTGACCCCCTCCGCGGCGGCCACCACCAGGGTCTTGACCGTGCGCTCGATCGGCTGGCCGAACTGGGTCACGAGGTCGGCGATGGTCTTGGCCGCTGGGGTATCGACCAGCCGCGACTCCTGCGCGGGTGCCGGCGCGGCAGCGGCCGGGGCCAGGGCCTCGGCCAGTTCCACATTGGCGGCATAGTTCGAGTCGGAGGAGAAGGCGATGGCGTCCTCTCCGGAGGAGGCGAGCACATGGAACTCGTGTGATGCATTGCCGCCGATGCTGCCGGTATCGGCCTGCACCGGGCGGAAATCCAGGCCGCAGCGGGTGAAGATGCGTGAGTAGGCGGCGTGCATGACCGCGTAGGTCGCGGCCAGCGAGGCGTCGTCCGCGTGGAAGGAATAAGCATCCTTCATCAGGAACTCGCGGGCCCGCATCACCCCGAAGCGTGGGCGGATTTCGTCGCGGAACTTGGTCTGGATCTGGTAGAAATTGACTGGTAACTGCTTGTAGCTCTTGAGCTCGTTGCGCGCCAGATCAGTGATGATTTCTTCGTGGGTCGGGCCGAAGCAGAACTCGCGGTGGTGGCGGTCCTTCAGGCGCAGCAGTTCGGGGCCGTATTTTTCCCAGCGGCCGGACTCGATCCAGAGCTCCGCCGGCTGCACCGCGGGCATCAGGACTTCCAGGGCGCCGGCCCGGTCCATCTCATCGCGCACAATGTGCTCGACCTTGCGCAGCACGCGCAGCCCCAGCGGGAGCCAGGTATAGAGTCCGGCCGCCAGCTTGCGGATCATGCCGGCACGCAGCATCAGTTGATGGCTGATGACCTCGGCGTCGGCCGGGGTCTCCTTGACGGTCTGGAGCGGAAATTGGGAAGTGCGCATGGGGCCAGGGGTCCCGGAGTAAAAACGCGCTAGTCTAGGGTGCGGCCGGTCCCAAGACAAATCCGTGACGGGCGGGCGGTCACGGCGGATTCACTTGCAGTTGATTTTGATCTGTTCGCGGGCCTTGTCGAACTCCTTGGCGAGTTCATCCCTGGAAAGGTACCCGGATTTTCCGTCCGGGGTGCGTAACCGTCCCTTGCCGCGGGTCTGGAGGGTGTTGAGATTCTTGCGCGCCGCGTCGCAGTTGGTCTTTCGCGCGGTCTCTTCGGCCGCCTGCTTGGCTGCCGCCTCGGCCTTGAGCGCCTGGTCCTCGCGCTTGTCGATGTCCTGTTCAACCCGTCCGCGCAACTGCTCGGCGGCTTGGCCGGTGGTGTCGGCGCCGGGTGCCGGGTGCGGCTTGATGGGGGTTGCCTGGATCCCCGGCGGCGGTTGCTGCGCGTAGACGGTGGTGCCGCTCTCGTCCACCCAGCGGTACATTTCCCCCAAAGACTGGGATGAAAAAGCGGCGAGGCCGATACCCGCCACTGCCAACCCCAGCGCCCAGGCGCGCAAGCGACCTCCCGGACCCCGGCGAGTCGAGCACCCGGCTATCACAACAATGACATGGGATCGGCGTACCATGCCGTCCATTATGATCAAAGCGACGCCGGGTGCAAGCGCCGGCCGGCGTCTGATGGCGATCGGCCGCGGGGGATCTGGGTCGGGATATTGACCCTGGGCGCGCGTCTCCTGTAACGTCCTCTCTTTTTTGAACAGTCTATGCTGTTTCCCCAGTCCGCTGCCGATGCGGCGACCGGGACGGATGATCCGGACGCTGGGGTGGCGGTTGCGCTGCGCGTCGGTCTCCGCCCGCTGCACGTCTGACGGGCTGTTTTGAGTCGGAGGTTAATACTGTGGATATGAACGGGGTGGATCTCAGCGGCGCCGAGATCGTCGTCCAGGCGTTGATCGACGAAGGCGTCGAGTATGTCTTCGGGTATCCGGGCGGCGCGGTGCTGCACATGTATGACGCCCTGTTCAAGCAGGATCAGGTCAAGCACATCCTGGTCCGCCATGAACAGGCGGCGGCCCATGCGGCCGATGGGTATGCCCGGGCCACCGGGCGGTGCGGCGTCTGTCTGGTGACCTCGGGTCCGGGTGCGACCAACGCGGTGACCGGCATTGCGACCGCGTACATGGACTCGATCCCGATGGTCTGCATCTCCGGTCAGGTGCCGACGCCGGTCATCGGCAGCGATGCCTTCCAGGAGGTCGACACCGTCGGCATCACCCGTCCCTGCGTCAAGCACAACTTCCTGGTCAAGGATGTGCGCGACCTGGCGACGACACTGCGCAAGGCGTTTTATATCGCGATGACCGGCCGGCCGGGTCCGGTGGTGGTGGACATCCCCAAGGATGTCACCGATCCGAACATCAAGATTCCCTATCACTATCCGCGCGAGATCCAGATGCGCTCCTATCAGCCCATTGAGCGGGGGCATCTGGGGCAGATCAAGCGGGCGGTGGAGCTCATGCTCCAGGCCAAGCGCCCGGTGCTCTACACCGGTGGTGGGGTGGTGTTGGGCGAGGCGGCGGCACAGTTGACCGAGCTGGCTCGGCTCACCGGGTTCCCCCTCACCAGCACCCTGATGGGGCTGGGTGCCTACCCCATGACCGACCCGCAGTTCATCGGCATGTTGGGGATGCACGGGACCTACGAGGCCAATATGGCCATGCATGAGACCGATGTACTCATTGCCATCGGCGCCCGTTTCGATGATCGGGTAACGGGCAAGATCGAGCATTTCTGTCCCCATGCCAAGATTGTGCATGTGGACGTGGACCCGTCGTCCATCTCCAAGAACGTGCGGGTGGATGTGCCGATCGTGGGTCAGGTCGCCAGCGTGCTGACCGACATGCTGGGGCTGTGGAAGGAACAGGCACCGGCCAGTACCGGGCGGCCGGTCGCGGACTGGTGGGCCAAGATCGAGGAGTGGCGGCGCGTGGATTGCCTGCACTACGATCGCCACAGCGACAAGATTAAGCCGCAGTTTGCCGTCGAGACCCTGTACCAGGTGACCAAGGGCGACCTCTATCTGACCTCCGACGTGGGTCAGCACCAGATGTTCGCCGCCCAGTTCTATCCCTTCGACAAGCCGCGTCGCTGGATCAATTCGGGTGGGCTCGGCACCATGGGGTTCGGTCTGCCCGCGGCCATGGGGGTGCAGCTGGCCTTCCCGCAGGCGCAGGTTGCCTGTATTTCGGGTGAGGCGAGTATTCTGATGTGCATCCAGGAGATGGCGACCTGCCAGCAGTACAAGCTGCCGATCAAGGTGGTGCTGCTGAACAATGGTTACATGGGGATGGTTCGGCAGTGGCAGGAATTCTTCTACGAGAGCCGTTACTCGAACTCCTATGTCGACGCCTTGCCTGATTTCGTCAAGCTGGCCGAGAGCTTCGGTCATGTCGGGATGCGCGTCGAGCGGCCCGCCGACCTGGCGGCCGCCATGCAGGAGGCTTTCGCCATGAAAGACCGTTTCGTATTCCTCGATGTGGTCGTCGACCCCACCGAAAACGTTTACCCGATGATCGCGGCCGGCAAGGGTCAGCACGAGATGCACCTGCCGCCCAGTTTGTCTGATAGGGAGCTGGCCTAAGATGAGACATATCATTGCCGTATTGCTGGAGAATGAGGCAGGCGCGTTGTCCCGGGTGGCCGGGCTCTTCTCCGCCCGCGGCTACAATATCGAGTCGCTCACCGTCGCGCCGACGGATGACCCGACCCTGTCCAGGATGACCCTGGTCACCAACGGGAACGAAGAGATCGTCGAGCAGATCAAGAAGCAGCTCAACAAGCTCATCGACACCGTCAAGGTCTTTGATCTCACCGAGGGCCCGCACATCGAGCGGGAGATGATGATGATCAAGGTGCGTGCCGCGGGGGAGAACCGTGAGGAACTCAAGCGGCTCGCCGATATCTTCCGGGCCAAGATCATCGACGTGACTGACACCAGTTATGTCGTGGAACTGACCGGCGCCTCCAAGAAGCTCGACGCTTTCATCGACGCGGTCCCCACGGGATTGATTGTTGAAGTGGTGCGCTCCGGCCCCACCGGCATCGCCCGCGGCGACAAGGGCTTGACGCTGTAACGCTTTATCGTCCGCAACTGAACGCAAGAACGCAAATGAGCATCAACGTTTATTATGACAAAGACGCCGACCTGTCCCTGATCCAGGGTAAGCGGGTGGCCATCATCGGCTATGGCTCGCAGGGTCATGCCCATGCCAATAACCTCAAGGATTCGGGTGTCACGGTGGCGGTTGGCTTGCGCCCCGGCTCAGCCTCCGCCGCCAAGGCGGCCAATGCCGGTCTGGATGTGAAGTCCATCCCGGAAGCGGCGGCCTGGGCCGATGTGGTCATGATCCTGGCTCCGGATGAGCATCAGGCACGCCTCTATCGCGAAGAGATCGCCCCCCATATCCGCGAAGGTGCGGCGCTTGCCTTCGCCCACGGTTTCAATATCCATTTCGGCCAGATCGAACCGCGCGCGGATTTGGATGTCATCATGATTGCGCCCAAGGGGCCCGGCCATCTGGTCCGTTCCACCTACACCCAGGGCGGCGGTGTGCCGAGCCTGATTGCCGTCTTCCAGGATGCGTCCGGGCAGGCGCGCGATGTCGCCCTGGCCTATGCCAGCGCCAACGGCGGCGGGCGTGCCGGCGTCATCGAGACGAGTTTCCGCGAGGAGTGTGAGACCGACCTCTTCGGCGAGCAGGTGGTGCTGTGCGGCGGCCTGACCTCGCTCATCCAGGCCGGCTTTGAGACCCTGGTCGAGGCCGGCTATGCGCCCGAGATGGCCTATTTCGAGTGTCTGCACGAGGTCAAGTTGATCGTCGACCTGATCTACGAGGGCGGCATCGCGAACATGCGCTATTCGATCTCCAACACGGCCGAGTATGGTGACCTGACCCGCGGTCCGCGGATCATCACCGAAGACACCAAGGCGGAGATGAAGCGCATTCTGAAGGAGATCCAGTCCGGCGCCTTCGCCAAGGAGTTCATCCTGGAGAATCAGGCCGGCGCGGCGACCATGAAGGCGATGCGTCGCTTGGGTGCGGAGCATCAGATCGAAGTGGTCGGCGAACGGCTGCGCGATATGATGCCGTGGATCAAGGAGAAGAAGCTGGTCGACAAGTCCAAGAACTGATCGGTTTCAATCTCCGAACCAGGCGGACGAAAAGGCCGCGGCATCCGATGCCGCGGCTTTTTTTTGGTCTTGATCGCCGTTCCGGTCACAAGCAAACCGGAGGCCGAGGCTTGCCGT
>NZ_CAIZIZ010000042.1 GCF_903933125.1 uncultured Lamprocystis sp. | reverse complement strand
CCGCGGCGAAGGGGGCCAGGAAGCGGCGCTCCGGCGACCAGTCAGCGATGGCGAAAACCACTGACTGGAAGGCGCCGGCCTGTTCCTGGAGCGCCTCATGGAAGATGGCCGCGATGCGGGCCGGGTCGTTACCGTAGGTCCCGCAGCCCCAGGCGCCGAGGACCAGCCCGGTGTAGCCGCAATCGCCGCCAGTGCCGACTGCCCCAGGGCCGCGGCCTGTTCGCGCGGGATCTTGCTCAGCGTGCGGCAGCGCTCGGCGCGTTCCGGGCCGTCCTGGCAGGGGAGATACGCCAACCGGGCGGGCTCACGTGGCGCCGGCCCCGCCTGATCCCGGATGCGCTCCCCGCGCGCTCCGCGGCCACGCAGGACATTGCCCGATCCATAGACGGTCTCCTTGGCGCCCCGGCTGCCCAGGGCCTGGCGATGGCGCTCGACCTCGGACTCCAGCGCGGCGGCCAGGTCCAACAGCACCGGGTCGTTGCCGCCATAGTCGCGAATCCGCTTGGCGGCATCGCGCAGGGTCTGGCGTGCCCGCTTGAGATCGCCCTCGCGGTTGGCCGAGGCGGCGTCGTAACGTGCCTGGTGGGCCAGGTGCTCGGCGACCCGGCGTTCGACCGCGACCTGGCGGGGCTGGGACTTGCGGGCGGCATCGTCGACCCAGGTCCAGCGAAAGTCGGCCGCGGCCAGTGGGCGGTCGCCGTCGTTGACCTGCACTCGTAGCGGGCAATCGGCGTTCATGGCACCCGGCGGGAAGCGGACGCTGACCAGCAGGTCGAGCACCTGTCCGCTCACCAGGTCGCCGGGTCGCTGGGTCCCAGGTGGTCGATGGCCGCCAGGGCGGTCTCACAGGCACACGGCCACTTGTCGCCGCCCATGGACCCTGAGCGGTCGAGCGCCAAGGCCAAGTCGACCGGGGCGCGCTCGCCGCTGAGGCGCGGGGCGTGCAGTCGCAGGTGCAGAAAGCGCTCGCTCAGACCGGCCGCGCGGATCAGTCGGCGGTCGGTGTCCAGCGTGAGCCCCAGCCGGTCGCGGGCCTCAGGGTTCGGCGCGTCGGGGCCGTCAGCGTCGGCCGTGATCCGGACGTTTCCGACGACGACGCGTGACAGGCTCTCGGCATTGGCGGACATGGGCGTCTCCTTCAGGTTGTCGTAGCGGCGGACGGAGGCCGCTTGGGTCGGCGTCTGCCCGATTGGGTTTCGGTGGCTGGAGTCCTGGTCAGGGCGCGGTGCTGAACAGCCGCTGCGCCTGCTCCAGCAGGGCGTCGAGCCGGCGCTGATCGGCGCGGGTGAGCGGTCGACGCACATGCAACTCGATATCCGGGTGCAGGGTGATGCGCTCCCACGTGCTGCGGTGCGGTGGCCGTGCCATCGGTGGCGGTGCAGGCGCGGCCGCGGGTTCCGGTCGCGCGGCACCGGCGGGCGGTTCGCCGTGCCGGGCGGGCTTGCCCAACACCTGGCGCACATAGTCGTAGGCCGTCGCGGGAGCATCCGGCACGGCGCCCGGTTCGACCAGCGCCGCGGCCACACCGGCATCGTCGAGGGCCTCCAACTGCGCCCGGATCGTAGCCAGCGGCTGGTGGGCCTCCTGCAAGCGCCGGATCAGCCGCAAGCGGTCGCGGTGGCCGGGTCCATAGCTCGCGGCTGGTCCCCGTCCCGCCGATGAGGGCAGCAGCCCCTCCGCCAGGTAGTAGCGGATGGTGCGCACCGGTACGCCGGTCTCGCGGCTGAGGGCGTTGATGTCGAGTGGGTCAGTCATGGCCTAACTATACATCAAACAGTGTCGCTGTCAACTTGGCGACAGGCGAGCGCGCTGCGATGCTCCGGTCAGCGCTCCTGGAAAGCAGACGACTATTCAGGATCGCCGGTAAACCCATACTCCACCGGCACCCTGAGATAAAACAAATTGAGCCCCTGCGCCGCGATGTGCGCCAGGAACCGATCGGCCTCCTCACGGGTCACCACGAAACCCACTTCCACCGGCAGGTCTCCGGCCAACTCGAAGAAACGCTCCTCGTGCAGTCGCCCGTGACGGCCATAGCCGGCCAGGGCGCGGAAGGCTGAGCCGCCGTGCAAACCGAGCTGCTTCGCCTCCTCCAGCAGCCAGTCGTAGGCCAGTTTACGATGGTGGCGGCGGTTCTCCGCCACATAGAACTTGAGAAAACAGCCGTTCATGGACAGTCCTGTCAGTGCACTGACACGCTTGTGGACATGGATGCATCAGACGCTGAAAAGCGTCGTCAGCGTCAAGACGCCGGCCGCTCGTTCGATGCGCGAGGCGGCCTTGATTATCGCTGTGCGACACGAAGTCGCGTAAGTGAATGTTCTACAAGAAGTCGCTAGGAGGCGGCCTGATAGAACCGACGGTTTCTCCCGTCGTAGCCTAGGAGCACATGCGGGACTGGTAACGGTCCGGTGTGAAGCTGCTCTGACAAT
>NZ_CAIZIZ010000041.1 GCF_903933125.1 uncultured Lamprocystis sp. | reverse complement strand
CTTCCGCAGAGAATTCGCAATTGTACATGTCATGGCTCTACTGAAACTTATGAGTGTAGGGCTAGATTACCCGTCTAACTGGCTCAGGTCGCACGAAATCTGCTATCCCTAATACCGCAATTTATGCCTATAGCAAGTATAATACTCCGATTGAATTGGCTGTGAATCAGAAATCGAGAACGGGGCTTACGCACTACGCCCTAGCCACCCCCTGCCTCAGCAAGCGCAACCTGTTGGTCTGAGACTGATGACGGTCGGCACCGTCGTTTCCGGCCGCCCATGCGCAACTTTGATTATGCCTGGCAGGGGCAACAAGCTGACGATCGCTCGGCCAATCAGCTTCGCAGGAAGGATAGCTCCCGTGCGACACGACAAACGTGACACTCATCACAGATCAATACCATGTCGCCACTCAAATTCGCACCAAGCTGGGGCTCCATTCGGTGGCCGATGTGGTTCGGTGGGCGGTGGAACGGGGGATGGTGGGCTAGGGTCGGTGCGGATGTCGGCGGCGTGCCGCTACCTCGACTGTGTGCAATGAATGGACAATAGTCGCGCCATGCCCATGCCCATGCCAACGACTCATCGCCTGCCAAGCACGACCCGCAGCACACCCTAACCGCCCTGAAGGTTTTGCGACCGTTCGGCCTGCGCCTTACCTTTGCCGATGGGTCTACGTTATCCGTCCATCTGGCCTCGACCATCCGCACTCATCGGGCACTGGCCGCGCTCGCCGAGCCCGCGCTCTTCACCGCAGCGCGCCTGGACTCGCGCGGCGGATACGTGGTCTGGATCGAAGACGACCTGGAGATGGCCGCCGACAACCTCCGTAGCCTCGCCATAGAGCAGGCCGGTGGGATTGGTCACGAGCGCCTGGCGAATTGGATGGCCGAGCATAGACCGGACACGCGCGGAGTGATCCGCGATGGGCAGACCCACCCGGTGACCTTGGAGAGCGTGATCGGGCTCTTCCACCAACGCGCAACTGCCGAAGAATCGCCATACGCTTTAATGCCTTGGACCTGCACGATATCTACGCGACCCTCGGGTATTACCTCCGTCATCGCCAGCAAGTGCAACTCTACCTGGCTCGTCAGGAGCAAGGCTCGCTAGCGGCACGGCGCGAGGCCCACGACCAAGTTCCGCGAGCGCCTCGACCGATGATGGCGGGTTCTCGGCGGTACTCTGCGTTCCCGCTGACGGGAACCTCGGCGGGCACATGCCGCGCGGCATCCTGCGGCGCGCCTTGTCCGTAGATTCGCGTACAGCACTATAGGCGAATATACGGACGTCTTGACACTTGTTCGTGGGCTAACTTAGGCAGCGAGCGGGCGAGGAGGAATGCGGAACATTTGGCCTCGGCCTCGGATGGTCGTTGAGCGGGTGCGCGTTGAGGGTAGCAGTTGGCGTTGGTCGGTTTGGCTGGGTGTTGGATTGCAAGACCTGACCCCATCGTTTTTTCTTGACGCAAGACCTGACCCCATCGTTTCTTGACGCATTTCAGCACCGACATGATCCCCAAATCGTCCGGTCGCTACGATTGCGGGATCCCTATAGACTGGCGACCACTGATGTAGGAGTAAATGCCAATGAAGAAGTCTATATTTTGCTTAGGGCTCATGATCTCGACTTTGGCCATTTTTTCGACTCCGTAAGTCCCGTCGGATCAGGAGCTTGCGCAGGCGCGAAAAATTCGCGAGGGGTTCATGTTCGGCACCTCGCGCCGCCTGACCCCCTCTAAATTTCCGCCTCTACGATTTCTCAGGCGGTTACGCGCGTAGGCAGGACGAAAAATGGCCAAAGTCGAGATGATGTCATCAAACATGGCTCTTGCAGGCTCTGATTATCAATTATTCCAGAAATTAAGCGCCGAGTGGTGGCAATGGGCGCTTTCGATACCCACATCGCAGAATCCCCAACTCGATAGCACCGGGGAAGATTGCATGATAGGACAACAGGGGTCGATATGGTTCTTGGCAGGGGTCTTTGGAGGTGGAGAGGCCACACGCACCTGCTCCGTGCCTGAAGGCAAGGAGCTTTTCTTCCCGGTCGTTAACTCCGTGTGGTTTAACACCCCGAATGTGTGCGGGCAGGGTCCGGAGAATATTCCTGTCAAGGACTTACGTGCTTTTAGTGCCAACTTCATCGACGGGATCACGGAAGTATCAGTTGAACTTGATGGCAGATCGGCTGGTTATGTGCGTCGCGTACGGTCCAGGGTATTTGAAGTCGCGCTGCCAGGAGATAATGTATTTGATCCACTATGCAATCCCGACGACGTCCCGGCAGGGATATTCTCGCCGGCGGTCGATGATGGATATTATGTGAAGCTCAGGCCTCTAAAAATCGGGGTTCACACACTGCAGTTACGTGCAGAAACGGCCGAAGGTGTCGCACAGGACGTGACGTATCACCTGACTGTTGTGCCAGTATCAAGGAGATGAGCGCAAGAGCCCGGTGCTGCCCCTTGAACGCCTTCCTGGTAGCACCGAGCTCCCTATTTCCCAGCGGGTTGCTGCCGCTGCCCGAGCGCACTGTCGATGACACCACCCACTGCCGCGTTCCGCTGCAACAAGGCTGCCCTGCCGAGCAAACCCTGCGTGGCCTGCGGTCGGCCGATGACCTGGCGCCGCCGCTGGGCCCGCACCTGGGACACCGTGAAGTTCTGCTCCGACGCGTGTCGGCGCGCCAAGGGTGCCCGTGGCTGAGCTGCGCCATCTGGTGCTCGTGCTGGGCGACCAACTCGACCTCGACGCCGCCCAAGACGCGGTGTGGATGGCCGAGGTGATCGAGGAAGCGACCCATGTCTGGTCGAGCAAGCCTCGCACGGTGCTGTTTCTGGCTGCGATGCGCCACTTCGCGCAAGCGTTACGCGCCGGCGGTCGGCCTCTGCATACACCCGGCTGGACGACCCCGCCAACCACGGCAGCCTGCAGGCGCAGTTGCACGCCGACCTCGAACGCCTGCGCCCCACCGGCCTGGTGATGACTGCGCCTGGCGACTGGCGGGTGCTCCAAGCCATAAAGGGCGCGGCGCAGGCCCGGGACCTGCCGCTGGACCTCCGCGAGGACCGCCATTTCTACTGCAGCGTGCGCGAATTCGCGGCGTACGCGCGGGGCCGCAAGTCGCTGCGCATGGAATACGTTTACCGCGAGCTGCGCAAGCGCCACGATGTCCTGATGCAAGGTGACGCCCCGGACG
>NZ_CAIZIZ010000040.1 GCF_903933125.1 uncultured Lamprocystis sp. | reverse complement strand
GTGATCGGCACCAGGATCGCCTGGAGTGTCAGGATGAACCAGCGACTGCGCCGCGCACCATGCGCGGTCGCCGGAAAGAGGGCTTGGAACTGCACGGCGAGAGCGGGTAAGATCGACATGGAATGCGGGCTCGTTTAGTTATTAATCAACGGTTTAGGCACCTTCGATTATACCCTGAGTAGAGTCCGCATTCACCGTTAAGTCGCTGAAATGTCATCGCAATAGGCCGCTATTCTGCACCATGCGCACGTCCGTTGAGCGGCCGATAAGTATATTATCTATCAATAATTCTCGATACGTGTACGATTTTCGCGTTGCGTATTGTGTGTCTCTTATTCCGTAGCCAATTCAAAAGTAGGAAACTTTAGTATTTGATGGATTTCAAATATGTTGCAATAGCGAGTATATGCCCCTAATCCAGATAACCAACGCGCACCGATTGGTGCCAACTGATTGTATGAATGGGTAAATTTTTCTGTTTACGTATTCATCTACAATTGTTATCATTTTTCCCGCGTGTGGGATCTAGGCAAGCGCGCTTCCCGAGAGATCGGCGGTACGCACACAATGCCAACCCAATATGCGCTGGCGTCGTCCGAACCCCTAGTAGCTGGTGGCTTGGTCTTGGCCCCCCGCGCCGCTCGCCTGATTTGAACATGCCCAGAACCCCGCGCGTGAATGCCGTTCACCCGTTTCGGTGGTCCCTGTCGTACCGCTCGTGACGGATGCTAATTTTGATCTATTCGGAGGTGGAACCGTGCCCATTCTTTCAAAGGCCCGTGCGGCAACGCCCGGGCCATTCTTGCCCCGGTCCGTCGCCGCACTCGCATGCGGACTGATTACCGCGGGTATCGCGGCGGCGGACCTGACCGAGGGTCCCCGTGCTGCCAACTGGACGCTCGAAACCCCTGACGTCGTGTCGCCGGGCGAGCGGATGGCTCTGCCCGAGGGAACCTTCATTAGCGACTACGTGGTCCAGGCTGCCGCGGCGGGGGACGACCCGAACCTGATACCGGAGGGGATCCTGCGCCTGACGCTCTCCGCCTTCTCCCCGCGGGTCGACATGCAAGGCCAGGACAAGGGGCAATGGTACGTCACCGGAAAATGGGAACTGGTGGACCAAGGTTCCGACCCGGCAGTGGGCGTGCGCAGGGTCCCGGGGATCCTTGCGGGGCTGGTGAACGTGGAGTTGCCCTACAACCCCCTAACCGCCCCTGCGGCGAGTTCTTGGACCTCGCCGGTAAAGATCCCGCTCACCGCCTTCCTGCCCGCGGGCGAGGCCGGCCTCGGCCGGAACGTCCGCGGCGAAGGCCGCGTCGAGCTCGGTCCCGACACCGGCAGCGCCTTGTCGCTGCAGCTCGTCGTCTACCCCCCGGTTGAATAGGAGAGCGCCAACGTGAGAACCAACCAGTCCTCTCGACCCCTAGGCGCCATCTTCCAGCGCCTCCGGGGAATCCGCCTGGCCGCCCTCGCGGCCGCAGCGGTCTGCGGTATCGGCGGCCTCGCCGTCGCCGATGTCCCGTTGCGCGCCCTGCCCAGCGGGGCGGTGCCCAACCCCGGCACTCAGCAGCAGGAGCTGACCAACATCACCGCTCCGGCGGACTTCAACGTATTCGAGTTCGTCGTGACCTGCGCGGGCTGCCACGGCGGCAGCATCGACCAGCACGCCGGCCATTTCGCCAACTGGGCGGGTACCAGCATGGCCAGCGCGGCCCGCGACCCGGTGTTCCGCGCCAATCAGATCGGCGTCAACAACGTCGTCAAGTCCATCACCGGTCAGGACGGGGCGGGCAACGTTTGCTTCCGCTGCCATAGCCCGAACGGCTGGCTGTCCGGGCGCTTCGACCCGACCCTTGGCGGCAAGGGCGACGGATCCAACCTGATCAACAGCATCTTGCTGTCCACCGACGCGGAGGGCATCAGCTGTGAAACCTGCCATCGCGCGGTCGGAAACGTGACCAACAAACGCGCCGACCTCGACCCGACGGATTCGGTGTGGAAGCTGCTCGGCGGCATTTTCGATTGGCCGCATGAAGGGCGTGAGGCGACGGATCAAGACAACGACCCGACCATCGGGGTTGGCTTGCCCTACGGCGACACCAGCCTGCAGTTCCTGGACGGCATCGCCTACGTGGGCAAGTATTCCGGTACCGGAGATGTCTATTTCAGCGACCTGCCACTGACCGGCACCTACACCGGCCAGATCTACGCCGTCTACCCGGACTGGTGGGTAAACGCCAACCAGACCGACCCCTCCGGCTTCCCGATCGAGCCGGTCCCCGCCGGGCAGCCTGCCACCAACTCGGCGGGTCAGACACTCGCTTACGCGCCGGACGGCACTTTGCCACCTCTTTTCGAGGCGCCCGTCGGCCCGCCGACGAGCTTGGGCGGCGTTCCCAAGTTCTCGATGCAATCTTTGTCGGTGGAGCATCCGACCGTCGGCGGCTCAGGTCGCCAGAATTCGAGACTCACACCCCCGTCGTTGCTTCCGGCGCTGCCCGCAGGCCCCGGCAACACAGCGAGCCCCAACGAGTTCATCCGCACCTCCGAGTTCTGCGGCACCTGCCATGACCTGACGGTGCCGATTCTCAATCACGGCATGCCCGAGCAGCGCACCTTTAGCGAGTGGAAGTTCAGCGCCTACGCGAAGAACACCAACGTCATCGACGATCCCTTGGGCAAGCGGACGGGTACAGGCGTCGAGCGCTGCCAGGACTGCCACATGCCGACCCTCAAGCACGAGTACAGCGACGCGAACGCCGGCTCGCTGAACGCCGACCCGGTCTTGGCCGGCGGCTTCCCCTACGGCAAGGACCGCGGCCCCCAGGGCGGCACCGCCTTCCACAAGCTAACCGGCGCCAACCGCGACCTGCCGATGATGATGAAGGCGCTGTATCCCGAGGTCGACCTGGAGGTCTTCGGCGCGCCCGCCGGCAAGGACCCGCGCGTCTTCCCCGGTATGCTCACCGACCGCGGACCCATGTACGACCGGGCCCAGCGCAATACCGAGATCACCCTGCGCGACGGCGTGGACGTGCAGGTTACCCAGTCACCGACAGAGGTCGTCGCAGAGTCTGGTATTTACGAGATGAAGGTCAAGGTGACCAACAAGTCCGGCCATCGCATCCCCTCCGGTTACCCGGACGGGCGGCGTTTCTGGCTTGAAGTGAACATTAAGGACAATGCCGGCAATCCCGTGTACCAGTCCGGTCACTACGACGCGGCCCAGGCCGCGCTGATGACCGACGGCACGACGGCGTTTAACCGTGCGTTGACGAACCTGATCGATGCCACCACGGCCAATGCCGTGATGGTCTACGAGCGCGTGACCGGCATCTGCACCGACGGGACCGGCGCAGCAATCTTCCCGGATCCCACCGCCCGTACCCCGGCCGCGTGCAGCGAGTCGCCGGCCCTAACCAACAACTTCATCCTGTTCGACAACCGCATCCCGCCGAAGGGACTTGACTACAACGCGGCGCGCCTTGCCGGTGTGAAGCTGTGGAATCACGACCCGGTTACCAAGGTGCCGTACGAGGACAGCGGCCGCTACACGGCCGACCAACTGGCGGGGGGCTACGACGAGGTGACTTACCGCTTCTCCGCAACGCCAGGCCTCACCAGCTTGTCGGCCACCGTAGATGCCTACTGGCAGACCCATACACGGGAGTTTATGGAGCACCTGCGTGACCAGGACAGCTCCACCGTGCGTCCGCAAGGCCCGCCGAATCCCTTCGCGATCGGCTATCCCTTCACCCCGAACTACTTGAGCGAATCGATCAATGGTAAGCCGCTGACCGCGATTCCCGACCCCTTCCAGCCTGCAGTGGCCCTGAACGACAACTGGGGCGGCGTGGCCTACGCGGCCTGGCTCGAGACCGGCAAAGGGGCGCCTTACCTGGTTGATCGCGACGACACCGCCGTGACGGACGCCCCTGCGGCACCGACCGGTGTGACGGTCGCCCCGACCGGCGAGATCGACCCCGTCACCTTGGCACCCGACATCTTCGCGGCCCGCATCTCTTGGGATACGGTCCCAGGTGCCGATGGATATACTATTTGGGTGCGCTACGGCAAGAGCGACACGACCGCCGACTGGGACCGCCTGGCCGTGGTCGACGGCAGCACCACGTCCTTCGTCGAGCATGTCTTCAACCCCGGAAAGACCTACGGCTTCAAGGTCGCAGCGTTTAACGGCGGCTCTCTGGGATTTCCCGTGGCAATTTACCGTAACATAATCAATAAGATATTGTGTATCGTCAAAATTTACTGACCCCTGTCATGGTCGGCACTGCCGCACCGTAATGCGTTGATTTTTCAAGCATACAGCTTGTACCC
>NZ_CAIZIZ010000039.1 GCF_903933125.1 uncultured Lamprocystis sp. | reverse complement strand
GGTCGTGCCGGTCGCGGGGGCCGCTTCCGGGCGGTGATAACCGTCCAGCAGCGCCAGCGCGCTCGCCCGGTCCGGGGCCACTCCGGTCAGGAACAGGACCTCGACCACGGCGTCAGCCGCCAGTGCGACCGTCGCCCGCAGGCTCAGGCAGGGGTCGAGCACCTTGCCGACCGTGCCGGAAAGCGGCCCCGGCGCGATCAGGGCCGCGGGTGCGGCCGGCGTGCGTCCGCGCCCGAGGAAACGCATCCGGTCGGTCTCCCACTCGGCCGCCGCGGCACCGCTGACCGCGTGTACCAGCCAGGGCCAATGCTCGTCCTGCGCGCGCGGGCGGCGGCGCGCCAGCAGGGCGCCGGCCGCCGCGTCACGTTCGGTCTGCACGAATAGCTTGGCAAAGGCCGGGTGGGCGGTGTCCGCATCCGCGTAAAAGAGCACGACTTCCTGGTAACTGGTGAGCTCGATCCGCCGCGGCCGTCCGGAGCGGTTGTTCAGGGTCACCCGCCGCAACTCCAGGTTGGCGTCGGCGGCCACGCTGACCTCCAGCCGCGCGGCGATGCCGACATCCTCGCGCTCCAGCACGAAACGCCCGTCCGCGCACTCGGTCCGATAGACCGGCGTCGGCGTGCGGGTCGGCTGGTGCCCCAGGGACCAGTAGCGGCCATCGTCCAGATCGCGCAGATACAGCAGGCTGCCCAGGTCATCCTGGACCGGATCGGCGCGCCACCGGTTCAGGGCCAGACCGTCGCAGGACGACTGCCCGGCCCCGGTGGCCGAGATGCGCACCTCATAGCGGCCGTTGGACAGGGTGTACAAAGGACCAGCGGGGGCCTGGGGGTCGGTGAAGAAATCGGTGATCATCCGGTGTGGTGCTCGTCAGATGGACTGCGGGGTGCCCGGGCCGCGTGTCGGGCGGGTGTCAGGCGCAAGTTTAGGTGATTTTCGGCGGCAACCGAATCTGCTTGCTTGTTTTCAGCCTGGTGTCGGTGCCGTTTACCGCCTGTCACGTCAATTCCTGGTTCCACAGCAAACCCGGCCAACCGCCGCGGAACGCGCGTCGGTTGGTTCCGCGCGGGATGGGGTCCGCGCAGCGGACCCGGCTGAGCCGCCGGTGCCTCCCGCCGGGCGCGGTTCCCCGGGTCTGCGCCCCTTGTCGCATCGGCGACACCTGCCTACACTGCTGCCATGCGCCATCCCATCGATCCCAAGGTTGACTGCGTTTTCAAAGCCCTGCTGGGGGCCGAGTCCAATCGTGACCTGCTGATCCATTTCCTCAACGCTATCCTCGGCGCGGAGCTGCCCCGGCCCATCACCGTGGTGGAGATCCAGAATCCCTATAACGAAAAGGAATTCCTCGACGACAAGCTCACCGTGGTCGACGTCAAGGCCCGCGACGCGACCGGGCAGATCTATCAGGTCGAGATCCAACTCCTCAATCACCGCGACCTGCCGGCGCGCATCCTCTACGGTTGGGCCGATCTCTACAGCGCGCAGATCAAGGAGGGCGAGAGCTACCGCAAGCTGCGCCCCACGTACGCGATCTGGCTGCTGGGTCAGACGCTGCTGCCGGATGCCCCGGCGTATGCCCATGAGTTCCGGTTGCGCGACCAGCATGGACGTGTCTTTCTGAACCACGGCGGCATCTGGCTGCTGGAACTGAGCAAATTCACCGCCGACGCGGTCGAAACCGAGCAGCAGCGCTGGCTGAAGTTCTTTAACGAGGCGGAGCGCCTGGACGCGGACGCCCTGCCGGCCTGGATGCAGACCCAAGAGATGAGGCGAGCCATGAACACACTGAAGGCCTTCTCCGAGAAAGAGCACGCCTACCATGCCTATCAGGCGCGGCAGAACTTTCTGCGCGAACAGCAAAG
>NZ_CAIZIZ010000038.1 GCF_903933125.1 uncultured Lamprocystis sp. | reverse complement strand
GGGTACAAGCTGTATGCTTGAAAAATCAACGCATTACGGTGCGGCAGTGCCGACCATGACAGGGGTCAGTAAATTTTGACGATGCACAATATCTTATTGATTATGTTACGGTAAATTGCCACGGGAAATCCCAGAGAGCCGCAGCAACAAGGCGGGTCTGCTGTTATTGCTCGCGTTGACCTTCCCGCTGGCTCTGATGACGATGCCGGAGAGTTGGTACAGCCGTATGGATTCGATGCAGGCTTATCAGCAGGACGCATCGGCGCAAGGTCGCATCAATGCGTGGTGGACGGCGTGGTACGTGGCGCTTGATCATCCGCTGGTGGGCGGCGGCGCGAATATGTTCAATCGGCAGACGTATGCGCTCTATGCGCCCAACCCTCAGAATGTTCTTGATGTGCACAGCATCTATTTCGAGGCCTTGGGCGAGCACGGTTTCGTCGGCCTTTTCATCTTTCTTGCCATCGGGATCGGCGCGCTGGTGACCCTGAACCGGGTGATACGATTTGCCAAGTCGGACGCGGCCTTGGGCTGGATGCGGGATCTGGCATCAATGATTTACGTAAGTCTTGTCGGCTACGCGACAAGCGGTCTATTTCTGGGACTTTCAATGTTCGACTACTATTATATGCTCATCGCGATCACGGTCGCGCTTGCCGGCTTGACGCGCCGCTATGCACGCGATGGGGTGCCGGCAATCGATAAGCCGCCCGGCGTTCCCCTGGGTGTCACGGGAAATCGACGCCGCGCTGTGGGCGTCGTGCCTGCCGGTCGGCGTTTTACGCTCGGCGTGTCCAAGGCGGCGAACTGGTTTGCGAGGCTGTAAGCCGCGAACCTGGAGCGGCGCGTCAGCGTCCACGCTGCGCGGCGACGACCGTGCCCCCGGATCGCATGGGATGCGGTTCATGGATGCCCATCCCCAGGTTCTTCGCGCCACTTCGCGGCACCCGGACTCACTGGGGGTTTGTCGCGGGTTCGAGCCGGGGCAGATCCTGGTCGAGCTCTTCAGCCGCGACGAAATAGAACCCGCACTGTTCTTGCGTTAAATTCTCGGATGCGGTCCGCGGGTATTTCCGGCAACTCGGCGGTCGGACGTGGTAGACGGCGCAACTGCTCAGCCCCTGGTCGTCGAAGCGCAGGAACGGGCACGGATAGGGCAGTTTGCAGCAGGCGCCGCAGCGGTTGCACTCGCCCCGCCGATTTTCGTCGATGGGCAACAGGGAGGTTGTGAGACGCTTGAGTTTACTGAGCATCCGAAGGGTACTCTTAAGGATGGGTGGGCGCTGAATTCAGCACGACAGGCTGCATACCATATTTCAAAGTGCTGTGCTTGTCACTCCGTTGGCCGCGGCACAGGCGCTGTCGGTCGGGCGATCAACGCGCGCCAGGCGCGCGTGGTGTTCGCTGGGACCCGGTGTTCAGTCCACTGCTCGGTGACGATCGACCGACCCGTTGGTCGGTTGGTAACAATGGCAATTATAGTGTGTTCGATAACAGATTCACGGGTCATCCAGTCATGCCGATGTCTTCTTTTCCCTGCAGTATTGATGGGTTTCAGCCCTTGGACGCGGTTCAGCAGGAGGCGTACCAGTTACTGCATGATCTGAAGGTTCGCTTGGCTGGTGCCCCCGAGGGAGCGCCGAAGCGCAGGCTCTTGGACCGGTTGATCGCACGGCCGGTTCCCGGCAAGCCCCCGATCACCGGCCTCTATTTATGGGGTGGAGTCGGGCGCGGCAAGACCTACCTGATGGACTGGTTTTGTGGATCCTTGGCGGTCGCCGGTGCACGCCGGATCCATTTTCACCATTTCATGCGTGATGTTCACGATGCGATGTCCCGGCTGCCGAGTCAACCCGACCCGCTGGAGGTGATCGCCGATCAGTGGGGGCGCACGGTGCGGATTTTGTGTCTTGATGAGTTCGTGGTGACCGACATCGCCGATGCCATGATCCTGCATCGGCTGTTGCGCGCGCTGTTTGCGCGCGGTGTCACCTTGGTGGCGACGTCAAACACCAAGCCGGACGCACTCTATCGCAACGGCTTGCAGCGACAGTTGTTTTTGCCGGCGATCGAGTTGCTGAAAGCCCACACCCAGGTGTTTGAACTTAACGGTGCCGTCGATTATCGGTTACGGGAGTTAACGCAGAGCGGGGTCTATTTCGTCGGCGGCGACGGCGAGGCCAGACTCGCGGAGCATTTTGATCACCTGACCGGTGGGCATGGGACGCTCGATCAGGACTTCAGTGTCAACGGCCGGAGTTTCCCGGTGCGTCGGGTAGGCCCCGATGTTGCCTGGTTCACTTTTCAGGACCTTTGCGCAACGCCACGGTCAGTCTCGGATTATATCGAAATCGCAAAGCTTTTTCACACCGTGTTGATTTCGGGTGTGCCGGTGTTCGGCCCACGGCACGAAGCGGCCGCCAGACGTTTCGTGCACCTGATCGATGAGTTCTACGATCGTCGGGTCAAGCTGGTAACGGCCGCTGAAGCGCCGATCGCGGAGTTGTATCCGGGCGGGTTCCTCGACTTTCCCTTCGAGCGGGTGCAAAGCCGTCTGCTTGAGATGCAGACGCTCGCTTATCTGGCCGCGCCGGGCCGGGCATAGTCTGATGATCGGGCGTGTCCCGCAGAAATTGGAGTCTCGATTTTTCCGGGTCACCGTAGGAATTTGCGTAAGCTTGGCAGCATGAGTAAACCCGTTAGCGCGCTACCTATCGCCGGGGAATCCGGTCGCTGAAAATCAAGAACAACGGATACGCCGCATCGTCGTACAGATCGAGCGTCTCGCCCCGGTGACCCATGAGCCTGACGGACTACCATGCCAAGCACATCGCCTATGAACTGACGCGACGCTTTCCGTCCGACAGTCCCGAGCGACTCGCCGGTGCCGTCGCCAGCGCCCAAGTCGATCTCAACCCCCATCAGGTCGATGCGGCCCTGTTCGCCTTCGCCTCCCCGCTGTCCAAAGGCGCTTTGCTCGCCGACGAGGTGGGCCTCGGCAAGACCATCGAGGCCGGCCTGGTCCTGTCCCAGCGCTGGGCGGAGCGTCGGCGACGTATCCTCGTCATCACCCCGTCGAACCTGCGCAAGCAATGGTTTCAGGAGTTGACCGAGAAGTTCTTCCTGCCCTGCCGACTCCTTGAGGCCAAGTCCTACAACGCCGCGATCCGCCAGGGCCAGTTCCGCCCCTTCGAGGTTCCCGAGGTCGTGATCTGCTCCTACCAGTTCGCGAAGAGCCGGGCGGCCGATGTCCAGGCCACCGCCTGGGACCTGGTGGTCATCGACGAGGCCCACCGCCTGCGCAACGTCTACAAACCATCCAACGTCATCGCCAATACCCTGAAGCTGGCCCTGGCCGGCCGGCACAAGCTGCTGCTCACCGCGACGCCCTTGCAGAACTCCCTCCTGGAGCTGTTCGGCCTGGTCAGCTTCATCGACGAGCACAGCTTTGGGGATCTGAAGAGTTTCCGGGAGCAATTCGCCAACCTGACCCAAGCGCAGGTCTTCGCCACACTCAAGGCCAGGCTCAAACCCATCTGCCACCGCACCCTGCGGCGTCAGGTTACCGCCTATATCCCTTTCACCAAGCGCCTGCCGCTGGTGGAAGAGTTCACCCCGGAAGAGGGCGAGGACCGGCTCTACCACCTGGTGTCGGACTACCTGCAACGGGACAACCTCCAAGCCCTGCCAGCCAGCGTTCCCTGATGACGCTGGTCCTGCGCAAACTCCTGGCCTCCTCGACATTTGCCATCGCCGGGGCCTTGACGACGATTGCCAACCGGCTCAGGGCCAAGGTGGGGACAAAGGAACCCGGCGAGCCGCTGGAAGATGCCTTGGACCAGGACTACGAGGCACTGGACGAAACCGCCGAGGAGTGGACCGACGACACCCTAGCGGAGCCGCTGAGCGAAACCGACCGGGCCGCCCTGGAGCGTGAGATCGCCGACCTGGACGCCTTCGCCCGACTCGCCGCCTCCTTCGACCACAACGCGAAGGGCCGTGCCCTGCTCAAGGCACTCGGGGTCGCCTTCGCCAAGGCCAAGACTCTGGATGCACCGGAGAAGGCCATCATCTTCACCGAGTCGCGCCGCACCCAAAGCTATCTGCTGCGCCTGTTGGCGGATAGTCCCCACCCAGAGGGGATCGTCCTCTTCAACGGCGCCAACACCGATTCTGCCGCACGCCGAGATTCGCTTCGACTACGTTCGGCACCCAGGCAAGATCAGCCTCATCGAGCCCCTGATCGGTCGCTCCGGTTGGTTGATGATGTCGCTGTTCCGTGTAGAATCCCTGGACCAAGGGGAAGATCACTTGATCTTTGCCGCCGTGACGGACGACGGCGAGCCCCTGGACCCAGAGGTTGCAGCCCGCTTGATGACAGTGCCCGGCTCAGCCTCCCCCCTTCCAGTCGGAGAGCGGCCGGGTCTGACGGAGCAAGCCCTGGGTGCCCAGACAGACCGGCAACGCGTTGCCATCGAACGCCAGGTGTTCGAGCGCAATGCCCGCTTTTTCGAGGCCGAGGCGCAAAAGCTCGACGGCTGGGCCGACGATCTCAAGGTCGGACTGGAACGGGAAATCAAGGAGATGGATCGCCAGATTTAGGAGGCACGCCGGGCGGCAAGCGCCGCCGTCACGCTGGAGGAGAAACTCGTAGGACAACGGCAGGTCAAGGCTCTGGAAGGTGAACGCAGTCGGAAGCGGCGGTCGCTTTTCGATGCACAGGACGAGGTAGACCGCCAGCGGGATCGACTGATCGCAGAGACTGAAGCGAAACTGGCGCAGGCGCGGTCTCTCCAAGCGTTGTTTTCGATTCGTTGGTCTATCCAGTGAGCATAATCGCAAACGCCACACGGCAAACCAAGAACATTGCGGAGGCAACGAGTGGCCAAAAAACTCGGGTTCCATACCCTGGGTGTCCAGCCGGCGGTTCTGCGCTGGGCGCGGGAGTCTCAGGGCTACTTGCCCAAGAGGGAACAGGGTATCGAACGTTTCTGCAATGCGCTTGCCGCAGAAACTCTAGTTCCTTCCGCGGACTTTGAAAACCAATTGACCGGGATTTCCGCACCATACGACGATGCGGTGGTGCCGCTTGCGCGGCGCTATCATGTGAGCCGGGAGTCGATCCTACGCAGATTCCTCGATCGCGGCCTAATCGATCAGCACAGGTACGAGGCCAGGGTCAAACAGTGGGCCGCCGAAACCGAGACTAGCGGGTCCGGCGGCGATTACTATTCGACTCAGGCGACCTACCTTGGTGAAAGTTACATGCGACTCGTTTTCGCCAAGCATTACCAAGGGCGATTAACCATTGAACAGACGGCGGACTATCTTGGCGTCCGGACAAGAAGCGTTTCGGGTCTTGAAGAGGCGCTGTTGCGTAACGCGTTGCCGGCATGATCTACGTATTCGATACCGGCGCCTTCATCGTGCCGAACGTCTGCCGGCACTTTGGTGTGCCCTGCCTTAACTTGGAAGGCGTCATGGCGCAGCAGGGCTGGACCTTCTAATCATGGCGACGAAGCAGAAACTGGAGTTGACCTGGATCGGCAAGGAGAATCGGCCGCGGTTGGAGCCGCGCATCCTGCTGGAGGACCCGGCGCGGTCCTATCACGCTGCCCATCGGGTGACGGAGCGGGATTGCTTCGACAATCGGCTCATCTTCGGCGACAACCTGCTGGCGCTCAAGGCGTTGGAGGCGGAGTTCACGGGAAAGGTGAAGTGCTGCTTCATCGACCCGCCCTACAACACTGGGAGCGCCTTCACTCACTACGACGACGGGGTGGAGCATTCCATCTGGCTGTCGCTGATGCGCGACCGGCTGGAGATCATCCGGCGGCTGTTGTCGGAGGATGGGTCCTTGTGGATCACGATCGACGACAACGAGTGCCACTACTTGAAGGTGTTGTGTGATGAAGTATTTGGACGAGCATGTTTTCTAGCGAATGTCGTCTGGGAGAAGCGAACCTCTCGGGAAAATCGCCGCGTATTTTCATTCAATCATGACCATGTGTTGGTATACGCCAAATCAAAGCCATTGTTTGAAAAGGTTCGGAATGCGCTTGGTTTAAGTAATGAGGTTCTCGCCCGATACAAGAATCCTGATCACGACCCACGCGGACCTTGGCAATCCGTGTCGGCGAATGCGCAAGCTGGCCACGCCACCGCAAGTCAATTCTACCAGTTGATTCTGCCCTCTGGGCGCGCAATCGACCCCCCCAAAGGCCGTTGTTGGCTTTACACCAAGCACCGTATGCGGGAAGAAATCAGTGCCGGCAATATTTGGTTTGGAACGAATGGCGACAACGCACCTCGCATCAAGAAGTTTCTTCGTGATTACGAGGAGAAAGGACTCACTCCGGAAACAATCTGGCCTGGCGCCGAAGTAGGAACGAACGACGATGCAAAGAAGGGGTTATTGACGCTCCTTTCTGATGTTTCAGTCTTCGATAACCCCAAGCCGGAGCCGCTCTTGGAGAGGGTCATACATATCGCTACTAACCCCGGCGACCTCGTCCTCGACTCCTTCGCCGGCTCGGGCACCACCGGCGCCGTCGCCCACAAGATGCGCCGACGCTGGATCATGGTCGAACTGGGCGAACACTGCCACACCCACATCATCCCGCGGCTCAAAAAGGTCATCGACAATGATGACCCCGGCGGCATCACCAAGGCCGCGGGCTGGAAGGGCGGTGGGGGGTTTCGCTATTACCGGCTCGCCCCCTCGCTGCTGGAGAAGGATACCTGGGGCAACTGGGTCATCAATCGCGACTACAACGCGGCGATGCTCGCCGAGGCACTATGCAAGCTGGAGGGCTTCACCTACGCCCCGTCGGACTCGCTCTACTGGCAGCACGGACACTCTACCGAGCGCGACTTCGTCTATGTGACCACCGCCAGCCTGACCCACGAACAACTGGTGCAGTTGAGCGACGAAGTGGGACCGGAGCGCAGCCTCCTGGTGCTGTGCACGTCCTTCCGCGCCAAGGCCGATCTGTACCCCAATCTCACCGTCAAGAAGATCCCACGGCAGGTTCTCTCCCGCTGCGAGTGGGGCCATGACGACTATTCGCTGCGGGTGGAGAACCTGCCGAGTGCGCCACCGGCGCCGGGGCAGATGAATCTGTTCGACCATGAGGAATGACCATGACCCGTCATCCTCTCGTTCCCTCTGCGCATGGGAACCAGAGAGCGCGCCAGTTATGCAGATGAGGAATCACCGATGACACAAGTCCACATCGAGTTACCCGAGGCGGTCTATGCGGTGCTGCATTGCGCACCGGAGGAACTGAACCAGGAACTGCGGTTGGCCGCCGCGGCCCAGTGGTATCAGCAGGGCCGAGTCTCCCAAGAATGGGCCGCGACGATCGCCGGGATGGACCGCACGGATTTCCTGCTGGCCCTGGCACGCATGGGTAAGGACTCGTTCCAGGTCGATTTCGACGATCTGGACCGGGAGTTGGCGCGTGGGTGACCGCCTGGTCATTAACGCCTCGCCGTTGATCTTTCTGGCACGGGGCGGCCAACTCGGGTTGCTGCGGGCGTTCGCCCGCGAGGTCTGGGTTCCTGAGGCCGTCGCCGAGGAGATTCGACACCGCGGCGCCGGGGACGTCACAGCTCAGGCGGTGATGGCGACTGACTGGCTGGTTGTCAAGACGGCCCCAGCGATCAGCGTCGCCATTGCGGATTGGCGCCTCGGCGCCGGCGAATCGGCCACCGTCGCCTTGGCTCTGACGCATGGATTGGAGGCGGTTATCGACGATTTGGCTGGCCGCAAATGCGCCGAGAGTCTCGGCGTTCCGTTGCGGGGCACGCTGGGCATCGTGCTAGCGGCGAAGCGTCGTGGCGTGATTCCCGCGGCACGTCCGGTGATCGAGGAGTTGGTATCGGCAGGACTCTACTTGTCCCGCCGGGTGCTCGATGACGCGCTACTTCGGGTAGGAGAATGATGGGAACAGAACTATTTGGCTTAGCGGGAATTGCTAACCATCGATTCAACACGCGGTGCGTGTTGAATTCAGTAGGGGGCAGCCCAGTTGGATCGCGCCGATACTGCAGGCACCTGGAGTGAAACCGTGAATCGTCATGTGAACGCCATTGCCGGCCGTCTGAGCCTGCGCCCGCCCCAGCGCCGGTCGCTTGAGGTCCTGGACCGGATCATGGAGATAACGCCACCCGGCAAGGGCGCGGATGTCGCTGCGAAGCTTGCGACGATCCGCGGTGAGTTTCCATCGGTCACCGACTTCGAGCGGGACTTTCCCTCTCTATGCTTCGCGCTGGCCACCGGCGTGGGCAAGACCCGGCTTATGGGCGCATTCATCAGCTATCTGCACCAGGCCCACGGGATCGACAATTTCTTCGTGCTGGCGCCCAATCTTACCATCTACAACAAGCTGATCGCCGATTTCACACCGAATACACCAAAGTATGTCTTCCGCGGTATCGCCGAGTTTGCCACCGACGCGCCGATGGTCATCACCGGCGACAACTACGAGCAGCAGAACGTCACCGGCGGGAGTTTTTTGGGTACGGTGCGGATTAATATCTTTAACATATCCAAGATCAACTCCGAGGTCCGCGGCGGCAAGTCCCCACGCATCAAGCGGTTGTCGGAGTATATCGGCGCGAGCTATTTCGACTATCTCGCCGGGCTGCCGGACCTGGTGCTTTTGATGGACGAGTCTCACCGCTATCGCGCGAGCGCGGGGATACGTGCGATCAATGAGCTGAGGCCCATCCTAGGGCTGGAGTTGACTGCTACCCCATACGTTGAGACCAGCAAGGGCACCTTACCGTTCAAGAACGTGATCGTCGACTATCCACTGGGTCGAGCCATGGCTGACGGTTTCGTCAAGGAACCTGCGGTGGTGACGCGTAAGGACTTCGACCCGAAAGGCATGTCGGCAGATGAGATCGAGCGCCTCAAGCTGGAGGACGGGGTGCGCCTGCACGAGGGTGTCAAGGTCGAGCTGGAAACCTTCGCCAGGGAGTTCGACAAGCCCATCGTCAAGCCCTTTGTGTTGGTCATCGCCCGCGATACTACACATGCGGGTCAGCTATTGGCCCTAATCCAGTCCGATGCCTTTTTCGAGGGGCGCTACAAGGACAAGGTCATACAGGTGGATTCGAGCAAGACGGGCGCCGAGGAGGAGGCCATGATCGCGCGCCTGCTCAAGGTGGAACATGCGGAGGAACCCACCGAGATCGTCATCCATGTCAATATGCTCAAAGAGGGCTGGGACGTCACCAACCTCTACACCATCGTGCCCCTGCGCGCGGCCAATGCTCGCGTGCTGATCGAGCAGTCCATCGGCCGCGGGCTGCGCCTGCCTTATGGTGTGCGCACGGGCGTGACCACGGTGGACCGACTGAACATCGTGGCCCATGACCGGTTCCAGGAGATTGTGGACGAGGCCAAGCGGCCGGGGTCGACGATTCAACTCCAATCGGTGGTCCTTGACATGGATCGGATTGGGCAAAAAACAGCCACGATGGTGTCCCAGTCCCAGTTGGCCAGCCAGCTTGGATTCAAACCCGCTACACCCACCAGCAGCACCCAGGTGGCGGGTCAGGACCAGCCCGTCGCCTTCGACAAACCCCAGGAGCAAGCCCTTGCGCAGCTTGCGTATGGGGTGATCCAGAAACTGAGCGGCGACCCCCAAACGGTGCCGACGGTCGAGCACCTGAGGAAGCCGGAGGTTCAAGCGGCTATCGTGCAGGCGGTAGAGGAGCAACGTATCCCGGCGCAGTTGGAGTTGAAGGGTCTGGCGGAGGAACCCGACATTGCTGCCGTGGTGGCCAAGACGGTCGACCTAGTCGCCTGTCAGACGATCGATATGCCGCGTATCCTGGTGGTCCCCAAGGGGGAGGTACGCTCCGGCTTCAACCCCGTCACGCTCGATCTGGCGGCTTTGCGGTATGCGTCGGTATCTGACGAGTTGTGGGTCCAGCACTTGCGAACGGGGCAGTTGGATGTGGTGGCGTTGGGGCGCGGCGGGGTACAGGAAGCTCGGTTGGAGGACTACGTGGTCAGCGGTCTGATCGACTTTGACGACATCTCCTATGACGACCATGCGGACCTGCTCTACGACCTGGCCGGGCAGACGGTCCGGCACTTTCTGGGCTATCTGTCGGAAGATGACACGCGCAAGGTCTTGCGCTGCTATCAGCAGCCCATCGCCGGATTCATTCATGCCCAGATGCAGAAGCACTGGTTCGAGGAGGCCGCGGGTTACGAGGTAAAGATCAGCAAGGGATTCACAGAGCTGAAGCCCAGTGCCTACAGCTATGCGGTACAGGAGCCGCCCGCCGACTATCGGATCAGCCCGCAGGACAAGAGCAACATGGGCCGGTACCTGTTCGGCGGTTTCCAGCGCTGCCTTTACCCGGTGCAGAAGTTCGAGTCCGACGCCGAGCGCAAGCTCGCGGTGATCCTGGAGCGAGAGGCCCAGAAGTGGTTCCGGCCCGCCAAAGGGCAGTTCCAGATTTACTACCGCGATGGAGCGGATCATCGGGAGTACCAGCCGGATTTCGTGGCCGAGACGGACACGACGATCTACATGCTCGAACCCAAAATGCGTAAGGAGATGCAGGACTCTGTGGTGCTGGCTAAGAAGGAGGTAGCCGTCAGTTGGTGCGCCAACGCCTCCGCCCATGCACTCTCCCATGGCGGTAAACCCTGGAGGTACCTGCTGATACCTCACGACGCCATCGCGGAGAACATGACCCTGAGCGGCCTTGCCAAGCAATTCTGGACGAATTGGCGGTAGACGTCCGGGTTCGGCGGGTCCTTGCGGCGATGGCGGTTCGAATTGCAGAATCGACACGCGGCGGCGATGTTCTCGCGCGAACAACTACCGCCGTCCTGCCGGGCGACCAAGTGCTCGCCCGTACATTGAAGCTGCGCCGCAAGGCGTTGGGTGATGCTGATGCTCTGTCGCGTTCAAAATTCGAACGATGCGGCCAAGCTGCGATCAATCGACCCGCCGATAAAAATGAAATCACAAACCACCCGCGGTTGCAACAGTTCCGCGTGGAAATTTCGAGGTCCTGACGAAGGAAGGATCTGCCCATAAGCGCTCTCGTTACCGATGCGTGTGGCGCTTCCGACCGAGCCGTCCACGATACGAACCATCTTTCCCGAGAAAGTCTCAGCTTGCGTCAGAGGGAAAAGCAGCAACAGGGCGAGGAATGCGAGCAAACGGAGGCGAGGAGACGGAGGGAGCTTCCCGGCCACAGATCTAACTTGAGGGTCAGCAGGGGCGAGAATCCGAGTGTTGAGATAAGATAAGCAGTCTCAGGCTGTCGCTGCCAATCGCATCATGGATGGCGGGTCGTATGGCGGGTAGAAAAAGAAAACGCGCCCTAAAGCGCGTCTTTACTGATCATTTGGCGGAGAGGGAGTCCGCTGGAACGTGGTTCGTTACCGTCCGTTACCGTCTGCATGTGTCTGTATCGTCAAGCGCTTGCGTCTAGCATGGTCCGTTAGCGTCCGCTAGAATCTAAGCCTGTGTTGTGGGTAGTTTTGTGGGTAGACCTGAACGGGGCGGATATGGCATCGAACATTCACCGGCTGACGGATCGCCAGATCAAGAACGCGGCTAAGCCGCTCAGCGACGGCGGCAACCTGTGGGTCTACCCACAAGGCAAGGCCCTGAACTGGATTCTTCGCTACACACTCCAAGGCCGCGCCCGAGAAATGGGGCTTGGCGCTTATCCTGCCGTCTCGCTGGTTGCCGCCCGTAAGGCCGCTGCCGGGTATCGGGATATCCTCAAGTCCGGCGTTGACCCCATCGACTACCGGGACGCCCAAGCCAAGGCCGAAGCCATCAAGGCCGCGGGCGTCCCGACCTTCACGAGCGTTGCCGCCCGGTTCATCCTTGCGCACCGCCGCGGGTGGAGCAACGCCAAGCACGCGCGCCAGTGGTGCGCCACCCTCAAGACCTACGCCCGGCCGATCATCGGCACTAAGCCGGTTGACCAGATCACGACCGAGGACGTGCTGAAAGTCCTGAAACCCATCTGGAACACCAAGACCGAGACGGCAAAGCGGGTGCAGGGTCGCCTTGAAAACGTCCTGGACTTCGCCGCCGCGCATAAGTGGCGCGATCAGAGCAACCCGGCCCGCTGGCGGGGACACCTGGACAAGCTGTTGCCCCGCCCCTCCCGCGTGGCGACCGTCGCGCATCATCCGGCGATGGATTACCAGGATGTACCCGTGTTCATGGTGGAACTTGCGGGCAAGGAAGGCGTGTCGGCCCTGGCCCTGCGGTTCCTGATCCTGACGGCCTGCCGTACTGGTGAAGTCGTTGGCGCGGCGTGGAGTGAGATTGACCTGACGGCGGCTGTTTGGACCATCCCGGCCGAGCGGATGAAGGCCAAGCGCGAACATCGGGTTCCGCTCAGCGACGCCGCCCTAACGATTCTGTGGAGCCTGCCGCGGATCGCTGGCAATCCCTACGTTTTCCCCGGTGCGCGTCACGGTCGGCCCGTCTCCACTATGGCAATGCTTCAACAGATGCGCGGTATGGGCTACGGAGTCGGCGGGGATCGCGGAAACGCTGTTCCTCATGGGTTCCGTTCGGCGTTCCGGGATTGGTCCGGGGAGGTTTCCAGCTTTCCGCGTGATGTCTGCGAAATGGCTTTAGCCCATGTTATTGAAAACAAGGTCGAGGCCGCTTATCGACGCGGGGACCTGTTCGCCAAGCGGGCGGCAATGATGGACGCTTGGGCGGAGTGGTGCATTCGGCCAGTTGCGCCCGTCGCAGAGATCCCCGCGGTTAGGGCGCGCACCGCTTGACCCTGCCCCTTCTTCAAGATTTTGCGTTGTGGGCATGTGTAAAAAATCGCCATTGACTTTTAATGGACCTTGTTGGAGCATGGTGAGGCTGCACGCGCGCCCCGGCGATATGGGGGCTGACTCACACTTACCAGCGCAGCATTTATGTAGGTGCCTGCTGATTCGAGCCCTGATCGAAAACAGGGTGTGGCAATTCTCCTAGCCACTGCGGGAAACACGGAGCTTTCGGCTTTTTGCCGGGGCTTTTGCGTGTCTGTGCCCCGGCTGGAGACTCGTATATGCCACCTAAACCCGCGCATGACTTCCCCACGGCGACCACTGCCCCGCCCAACCTCTTAAGACCAATCCTGCGTCTCCCCGGAGTTCTTTCGGCTTCGGGAGACAAAAAATCAACTCATTACTTAAAAATTTCACAGGGACTATGGACTAAGCCCGTGCGCTTGGGTGCGCGGGCGGTTGGTTGGCCGAGCGATGAAGTTGCATCCCTGATTAATGCTCGTATAGCGGGAAAGTCTAATGAGGAAATACGCGACCTGGTAAAACAGCTTGAATCCGCCCGCGGGGCTGGAACGCGCGTTAAGGGGTTAAGCGATTCGGCCCAGCGGAAGGATTGATGATGGAAACCATGGACGAAAAAGAAAACGCCCGGAGCGATGACCGCGACCAGGCGAAAAATACAAGCGAATCAAATGATAAGGCAGCAAGCAACCAAAGTCAAGGCCCGCGGCTACCGCGGCCGGACGCAATCAAACGGGCGATAGACCCCGCCGACTTCTATCGACGTGAAATCGAGCGCGCCCCAGCCCTCAAGGCCCAAGATGACGGGTGGACACAAAACTTT
>NZ_CAIZIZ010000037.1 GCF_903933125.1 uncultured Lamprocystis sp. | reverse complement strand
TGTCTCCGCCTCACTGCGGTCTTGGACGGCCATGGTCGTCAACCCGGCCATCTTCCATTCTGAACTAGCCTTCTGAACGGGCGTTGGTCCGCACGGCGGCCCCGACCGATCACGGCCGGCCGGAACGATGATCAAGGCCGTAACCGCGAACCGCGGTTCCCGCAGCGCCGTGGTCTGGCGGACGACCGCAACCAGAGCACGATCGGCGTCGCCTGTCGGCACACTGACTCACCAGACAGGAGGGAATCTTCGCCGCGAGACCAAGATCGACCAACCAGACTTCGCCGCGGCAGGAAGTTCCAGCAGAACCTCGCGCCGCTTTCCTCGGGAAATTCGGCGAACGATTGGAGCAATTGACGGGCGGCTGCGCTAACCGGTCCGGCGTCGCGCGAACGCGACTTCGACCTGGACTTGCTGGCCGAAGACGCGGCCGGCCGCCAATACAATGCGCCCTCGACCCGTCAATGCCCCTTACGCTGAAGCCAGGCTTTGACCTGTTCGGGGTCCAGCCCGCGTAAGCGCTCCTCAGGATCCAACCCGCGCAAACGCTCCTCAGGGTCCAACCCGCGTAAACGCTCCTCGGCGTCCAACCCGCGCAAACGCTCCTGCGGGTCTAACCTGCGCAAGATCTCCTCCGTGTTCAACCCACGCAAACGGTCCGCAATATCCATCCGTTCCAGTAGCGCCTGGCGATCTTCCAGGCTGAGCGCGTGAAAATTGTCGATGAGCATTCGATACGTTTCAAGTTTGAAGTCTTCGAGCGTATAAGCCATGTCGGGCAGCTCCAGTTGATGGATGTTCGCCAGATGGAAACGCAGCAGGTGTGCCGTCGCGTTGCGTGGCCGATAGTGCGCCAACCCATAGCGGATTCGATCCAGCCGGCTGGCGAACAGTTCCCACGGGGCGTTGCGCGGGTGCTTGGTCAGAGCGTTCAGGACGATCACGCGGATGCGGCGACTGCCCCAGTCGAGATCGTACACGCCGGGCCAGGCCGTGGGGTGCTGGGCACCCGGCGCCAGTTGACTGAACAGTTTGGTGGGATGGCGGGTGGCGACCGCATAGAGGCGAAACGCCGCCTCCGGCAGCAGCCGCTCGGCGGCGGCCGACGGCTCCGCGGGATCGGCGGAAGGCGCGTTCGCGGGCGGGCCGCTGAACGCCTGAATGGAGGCGAGTTTACGATAGGTGACGTAGTGCCCGATCAACTCTTCCATGGCCCAGCCGTCGAGCGCTTCCTGTTTGGATTTAAAGCTGAGCACATTGTGGGCGGTGAGGTTCTCCAGCCCGTCGGGGAGCTCCGCCAGCGCCGCCGCATCGGTGACCGCCGCCGCGCCGGGCAGCCGTTCGATGATCAGCACGTCCAGCCGTTGGCTCTTGAGCGCCAGCTCTTTCTCCAGCTCCACGCGCTACGGCCGACCGGTGAACAGGTCGGTCAAGGCGATGCCGAAGAGGCGATGCCAGGGGGTGTGATCACGCATTTGCCCAGCATACCGCATTACCCCCGGATGAAGCTGCATCCACATAACCAACCGACCGTCGAAACTTCCGCCGGACGCGGCGTTGCCCCCACGACCCCGGCCAAAGATCGTAAACGCCTGTTGCGTCTGCTGATCCAGGATGTAACGGTGGAGCGTTGTGCACCCAAGCAACTGCTGCTGCACATTCGCTGGCAGGGTGGCGCCTGCAGCGACGCGCCGGTCACG
>NZ_CAIZIZ010000036.1 GCF_903933125.1 uncultured Lamprocystis sp. | reverse complement strand
CGTGACCGGCGCGTCGCTGCAGGCGCCACCCTGCCAGCGAATGTGCAGCAGCAGTTGCTTGGGTGCACAACGCTCCACCGTTACATCCTGGATCAGCAGACGCAACAGGCGTTTACGATCTTTGGCCGGGGTCGTGGGGGCCGCCCACAGACGGGGAAAATCCACCGCCAGGGCCAGCACCTGGTCGCGCTGCGCCGGGGTCGCCACCCGTACCTGTTGCTGTTGGACCTGCGCCACCTGCGCGTGCAACTCCGCCAGGCGTTGCAGGGCTTGATTCCAACGTTCTTCCAGGGTGGCGGCCACCAAGCGGTTGGCGGGATCGACCTCCGTGTAGCGGCGCTCCGCCAACTGGACCTCGTAGTCGGCACGCTCCAGGCGCAACTGCCACTGGCGAGTCACGGCCGCATCCCGCGTCTCCAACTGTTCGAGTGCGGTGAGGGCGAGTTGCAACTCGGCCGGCTGCAGAACGGCCAACACCTGTTCGACCACGGCCGCATCCAGCAACGCGCACCGCACCGCGAGACAGTCGCGCGTTTGCAGACCGTCGCGGCGACGCCCACTGCAGCGGTAGGTGGGATAGACCCCGCCACTGCCCTGGTAGCGAACGGTGACACGCCGCCCGCATTGGCCACAGATCAGTAATCCCTGCAAGAGCGCCAGGCCCTCACGTGCCGGCCCGCTCAGCACGCTCGCCTCGCCATGGGTGCAGTTGCGCGCCAAACGCGCTTGATTGGCCAGAAACTCCTCCCAGTCGATGTAGCCCTCGTGGTGCTGCTGCAGGTTGACGCGCCAGTCCGTCATGGGCACGGCCGCGATCGTGGTGGCGACCTCCCCCTGCGCGTTGAGGGTCCGTCGGTACTGATCGCGGCCGAAGACATAGGCACCTGCATAGGCCGGATTCTTCAGGAGCCCCAAGACCCGCGCATGACTCAGCCGCCCCCACAAGAGTCGCCCGTCCCAGGCGCCGCCATAGGCCCGCTTGGGAAACCGCAGGCCGGCTTTGACAAACTGCTGGACGACGGCGTACGCGCTGCCGGTTTCGTGAAACAGGCGAAACACCAAGGCGATGGCCCCGCGCACCTCCGCATCGGGGTCCAGGACGATCGTTCCCTCCTGATCGTAGACCAGGCCCACCGGCAGCGGACTGCGCAGTTCGCCCTTGGCCGCCTTGTTGCGCTTCCCGCCGAGGAGGCGCGCGCGCAAAAAATGCAACTCCGCCTGTGCCATGGTGCCCTTCAGACCCAGCAGGAGTCCGTCGTTGAAGTCGCTCGGGTCGTAGCAGCCATCCGCGTCGATCACCAGGGTGTGGGTCAGGGCACACAGCTCCAGCAGCCGTTGCCAATCCGCATTGGAACGGGCCAGCCGCGAGACCTCCAAGGCCAACACCGCCCCGACATGGTCCATCGAAACCTCGGCCACCAGGGTCTTGAAGTCCTCCCGATGGGTGCTGTGTGCACCCGATAGACCCAGGTCGCCGTCCAGGACCCGGATCGCCTCCGCCGCCCAGCCCAGCGCCAGGGCCTTCTCGCGCAGGGCATACTGCCGCTCGGTACTCTCGCGGTGATGGTGCACCTGTCCCAGCGTCGATTGGCGCACATAGATGTAGGCCGGTCGCTGCAGGTGCTGGCTCGTGATCTGCGCACTCATGGAAGACCTCCGCAGGCGGGGGATGGCGCGCCTCCTCATCGCGGAAGGTGGCCAACATGTTCGCGAGCAGCCGGGCCACGCGGGGAACGTCGAAGGGGACAGTGACGGGACTGTTAGGCACGCTCACCCCCCGCTACAGCCGCTCCCGGCGGCGCAGGAGATCACCATTGATGGCGCAGAGTTCCTCCAAAATGTCGCGCGTGCGCTGGTAGTTAGCCAGCGCCGTGCGCACGTGCTCGAGCGCCGCCTGGGGCACATAGTCCATCTGTGGACGCGCCCCCGAGTGACTGGTCGACAGGTAATACTTGGGTCCATGGCCGGGCCCGTCGGCACAGTGGCAACCCGGCTTGCCGCAGCGTTTGTAACGCTCAATCAGGGAGCCGCGCAGGATTACGGGCGGCGGGGGCAGTTGCTGCAACAGCAGGGTACGGCGGCGTCGCAGCACTGGAGTGGACTTGTCGCGCATGTCGATCAGACCACGTCTTTAACTGGTCTGAGCATGGTCGATAGCGCCCGATTCGTCAAGCTGTCGGGCGTCACGTTCGGCCAACTCGCCAACCAGTTCGACCAGCGTCAGGAGGGTCTCGCAGGTGAGTTTCCGCGCCGCACCATCCGGCGCCAGGACGGGCGCGGTCAGCGACCAGTCCGTCCACTCCCGGGCGACGGCGTAACTGCCCCGCTCGGCATAGCGCAACAGCAGCGTGTCGATGCCGCCGACCCGGCGCGTCTTGAGCACCTCAAAGCGTTGGCCGGTCAGTGGATGGAAGGGATGGATGATCGTGGCCCATCCCAAAGGTGGGTTAGGGGTGAGTGCAGTTGACGAGGAACGTCGGCACCCCGAGCGGACGCTGCCGCCCGTCCCCCTTGGGGATGTAGGTACGCCGCACTGGCATTGGCTGGTAGCCCAGTCGGCGTATCCGTGCCGACAGGTCCGTCAGTCGCGCTTCCACGCCCTGTCCGTAGTCGTCTTTCCTTATCCCATCGACTCCGGGCGCTTTGCGTCCGTCTTGTCGCCCGAAGCTCTCGCGCAAACCCTCGGGGTCACACAACAACCCCATCAGGGAGGTGAACCGCGTCTGCGGCTCTTCGCGCGCCATCAGTGTGAAACGCTCAAGTTTGGTTGTCACGGTCAGAGTCGAATGGCACTGACTTAAGCTGCGGCATCTATAAATCAGCGGCTTACAGCTTTTTCGACAAGCAGTCACTTGAGTGGAAGCGGCATTTTCCGCGGTGTTTCCTGGCCCTTGCCTGGTCCGCAACGGTTTTTCGCTCGCTTCACTGCATCGCAACCAATTGTTTCTGTGATGCTTGCTCCTTAACTCGACTTTGGCCATTTTAGGCGATCTCGATCATCGTGCCAGCCGCGACCGGCAGTCGCGGGGCGCGGGTCCGCACGGCGGACCCTGGGGGACCACGGAAGCAACCCGTCAGGCCCGCGGGCGGCCCCGGCGCGGCGGCGCGGAGCGCCGCGCGAGGCCGCTCAGGCGGTCGCGGCCAGCTGCGCGAGCACGCGCTCCCAGTCTGGGCGG
>NZ_CAIZIZ010000035.1 GCF_903933125.1 uncultured Lamprocystis sp. | reverse complement strand
GCCGCCGCGGCCGGCCGGCGGCGCGACCCGGTCGGGCCCCGCGCCGGCGCCGGCCGGGAATGCAACGCACCATGCCGAGGTGCGGGTGGTCGCGGTCGGCAGCTCCACCGGGGGGCCGAGCGCGCTCGCGACCCTGTTCGGCACCCTGCCGCGCGGGCTCCCGGCGGTCTATCTGGTGTCGCAGCACATCGACCCGGAATTCACCGAAGGGCTCGCGCTCTGGCTGAGCGAGGAGACCGGGCACCCGGCGGCGGTGGCGCGGGCCGGCGAAATCCCGATCCCCGGTCATGTCTACCTGGCCTGCGGGGGACGCCGAAACCTGATCCTCTCACCGGGCGGGCGACTGCAATACGAATCCGCGGGCGACGCGGTCTACTGTCCCAACATCAACCGGATGTTCGCGTCGGTCGCGGCTTCGGTGGCCGCGCCGGCGGCCGGTCCGCGGATGGCCCCCCCGGCCGCGGGTCGAGCGCCGATTTGCGGGGTGGTGCTGACCGGACTGGGGGACGACGGGGCCGAGGGTCTGGCCCTCATCAAGGCCGCCGGCGGCCGGGTGCTGGTGCAGGATCCGGCCACCGCCGTGGTGGACGGCATGCCGGGTGCGCCGATCCGCCGTGGGATCGTCACCCATGGCCAGACCCTGCCGGAGTTGGCTCGCCTGATTGCCCACTGGATCGAGGACGGGCGATGAGCCGCGAACGCACACCGCAGCCGCCACTCGCCGCGGGTCCGACGTCCCCGCCGGGGCTCGTCGCCGAGCCGCTGCGCGACTGGATCCGCACCCACACCGGCATCAGCATCACCGACCAGAATCAGGCCCCGGTCGAGCTGGCGGTGCGCATTGAGGCCGAGCGTCATGGGCTGGACCCGACCCGGTATCTGCAGCGGCTCTTGAGCGGCGGGCTTCCGCCCCAGGCCTTCATCGACGCCGTCGCCACCAACGAGTCCTACTTCTTCCGTTCACAGGAACAGATGCGGGTGGTCGTCACCCGGCTGATCCCGGAGCGGCTGGCGCGGCGGCCGGGTCAGCCGGTGCGTATCCTCTCCCTGCCCTGCGCCCGCGGCGAGGAGCCCTACAGCCTGGCGATCCTGTGCGAAGAACACCGCATCGCGCCGCATTCAGTCCAGCTCGTCGGCGGCGACATCTCGGCGACCTGTGTGGCGGACGCCGGCCGCGGGCGCTACAGCCCGCTGGCCCTGCGGCGCACCGACCCGGAACTGGCGCGGCGCTGGTTCACGCCCCAGGGATCCCGCGCCTGGCAGTTGGAACCGGCCCTGCTGCCGCGGGTGGAGCTGCGCCGACTCAATCTGTTGGAGGATGCCGAAGTGGTGCTGGCCCGCCGCTTCGACATCGTCTTCTGTGAAAACCTGCTGATCTACTTCGACCCCGAGACCACCGTCGACGCCCTGGCCGTGCTGGGCCGCCTGCTGGTCCCGGACGGCTGGCTGTTCGTCGATCATGCCGAATGGAATATCCCGCGGGGCGCTTTCCGGATGCAGGAGTTCGACGGTTGCGTCGGCTTCCGTCCCCTGGGTGCGCCAGCCGCGGACGCATCCGAATCCGGGTCGCGTGCCGGCCGGGTGGCGGTCGCGGATGCCCCGTCCCGCGGCGCGTCGACCGCTCCGCCAACCCAGCTTCCGGCCCCATTGACAACCCGGGCCAGTGGACCCGCGGTGTCCCCGGTGTCGCGTCCGCTGCCGCGGCCGGCCCGTGCCGCCCCGGCGGCGCCGTTACGGGGATCGGCGCTGACCACCCACTTGGCCCAGGCCCAGGTGCATTACCGCGCCAAGCGCTTTGCGGAAGCCTTGAGCGCCTTCGACGCCGTACTGACCGCCGACCCCGGCCACCCGCTCGCCCGACTCGGTAAGGCCCGGGTGCTGGCCGACTGCGGCGAGGACTTCGAGGCGCTGGAGATCGCTGAATCGCTGCTCCACGGCACCGCGGCCGGCGGCCTGAACCTGGCCCCGGCCGATCAGGTGGAGACGCTGGTCCTGATGGGTCTCTTGCTGCATAAGAAAGGACTGAAGGATCTGGCCCAGGGGTATCTGCGCGAAGTGAAACGGCACGACCCGCATCACCCCAGCCTGGGACTGCTGCGACCGCATCGACCAGGAGACGCGGATGCCTGAGGACACGCCTTTGCAGACCCCGTTCCGCGTCCTGATCGTCGATGATTCTCCGACCATGCGGGCGGTCTGTACCCAATCGCTGACGCAGGCCGGCTTGCGGTGCGCCGCGGCCGATGGTGCCGAGCAGGGTTATCGGATGCTCGGTGAGGCGCTGGAAGCGGGTCAACCCTTCGACGGACTCCTGCTCGACTGGCTGATGCCGGGGATGAACGGCTGGGAGCTCCTGGAGCGCATCGCCGGCGAGCGCCGCCTGGACGCCCTCGCGGTGATGATCTTCACCGAACAGCCCGACGACCGGGCCTACCAACTGGCGAGCCTGCGTCCGAACAACGACATTCAGCTCAAGGAGGACCTGACGCTCCTGCCCTATCGGATGCGCAAGTTCCTGACCACCTACAGCGAGGCCGGCGGCATGGGTGACTGGCGCGCCCGCCAGCTCCTGAAGAGCCGCGAACCGCTGGGCGGGTCCATCCTGTTCGTGGACGACTCACCGACGGTTTGCGCCAAATACGGCGACCTGCTGCGCAACAACGGCTACGCGGTCCTGATCGCCGACTCCATGGCCGCCGCCCTGGAACTGGCGCGCCGCCACAAGCCGCAGCTCGCGGTGGTGGATTATTTCATGCCCGGCGGCAACGGTGACGCCCTCTGCCGGGCGCTGCTGGAGGATGACCGCACGCGCGACATCACGGTGGTGATGCACTCCCAGCGCAAGGAGGTCATCGAAGACGCCCTGGATGCCGGCGCCATCGATCTGATCTGGAAAGACGACCCGATCAACATTTTCCTGATGCGCATCGCCTCCATCATGCGCACCCTGCGGGCCAACCGGCAGGCCAAGGATCTGGACATCCTGTTCGCCGCCACCCAGGCCCTGGATATCGGGGTCATGTCGGCAACCCCGGAGGGCTTCAAGGCGTTCAACGCCACCATGGACCGGTTCGCCCGCGAGTGCGGCGGGCTCGACCGCTTCGACCCCCAGGGTATCGCCGCCCTGCCCCATCGCTGTACCGACCGGGACGGCCGGCGCCGCGCATTCAACATCCAGAACGTCGCCGGGGAGAGCGGCGGCCGGGTGGTGCTGGTCCAGGACGTGACGGTCAGCGCCGATCAGGCCGAGGTGCTGGAGCAGGCGCGCGACCGGGCGGTGGAACTGGCCAGTGCCAAGAGCCAGTTCCTGGCCAGCATGAGTCACGAGATCCGGACCCCCTTGAACGGCGTCCTGGGAATGCTGGAACTGCTCAAGGGCACCGCACTGAGTACCGAGCAGGTGCGCTACGTGGACACCGGCATCAACTCGGCCGAGGGGCTGCTCGGGGTGATCGGCGACATCCTGGACTTCTCCAAGATCGATGCCGGACGCCTGGAACTGGAGCACACCCCCTTCAACCTCCCGGAACTGGCGGAAGACGTGATGCAGATGCTGGCCGGCAAGGCCATAAGCCAGGGTCTGGAGGCGATCTGTCACGTCGACCCGGAGGCGCCGACCTCGGTGGTGGGTGATCCCACCCGGCTGCGCCAGGTTCTGATCAACCTCATCGGCAATGCCATCAAGTTTACCGAATACGGCGAGGTGGGCTTGCGGGTCTGGCAGGATGACCCGGACCCGCTGACGCCGCGCATCGGCTTCGCGGTCTGCGATACCGGGATCGGCGTCGACCCGCAGGCGCGGGCGCACATCTTCGAAGCCTTCCGGCAGGCCGACAACAGCACCACCCGACGCTTCGGCGGCACCGGTCTGGGACTGGCCATCAGCAATCAGCTCGTCCAGATGATGGGCGGCACCCTGGACCTGGAGAGCACCCCTGGTCAGGGCAGCACCTTCAGCTTCGTCATCCCCCTGGAACAGGCGTCCCCCGACGCGGCGGCCCCGCCCTGGCGGATGGCCGATGTCAAGGCACTCGCCGGACGGCGCGTGCTGATCGTCGACGACAATGCCACCAACCGGCTCTATCTGCATTGCATGTGCCGCGCCTGGTCCATGATCTGCACCGAGGCGGCGGACGGTCCCCAGGCACTGGAACTGCTGATTGCCGCCCCCGGCGCCGGCCCGCCGTTCGATCTGGTGCTCCTGGACCGCAGGATGCCCGGTATGGACGGACTGGACGTCCTCACCTGGCTGCGCGCGGACCCCGGCGGTCTCGGGGTCCGGGTGGTCTTGCAGACCTCCATGGACGAGACGGGCGAGGCGCGGCGCGCCCGCGAACTGGGCGCCGATGACACCCTGGTCAAGCCGGTGCGCCGCCGCCTTCTCCTGGAAACCCTGTCCCACCTGTTCGGCGGCGGTCATGCCGACCCGGCCGAGGTCGCCCGCACCCCGGCGCGCATCCGCCTGGACGGCTGCCGGGTGCTGGCGGTCGAGGACAATCACGTCAACCAGATGGTGCTGCGCGGGATCCTGGAGCGGTCCGGCTGCGCGGTGCAGATCGCCAACCACGGCGCCGAGGCACTCGACATCCTGGCCGGCCAGTCGTTCGATATCGTGCTGATGGATTGCGAGATGCCGGTCCTGGACGGGCTCTCCGCGACCCGCGCGCTGCGTGAGCGCGAGCGGGCGCAGGGCGCGGGCGCCTACCATCAGGTCGTGGTCGCCCTCACCGCCCATGCGTTTCCCGCGGAGCGCGACCGCTGCCTGACGGCGGGCATGGACGACTATCTGCCCAAGCCGATCCGCGCGCCGGACCTGCTCGCCACCCTGGACCGCTGGTGGACCCGGGCCGCGCCGACCGCAGCGGCCGCGACCGCGGCATCCCTGAACACGACGCGCGCTGCATCGCCCCTCGACCGCGCGGTCATCGCCGATCTGCGCGAGGCCATTGGCGACATCACACCCGTGATCGAAGCCGCGCTGGCTGACCTGCCACAGCGGCTGGCAACCCTCAGTCGCGCGGTCACTGACGCTGCGAATGACAGCATTCGCGCCGAGACCCACGCCCTGGCGGGTGCCTGCGGCAATCTCGGAGCACACGAGGCCGCCCGGCTGGCCCACGCGCTGGAAACCCTGAGCCGGTCCGACGACCCCAGCGGCGCCCTCGAACTATTCACCGCGTTGGACGCCGAGATCGGCCGGCTGCTGTCGGCCCTGGCCGCCTTGCTGGAAGAGGAGACCGGGGCGGTCAGCATGGCATGATTCCAGGTACAGCGGTCAGCCACCTCCGCGGGTTCCGGCTGCGTCGGCTTGCGGCCCCGGCACACATCGATAGACCATTCGGCGTGAACAACAACTCGCTGGTCGAATGAGCGATTGTCATCGGCGTGGTTCATTTCGACATTGCTGACCGAGCAGGAAGGGACCGCATCGGCGCGGGTTGACGGGTAGACAGGCGTGGTCTAGTCCGGATCACTCGCAGGAGGAAGAAAGGTTTTTGCTTTTTGGCGTTTCAGAAAAGGGAAAATTCCTCGTTATCTCGTTCACAGAGACAGAACATGCGATCCGGATATTTTCGGCCCGCCTCATGACGCCTCCAGAGCGCAAAGCCTATGAACAACGATGACACGTTGCGACCAGAATACCCCGCTGATCTGATCAAGTTTGGGGAACGAGGAAAATATGCAGCTCGGTATCGCGAAGGGACGAATGTCGTCCTCATTGAGCCCGATTTGCACAGGCTGTTTCCGGACGCTGAGGCCGTAAATAATGCGCTTCGGAGATACGCCCAAGAGCATCAAATAGGACCCTAACAACAGCGGTTTCTAAGGGTCGGCTAGTCGGAACCCTGGCGCTTACTTGTTGTCTCCTACAGCGAAAAGGAGCCAACCAAGATTTGAATCATTAGCGCAAGACGGGCTTCGCAAACCGAGAAAAGCGTTCCAGTTCCACGGAATGATTGAATTTCAGTGTCTTGCCTTGGTTGGGGACCACCGGCTAAAGCCTCGGCCTCCGGTTGGGGGGCGTGCTTCTCCAGTCGCATGCGGTTCAGCGGAACCCCCCGTCGCGGTCAGCACGCCGCTCGACCAGTGCGCGACGCCCGCCCAGCTTTCGCGGTGGCCCAAGGAAGGAAATTTCATCCACAGATGTTCACAGGTCGCTAACGCCTCAAGAACGCCAGGGTACTCATCCATTGCTCGGCAAAGAAGACGCGCAGAATGGTGAGATAGATCACCACCCCGGCGCCGACCTCGACAACGAGCCGGACCGGTGCCGGTTCAGCGGCAACCAGCAGTTTGACGCCGAGGACCCCGACGGCCATGCCGGCCGCGCCGAGCACCGCCGGACGCAAGCCCTGGGCGATGCGGTGAAATGACGTATCGATCGCTTGCTTACCCCACTGGATCGTGACGATGGTGACGATGGGCTCGGCAATCAGCACGGCCAACACCAAGCCGATGACCCCGGCATTGGCCCCGATGAGGATCAGGATGAAGAGCAGACCCCAACCGACCAGGGCCGATCGTAACACCAGACCCGGGTACCCGATGCCGCCGAGCACCTGCCAGATGAATATCGTGAGCCCCCTGAACGGCACGCTCAGCGACAACAGCGTCAGCGGCACGATGGCGGGTGCCCAGGACTCACCGAAGAGCGTCAACACAAACGCCTCGCCGACGCAAGCCAGTCCGATCATAATCGGCAGCAGGGCCAGCGCGGCGATGCCGATGGATTTCTCCAGGTAATGCGCGACCGCCGCGTGCTGGCCCTGAAATTTCGCGAACGCGGGAAAAACGATCGGGTTGATGACGGCCGAGATCTTGGCCAGCGGCAACAGCGCAAACTGCATCGAGACGACAAACAGGCCCATCGCTTCTGGCCCAAGCCGAGGTCCGGCAATCAGTACCGGAAGCAGATTCGCAGTGATGGTGACCGCGCTGGCCAGCGCCATGGTCCCACCGAAAGCGATCATCCCGCGCACCGGGTGGAAACGCAATGACGGCACCACGAACCAGGGCTGCATGACCATCAGGATGACGGCCAGGAGCACGCGATGGGTCAGTACGCCGATGATCAGTGCCCAGACCCCGGCACCATAGACGGCGAGAAGCAAGGTCGTCATGGCGGAGGTGATGCCCGCGGCCAGTTCGGCGAAGGCCTTGAGCTTGAATTTGAGTTCCCGGTCGAGCAAAGCGTCCGGAATCACCCGGAAGGGAAACAGCAGAAAGACGAATGCCAGCACCCGCGCCAAGGGTTCGAGCCGGGGCTCGTTGAAATAGTCGGCGATCAGTGGACTGCCGAAAAAGTAGGCGAGAAACAGCAGCCCGTTGACGAGCAGCAGCCAGCCGAAGGCACTGCGCACTTCGCTCCGCCCGAGCGTCTTGGTGTGCACCAGCGCTCTTTCCAGGCCAAAAGTGCTGAGCAGAAAGAGAAACTCCAAGGGCGTTTCCAGCATGGCGTTGAGGCCGTAATCGCTGGTGCTGATGAAACGCACGACGACGATGGTCGCAATCCAACTGATGATCTGGGCGACCATGCGCAGCAGCGTCGCCCAACGCAATCCCGACAGGATGGTGTCGATGGTCGCGGCATTGTCCTGATCATGCTTTTCCCCATCTGTGTTCATCTGTGACATCTGTGGACAAATCCGGGTGATCGCTTCGCCCGGAACAGCGATCATGGGCTTCAACCGGGGGATGGACGCCGGCCGCGTCAAGTACCCCCGACGATCTCCAGGGTCGCGACCGTTCCCAGGGCGGCGCGGATTTCCTCCAGTGTGATGGCACGCGCCCGCCACATGTCGTCGAGCATACCGAGGCAGGTGAGACGCATGACATTGGTGTCCGCGCCGCTCAGCCAGAGGTGATAGCCCTCCTGGATCAGGGGAGTCCCGCCGCCCCCGTCGGTCGCTTGGGCAAGCTGGAAGCGAATCGGCCCCGGTCGCTGAAGGCGCGCGACCTCGGTCCACAGGTTTTGCACCCGGACGATCCTGAAGGTCTGGGGCGCAATGGTCTGGGCGCCCTCCCGTGACATGGTGCGGACCTCCAGCCCGCAACTCGGTCCCGTGTTCGCCCCGGCCGGCCGGACCCGGCCGCTCAGGAAGAAGACCCGCGCCCGGTCCTGGGGCACCTGCACCGGGCGGTTCAGGGTCAGGGTACTGCCCGGCGGGATCGCGGCCCAACCGCCGGCCGCGTCCTCACGTACCTTTACCGGGACACAACCCACCAACAGGGCAATCAGCGCGACGACACCGAATGGATGGAAACAACGCCTGCTCATCGCTCGCCCTCCTGCAGATTGCTTGGGAACCGTTCATTGAGAAGCTGAACCAGTCTCTTAGGAAACGCCTTCGGCGTCTCGGTCGTTGTCGTTGTCGTTGTCGTAATCGAGTTTACGGCCTTGATCATCGTACCGGCCGCCGGAAAACCGGAGGCCGAGGCTTTACCGTGAAAGTCGCGCAGCGACCCCGTGGGAGCGGCGTCCCGCCGCGACGGGGCCGG
>NZ_CAIZIZ010000034.1 GCF_903933125.1 uncultured Lamprocystis sp. | reverse complement strand
CGGGCCCTGGGCGTCAGCGTCGGCTCGGCCAACGTTTTCGCGCGCACCCTGGTCGAGAAAGGCTGGGTCAAGATCCAAAACTTTCGCACCAGAAAGGACTAACGGGCTTACGCCTACCTGCTCACCCCCCAAGGCTTCGAGCAATAGGCGCAGATCACCCGGCACTTCCTCAAGCGCAAAGAAGCCGAATACCTGGCCCTGGAAGCCGAAATTGCCCGCCTGCGTTTGGAGGTCGGTGCGCAGCGCGACCACGCGGTCGACGACGCCAGTTGACCGGTGGTTTCGACCGACCGGGCCTAGCCGACGGCCCGCACCTGGTCGACAAGGCTGTCGTGGAAGGTCAGGTCCGTTTCCGATGTTACGCTGGCGCCGTTCGCCGATCACCCAACCGATGCCGAAACAACCACCCCCGCCCGCCGTCCGGCGCGACGATTTCGATACGCCCTGGAAAGACGTACTTGACCGCTGGCATCGGCAGTTTCTCGAGTTTTTCTTCCCCGTGGCCGCCGCCGACATTGACTGGTCGCGCGGGTATGAATTCCTCGACAAAGAACTCCAGAAGGTCACCCGTCGCGCGGTCGTGGGTCGCCGCCATGCGGACAAGCTGATCAAAGTCTGGCAGTGCAGTGCAGTGGAGAGGAGACCTGGGTCTTGATCCACACCGAAATACAAGGCGACCGGGAGGTGGACTTCCCGCGGCGTCTCTACACCTACCACTCGCGGCTGACGGACCGTGACAACCGCCCGGTCGCCACCTTCGTGGTGCTGACCGACGATCATCTCAACTGGCGCCCCGTGCGCTACGAGCACGCGCTGTGGGGTTGCCGGGCGACCTTGGAGTTTCCCAGCATCAAGCTGCTGGATTATCGTGACCGCACGGCCGAACTGGAGACCAGCCCCAACCCCTTTGCGCTGGTCGTCTTGGCACATTTGGCGGCCACCGCAACCCGTCGCGACCCGGCCGCGCGGCTTGAACACAAAATCGGCCTGACGCGCCGACTCTATCGCCTGGGGCTGGAGCGGGACGACATCTTGAGCCTCTACGCCTTCATCGACTGGGTGTTAGCGTTGCCCGACGCCTTGGAAGAAGACTACCATCGGTGCATTCAAGCGATCGAGGAAGCCGAGCACATGCAATACGTCACCACTGCCGAGCGCATCGGGATTCAGAAAGGCCGTAAAGAGGGAGAGGCCGCCATGCTCTTGCGCCAGATCGCCCGCAAGTTCGGCCCGCCCACCGAGACGGTGCGCGAGCGCATCGAACGCGCCGACTCCGAAACCCTATTGGAGTGGTCCGACCGCATCCTGACCGCCCAGACCCTCGACGAGGTGCTCCACTAACCAAACGGCCAAACCACCTTGCCGCCGCGCCTCACCCGCGTTAGCATAGCCAGCCGCTTAAGGACTGAACAAATGTTGTGAACAGGTGACCTCGGCCATGCCCGCCACTGACAGGGTAGGGTGGTAGCGTGTCCGGATCCGTTCCAGCGCCCCGCACCGCCCGTCGCATGGACGTACGTCTGCACCGCATCGAGCACGCCGTCGGCCGTCCGACCCACCGCACCGACCCTGATCATCGATCCGGCCATTGGCCGTCGCGTAGCGACCCGGTGGGAGCGGCGTCCCGCCGCGCGTGACTCCGCTTATCCAGACAGCCCTTCGGTGCAGGGGCGGGTGTTATAGATAACCGGACGTAGTGGCGGGTTTCAAACCCGCCCCTACACCAAAGGGCTGTCTGGATAAGCGGAGTCACGCCTAGCCCCAGCGCGGCGGGACGCCGCTCCCACCGGGTCGCTACGCGACGGCCAATGGCCGGATCGATGATCAGGGTCGGTGCGGCGGGTGGGTCGGACGGCCGACGGCGTGCTCGATGCGGTGCAGACGTGCGTCCATGCGACGGCCGGTGCGGGGCGCTGGAACGGGTCCAGACACGCTACCGCCCTACCCTGTCAGTGGCGGGCATGGCCGAGGTCACCTGATCGCGATAATCGTTCAGTTCTTAAACTGACGGGCTATGCTAACGCGGGTGAGCCGCGGCGGCAAGGTGGTTTGGTCGTCTTGGTTTGGTCGTTTGCGCGGCGGGGGCGCACAGGCGCGGGAAACTGGATCCCCCCGGAAGCGGAAGGTCCCCCGTGGGAGCGGCCTGCGGCCGCGCGGCGCTGCCGCGGGGAGCGGCACTCGGCGCGGCCCCATCGCGGCCGCAGGCCGCT
>NZ_CAIZIZ010000033.1 GCF_903933125.1 uncultured Lamprocystis sp. | reverse complement strand
GCGCTTGATGACGAGAGAGCATGACCAGATGGCGCTGATCGTGCCGACTTTGGTCATCGTTCCGGCCACTGGAGGTCGAGGCTTTAGCCGGTCCAGCGTGCAGGCACCACGGATTTTCTTTAGGAACTCGGGAATCGCCACCGGCTAAAGCCTCGGCCTCCAGTTGCGGACAGGCCGTCACTGGCCGGAACGATGGTCAAGGCCCGAGTCTACCCCTTTGAGCGTCTTTGTGTGAGAACGGCTCTGTCGTGAATCAACGGCGCGCTTCGCGGGTCTCGCGCGCAATCGCCCGATACCCGATGTCGGTGCGGAAATAGGCATCCGGCCAGGTGATCTCCCGCACTCGGCGGTAGGCACGTTCCTGGGCGTCCAGAACGGTGTCGCCTAGGGCGGTGACGCAGAGCACCCGGCCGCCGGCGGTCAGGGTGGCATCGCCGTCGCGGCGCGTGCCGGCGTGGAAGACCTTGACGGTTGAATCATCGTCGGCGGTCAGGCCGCTGATCGGGACCCCTTGGGCATAGGTGTCCGGATAGCCGCCGGCAGCCATGACGACCCCCAGGGCGACCCGCGGATCCCAGTCGGCCTGGATTTCGTGCAGTCGCCCGTCCAGGGCGGCCAGGCAGAGGGCGACCAGATCCGAGCGCAGCCGCATCAGAATGGGCTGGGTCTCGGGGTCGCCGAAGCGGCAGTTGTACTCCAATACCTTGGGGGTGCCGTCGGCGGCGATCATCAGACCAGCGTAGAGAAAGCCGACATAGGGGGTGCCCTCGGCCGCAAGCCCGGCGACGGTTGGCGCTATGACTTCGCGCATGACGCGGGCGTGGATCTCCGGGGTTACCACCGGCGCCGGGGAGTAGGCGCCCATGCCGCCGGTGTTGGGGCCGCGGTCGCCGTCGTCGCGCGCCTTGTGGTCCTGCGAGGTGGCCATGGCCAGTGCGTGGCGGCCGTCGACCATGACGATGAAACTCGCCTCCTCGCCGGTCAGGAACTCCTCGATCACCACCCGCGCCCCCGCGCTGCCGAACCGTCCGGCACCGAGCATGTCGCGCACCGCCGCCCGTGCGGTGTCCAGGTCCGGCGCGAGGATCACGCCTTTGCCGGCGGCCAGGCCATCGGCCTTGACCACGATGGGCGCGCCGACCTGGTCCAGATAGGCGAGTGCCGGCTCGACTTCGGTGAAGGTTCCGTAAGCCGCGGTGGGGATGCCATGGCGTTCCAGGAAGGCTTTGGAGAACGCCTTGGAGCCCTCGAGTTGAGCGGCGGCCCGGCGGGGGCCGAAGCAGGGCAGACCGGCGGCGGCGAAGGCGTCGACCACCCCGGCGACCAGCGGTACCTCGGGCCCGACGATGGTGAGTCCGATGTTCTGCGCCGTGGCGAATGCGACCAGGCCGGCCAAGTCATCCGCGGCGATGGGGACGTTCTCGATGCCCGGTTCGCGGGCGGTCCCGCCGTTGCCGGGGGCCACATAGACGCGCTGCGCCTGCGGCGATTGAGCCGCTTTCCAGGCGAGCGCGTGTTCTCGCCCACCGCCACCGATGATGAGGATGTTCATGGGTCTGATTGCTCACCTGGGAAACGAAAAAGCCCGCGAAAATGACGGGCTTTGGTGTTGGTTCTTGGGGCTCATTACTCGTCGACCGGTCCCCTCCGTGGCGCTTTCCTTCCGGCATCCTGCCGGAATGACGCTGCAACTGGGGACGGGGTATTACCGGCTGGAACCCACGATCTGATGGGCCAGATCCACCACGCGGTTGGCCATATCCATGTAGTCTTGCCGATAGTTGAGCAGCAGACCTTCGCTCGGTGCCCAGTAGTCCTTGCCGCTGAGCCCGTGCTCATGCTCGTAGGCGATAAACTCTCCCTGCATGGCGATCATCTTGTCGATCAGGTCCTGCTTTTCTTTTTTCAGCGCGGCGATGTCGGTCATGATGCTGTCCCCCATAGGGTTAAAATCGTATGCCGGCGGCAAATTCAGTAAATGCCGAAATCTTAATATACCATGGAGCGCTTGTCTCGGGTCAACCGGGGCGGGTCGCCCAGCAGTTCCAAATTTGGGAGACAGCATCCAGCGTGGAGCCGTCGACGGGGCTGATGGTGGATGCGCTACGCTTATCCACCCTACAAAACCGGCGATTTTGTAGGGTGGATAAGGTGCGCCGCACGATGTTCGGGATTCAG
>NZ_CAIZIZ010000032.1 GCF_903933125.1 uncultured Lamprocystis sp. | reverse complement strand
CTGAATCCCGAACATCGTGCGGCGCGCCTTATCCACCCTACAAAATTGCAGGTTTTGTAGGGTGGATAAGCGCAGCGCATCCACCATCAGCCCCGCCGACGGCTTCACGCTGGATGCTGCCGCCCAAATTTGGAATTGCTGACGAAACAATAGAAGGATCTGGTATGAACGCACAACTTGCCCCCGCCCCCGGCGCCCGCGCCCTGATCCGTGACGAGGAATGGCTGATCCAGAGCGCCGACCCCTGCACCCTGGGCGGCCACCAGTTGAGCTGCATCGGGCTGTCGGAGACCGTGCGTAACCGCCGCGCGCTGTTTCTAACCACGCTCGATACCGTCACCCTGCTCGACCCCGCCAAGACCGAACTGGTGGTCGATGATTCGCCAGGTTTTCTGGCTACCTGCCTCACCATTGAGGCCCGCCTGCGCCAGGCCACACCGACCGGCGACGCCCTGGTGCAGGGACACCGGGGAGTGATGGACACGCTGCCCTTCCAGCTCACCCCGGCCCATCAGGTCTTGCAGCAACTGCGCCCGCGCCTGCTGATCGCCGATACCGTGGGGCTGGGCAAGACCTTGGAGGCGGGCATCCTCACCGCCGAGCTGATCCGCCGCGGCAAGGCGCGGCGCGTGCTGGTGGTCACCACCAAGGGCATGATGCGGCAGTTCCAGCAGGAATTCTGGAGCCGCTTCACCATCGCCCTGACCCGGCTCGACTCAGCCGGCATCGCGCGCATCCGCCGCGAAATCCCGGCCAACCACAATCCGTTCAACTACTACGACCGGACCATCATCTCGGTCGACACCTTGAAGCGTGACGGGGAATACCGCCACTACCTGGAACAAGCCTGGTGGGACCTCATCATCATCGACGAGGCCCACAACGTCTCCTACAAGGGCAACCGCACCCAGAGCAACCGCCTGGCCGGCCTGCTCGGACAACGCTCCGACGCCCTGATCCTGCTCACCGCCACCCCCCACAACGGCCGGAAGGACAGCTTCGCGAGCCTCATGCGGATGCTCGACCCCACCGTGCTTCCGGCCGGTGCCGACTACACCCGCGAGGACGTGGCGCATCTCTTCGTGCGCCGGTTCAAAAAGGACGTGCGCGCGCAGATCCGCCAGGACTTCCCGGAGCGTGAGGTCTACAAACTCGCCGCCGACGCCAGCCCCGTTGAAAACCGAGCCTTCGATTGCCTGGCGGAGCTCAAGCTGACGAGCGACAACGCCGTCCGGCACGACGGGGCCATGCTGTTTCGCACCACCTTGGAAAAGGCCCTGTTCTCTTCGCCGGCCGCTTGTGTGCAAACGCTCAAGGAGCGGCTGAGTAAACAAGAGCGTCGCGATCCGACCCATCCCGATCTCCCCGCCCTGCGGGAGTTGCGCGATCTGGTCGCCGCCATCGGACCCGCGCAGTTCAGCAAATACCGGCACCTGATCGAGCAACTGCGCAGCGGCGCCCACTGGGCCTGGTGCGGCCCCAATGCGAACCCGGCCCCGAGCGATCGCCTGGTCATCTTCACCGAGCGCATCGAGACCCTGAAATTCCTGCGCGAGCATCTGGCCAAGGACCTGGGTCTGCCGGACGAGGCCGTCGGCATCCTGCACGGCCAGTTGAGCGACCTCGAGATCCAGCAGACCGTCGAAGACTTCGGCAAGACCCACGCACCGCTGCGCCTGTTGATCGCCTCCGATGTCGCCTCCGAGGGGCTCAACCTGCACTACCAGGCACACCGGGTCCTGCACTTCGATATCCCCTGGTCTCTGATGGTGTTCCAGCAGCGCAACGGCCGTGTGGACCGCTACGGCCAGACCCAGGTACCCCGCATTGGCTACCTGCTCACCGAACCACACCACGAGCGCATCCGGGGGGATCTGCGCATCCTGGAGATCCTGATCGAAAAGGACGAACAGGCCGCCCGCAACATCGGCGATCCATCCGCCTTCATGGGCCTCTACGACGAGGATCTGGAGATCGCCCGCGTCGCCGAGGTCATCGAGAACAACAGCACCGCCGAGGCCTTCGCCGCCCAACTCGCCGATGGCGATGTGGATCCCTTCGAGGCCCTGTGGAGTGCCGCCGCCGACGCTGTCGCCGATAGCGCCCACGCTACCAGCCTGGCCACCGCCCCAGTCACCGCGCCGACCGCACGCCTGCCCAGTCTCTTCGCCGACGACTACCGCTATATGCGTGACGCCCTGCGTCGGCTGCGCGAACTGGCACCGCGGGACCACGTCGCCGTGCAGTTCGACGATGCCAAACGGACCTTGAGCCTCCAACCCAACGCCGATCTGGCGCGCCTGCTGGAGCGCGAGTTGGCCCCCGAGATGCGCCCGCGGGACAACCAGTATGCCCTCTGCGCCGACCCGGCCCTGGTCGCCGCGGCCATCGACACCGCCCGCGACGGCAACGACTGGCCCCAAGTGCATTACCTATGGCCGCTGCACCCCATCGCCCAGTGGCTGGACTACAAACTGCTCGCCCTGTTCGGCCGCCAGCGCGCCCCGGTGGCACGCGTGAGCCACGGCATCGCGGCCGGGGAGGCCATCGTCCTCGTCTTGGCCCAGGTACCCAACCGCCGCGGTCAGCCGATGCTGACGCGGTGGCTCGGCATCCGAGTCGCTGCCTGCAGTCAGCCTCAGGCGGTGCTGACGCTGGAACAGGTGCTCGATCTCACGGGTCTCGGCTCGGCACCCTTGGCCAACGACGGTCGCCCGCTCGATATCGCACCCATCCAGGCGGCTCTGCCCGCCGTGATCCAAGTCGCCGAACGCCATTTGAAGCCGATCAAGCAGGCCTTCGATGCCGATTGCAAGCTCCGCCTCGACTGCGAATTGGCCAAGCTCCAGACCCAGCAGGGCAGACACTTCGAACAACTGGAACTCGACTTCTCCTCGGGCCTGGGGCAGGTTAACGCCGCCCGCAAACGCCGGAAGGAGGCTGCGACCGCGGACCTGTTCGCCCAATACCAGGACTGGATACGCCAAACCCTGGAGTTGGACGACCGCCCGCAGTTCACTGTCGTTGCGGCATTGGTCGCCTGAGCCGGGACATCCGGGTTGCCGTGTGGTAGCAGTAGCAGTAGCATCATGGGTAGCAAAAAATCCAGGAAACCCCATGCGCACCGAAAAGCTATCCATTTCACTCACCCCCGAGGCGATCGGGGTGATCGATGCCTATCGCTCTGCCCACGCAATCAAGAGCCGATCGCAAGTCATTGAGCAGGCGTTGCGCCGACTACGCGAAGATGACCTGGAGTCGGCCTACCGGGAGGCGTCCGCCACCGATGCCGCGGAGTGGGACGCGACGGCCGGCGACGGACTGTCCCATGAACCGTGGTGACATCCTCTACGCCGATCTCAGCCCGACAGTGGGCTCCGAAATCAACAAGCGCCGCCCGGTGCTGATCGTGAGCAACAATGCCAACAATCGCGCGGCGAGCACCGTCACGGTCTTGCCCATCACGTCCAACCTGACCCGGGTCTACCCCTTCGAGGTGGCGCTGTCGAGCGCGGACTCCGGTCTGCCCAAGGACTCCAAGGCCCAGGCCCAGCAGATCCGCACGATCGCGAAAGAGCGTATCGCCGGCACGGCGCTGGGTCGACTCGCGGCGGACAAGCTGCGGGAAGTCGACGCGGCGATCCGCTTGCACCTTGCGCTGTAAACGCCACCCCCGCCTTCAGGGACATCCGATGAGCTTGACCCCCGCCGGGCTGACCAACGCCAACGGCTTCTACAGCCAGCACTACCTGGACGATATCCTCGAGCGCGACCTGAAGGCCCTGTTCGACCGCTGGAAGGAGCAGGCCAGCCAGAGTCCGGCGGCCCGATTGCGCTCCGCCGGCGGTGCCGCCTATTTCCGCGCCCGGGAGCGCTTTCTGGCCGAGCGTAAGACCGCCGAACGCCAGGCCCTGCTCACTGACCTGATCGAGCCGCTGCTGGTTGCCCTGGGCTACCAACTCGCCCCTCAGACGCTGGAACTGGCGCAGGGCGACCTTCCGGTCCTCGCGGTCTACCGTGATGCCAAGGAGCACCCCCTGCTGGTGATCGCCGCCGCCCTGGCCTTGGCCGGGGAGGAAGACAGCGCCGCGCTGGAACTCCATCCACTCATGGCGGACGGCAGCCCCGGCAAGCTCAACTGGGAGGACACCCTCACCAAAACCCTGTTTGCCGACGACACCCCACCGCGCTGGGTGTTGTTGGTACACCACGCCGAGTGGCTCCTGATCGAGCGCGCCAAATGGGGCCGTAAGGCGCTGCTGCGCTTCGACCTGCCGGAACTTTTCGGGCCGCGTGACGAGCGCGCCTTCCGCACCATGGCAGCGCTGGCGGGCGCCGAATCGATCCTGCCGCAAGGCGGGGCCACGGCGCTACTGGACACGCTGGAGGACAGCTCCCACAAACACGCCTTCGAGGTCTCGACCGATCTCAAATATGCCCTGCGCGAGAGCATCGAACTGATCGCCAACGAGGCCATCCGCTACAAGCGCGAGGTCGCCAAGGAAAAGCTCTACGACCGCACCGACGGCGCCCTGGCCGAACAACTCAGCCGCGAGGCCCTGCGCTTCATGTACCGGCTGCTGTTCCTGTTCTACATCGAGGCGCGCCCCGAACTGGGTTACGCCCCGATCGCCGCCGAGGCCTATCTCAAGGGCTACAGCCTGGAACATCTGCGCGAACTGGAGCAGACCCCGCTCACCACGCCCGAGGCCCAGGACGGCGTCTATTTTCATGAGAGCCTGAAGCAACTCTTCGGCCTCATCTGGCTCGGCTTCCCGCGCCGTGAAGACCGCGGCCATACCGACCTGCTGGACCACCACGACCTGCTGCTCGACACCGGATTCACCATCGCCCCCTTGCAGGGCCACCTGTTCGACCCGGCCCAGACCCGCCTGCTCAACAGCGTCAAGCTGCGCAACCGGGTGTTGCAACAGGTGATTGGGCTCATGTCGCTGAGTCGCAATGGGGGCCACGGCGGCGGCCGGCAGCGCCGGGGCCGCATCAGTTACGGGACCCTGGGCATCAACCAGTTGGGCGCGGTCTATGAGTCCCTGCTGTCCTTCCGCGGTTTCTTCGCCGAGGAAGACCTGTACGAGGTGCGCCCCGATCCCCGTGGGAGCGGCGTCCCGCCGCGATCGGACTCCGATGACGCGGATGATGCCCCCTTCAGCCCCGACCCCGCTCAAGACCCACCGGGCACGACCGACCCGGACGGGGTTGCAAACCCCGTCCCGCGTGACGCCGAGGTCGATCCGCTCGCAGCCGCGTATTTCGTCCCCGCCGGCCACATCGACCGCTACAGCGACGCCGAGCGACTGTTCGGCGGCGAGCCGCGCCTGTACCGCAAGGGCACCTTCATCTACCGCCTGGCCGGGCGCGCCCGCGAGAAGAGCGCCAGCTACTACACCCCGGACGTGCTCACCCGCTGTCTGGTGGAACAGGCACTCAAGGAACTGCTGCCGACCTGTGCCGGCGCGAACGACATCCTCAAACTTACCGTCTGCGAACCCGCCATGGGCAGCGCCGCCTTCCTCAACGAGGCCATCGACCAGCTCGCCGAGGCCTACCTGAGTGCCAAGCAGAAGGAACTGGGTGAGACCATCGCCCACGAGCAATACGCCGAGGAAAAGCAGCGGGTCAAGATGTACATCGCCGACACCAATGTGTTCGGCGTGGACCTGAACCCGGTGGCCGTGGAGCTGGCCGAGGTCTCACTCTGGCTCAACGCCATCTTCAAGGGCAGCCATGTACCCTGGTTCGGCCTGCAACTGCATACCGGTAACTCGCTGGTCGGCGCCCGGCGTGATTGCTTCAGCATTGCCCAGCTATCGCCGGGCAAAGGTGAAAAGAACCTGCCCGAGCGCGATTGGCGCGCCGCTGTACCCCGGCGCATTCCCTTCCAAAGTGGGGCAGGCTTCCAGCCTGCCAAACCCAATGACTGGCTGGAAGCCAGTCCCACCACAGTCTGGCACTTCCTGCTCCCCGACCCCGGCATGGCCAATTGCAGCGACAAGGTCATCAAGCAACTGGTCCCGCGTGAATTTGACCGGATGAAGGCTTGGCGCAAGACCTTCTGTGCCCCGCTCAGCAGCGACGAGGTGAAGCGCGCCTGCGCCTTGAGCGCCGCGGTGGAGGACCTCTGGCACCAGCACGCCCAGGAACTCGCCCGGGTACGCCGCGCCACCAGCGACGAACTCCACGTCTGGCCGGACCCAGCCCCCAACCACGCCCCCACCAGCACCGCGCAGAAAGACGCCACCTATCAGCGCGAGATGCTCTCCGAGCAGGTGCGCAACGCCTCCCCCTACCGGCGGCTCAAGCTCGCAATGGACTACTGGTGCGCGCTCTGGTTCTGGCCGGTCGAGGCCGCCGACACCTTGCCGACTCGTGAGGAATGGTGGTTCGACCTGGAGATGCTGATTCTTGGGAGCGCCAGCCTCGCCAGCAAACCGCCGACCGACCTGTTCCCCGAGACCCTGCCGCAAATGGCGCTGGACTTCACGCCGGAGCGTGACCGCTACGGGCATGTGAATCTGGACATCCTGATCGAGACCAATCCGCGGCTTGCCAACGCGCAGCGGCTGGCGGCCAGCCAGCGGTTCTTCCATTGGGATCTGGAATTTGCAGATATGTTTTCCTGCTCCGAAATGCGCGTTCGCGATCTAGCCGACGGCGGGGACAGTGGCGCGCATTTCGGAGGATTTGACTTGATCTTGGGAAATCCGCCTTGGATTAAGGTGGAGTGGAATGAGCAGGCGCTGTTGTCTGACTTCGATCCGCGGTTTGCGTTGCGCAAGTTGAGCGCCAAACAGACTGCGGATCAGCGGGAAGCGGCCTTTGGGGAGTATCCGCTGGCGCGGGCTGAGTATATCGCGGAGTGCGTGGCGACTGAGGGGATGGCTGCGTTTCTTAACGCAACCCCGAACTATCCGCTACTCAAGGGTGTGCAGAGCAACCTGTATAAGTGCTTTTTGCCGGTGGTGTGGCGTAATGGGCGCGCCGTGCAGGCTTTAGTCCACCCTGAGGGAGTGTACGATGACCCAAAGGGCGGGCCGATGCGTACTGAGCTTTATTCGCGTCTTCGCCAGCACTATCAGTTTCAGAACGAGTTTTCGCTATTCGAGGGGACCAACGACCATGGACGGCTGCGCTTTGGCTTGCATATCTATGCGCAGCCGCAGCCTGAGATTCGTTTCAAGTCAATCGCCAACATATTTTGGCCGACGACTATAAAAAGTTGTCTCAACCACTCCGGCGGTGGGCTCACGCCCGGAATCAAGCGCGATGAGGGTGGCTGGAACATCGCAGGTCACGCTAGCCGCGTTATTGAGGTCGATCACGGGACATTGGACACCTTCGCCCGACTTTACGACCCGCCTGGGACGCCCGCTGAACAGGCGCGTCTGCCCGCGGTGCATTCGCGCGAACTTGTGTCTGCACTGAATAAATTCGCGTCTGTATCTCGGCGGATGGCGAATTTTCAGGATGATTACTACGCTACTGTCTGTTTCGACGAAGCCTACGGACAACGTGACGGAATCATCAAACGCCTAACCGCGTTCGCCGATACGTTTCCCGAGGTGATTCTTTCCGGCCCCCACCTGTCAGCTGGTAATCCCATATATAAGGTTCCCCGGAAAGACTTCGCTTGGCGATCCGATTACGATCCTGTGGACTTGGAAATTATTGCTGATGCGTTCATACCAAGAACAAATTTCTTTCCTGCGTTACCGCTTAGCCTTTTCCAGGAAAATCTTCCCGTCATTCCTTGGTCTAAGGGCGGCGATATTTTATTTGTGGACAATTACCGGCTGGCGGCTCGACGTGGAGCAAATCCAGTAAATGAGCGAAGTCTCGTTGCAGCAATTATCCCGCCAGGCGCAGCGCACATTGACAGTATCCTTAGCATTACTTTCCGCGAGCGTTCGCTGTTGATCGAGATGGCCGGCTTATGGTCTTCGATTCCTTATGATGGCTTCTTCTCGACTTTGGCCATTTTTGCCTGAGGCCGGGCGCTGTGCACGGGTGGGCTGGACCAGGGCCGGCGGCTCCTGCGGAGGTGGCGGCAGCGGGAGACCGGCGGTATCGTCTGAAGTCGACCAAAACACCAGCCGTCACCG
>NZ_CAIZIZ010000031.1 GCF_903933125.1 uncultured Lamprocystis sp. | reverse complement strand
GCACGGCAGCGCCCGTTATCGTGGAAACCTGTTTCTTTCTGGACGCATCCGGAAAAACCGCGTTATTGAGCTGGATCGCGCAGGGAGGGTTGGCAGTCGCGGATATCCCTGTGAGCTGAGCCGTCGGTGCCTCCCGCCGGGCGCGGTGCCCCGGAACCGCGTCCCTTGTCGCATCGGCCACGCCTGCCTACACTGCCACCATGCGCCATCCGATCGATCCCAAGGTTGACTGCGTCTTCAAGGCCCTGCTGGGGGCGGAGTCCAATCGTGACCTGCTGATCCATTTCCTCAACGCCATCCTCGGCGCGGAGCTGCCTCGGCCCATCACCGCGGTGGAGATCCAGAACCCCTATAACGAAAAGGAATTTCTCGACGACAAGCTCACGGTGGTCGACGTCAAGGCCCGCGACGCGACCGGACAGTTGTATCAGGTTGAGATCCAACTCCTCAATCACCGCGACCTGCCGGCGCGCATCCTCTACGGTTGGGCCGATCTCTACAGCGCGCAGATCAAGGAGGGCGAGAGCTACCGCAAGCTGCGCCCCACCTATGCGATCTGGCTGCTGGGTCAAACCCTGTTGGCGGATGACCCGGACTATGCCCATGAATTCCGGCTGCGCGACCCGTACGGTCGCGTCTTTCTGGACCATGGCGGCATCTGGCTGCTGGAACTGAGCAAATTCGCCGCCGACGCGGTCGAAACCGAGCAGCAGCGGTGGCTGAAATTCTTCACCGAGGCGGAGCGCCTGGACGCGGACGCCCTGCCGGCCTGGATGCAGACCCAAGAGATGAGGCGCGCCATGAACACACTGAAAGCATTCTCCGAGAAAGAGCACGCCTACCATGCCTACCAGGCGCGGCAGGACTATCTGCGCGAACAGCAAAGCATCCAACTCGAATTCGATGACCTGCGCGCGGAGGTCGAGCAGGCGCGGGCGGAGGCGGAGCATGCGCGGGCGGACGCTGAGCACGAGCGAGCGGCAAAAGAGCAGGAGCGCGCGGCTAAGGAGCAAGCGCAGGCGGATGCGGAGCAGGAGCGGGCGGCAATAGCACAGGAGCGCGCGGCCAAGGAGCAAGAGCGGGCCGCCAAAGACGAAGCCTTGGCCGAGAACGAGCGGCTGAAACGCTTGCTCGCTGACAAGTCGGAACCGTCTGACCCCGAGCCGGGGCAGTGATCTCGGCCTGTGGTCAATTAGCGAGATAGAGACGCTTTGAATGGCTGGCAGAGGCACTGACGCCGGGATTCCGCAAACCTACTGATCTCTCGCTCAAGTTCGTGGGGATACCTCAGGGACAGATCACGGTTTCCTTTGGGTTGCTGGCCCCTTTCCCCTTTTCCCCCTAAGAAGGCGCGATCTCGTTCCGGATCGCTTCGGCCGGTGCTACCATGATCGGGTATTCTCAGGTCATCGAGGGAGTCTGCATCATGCTGGAAAACAGCAGCATTTTTCTGGACGACCACTTCAAGGGGTTCGTCGAGCGCCAAATCCGAAGCGGCCAGTACGGCTCCGCCAGCGAAGTTGTGCGCGCCAGCCTGCGACTGCTCGAGGAGCGCGAGCAAAAGCTCGAAGCCCTGCGCCAAGCGCTGATCGAAGGCGAGGCGAGCGGCGAGGACTCCCCGCTCGACATGGTCGAGATCTGCCGCGAAGCGCGCAGGGAAGCAGGCTTGGGTGTCTGAGATCGTCAACCGCCCGCGTGCCAAGCAAGATCTGAATTCGATCTTGCGCTACAGCTTCGAGCAATGGGGAGAGAAGCAGGCGGACAAGTATCTCGCCGAACTGGCCGCCGGGATCGCCCGGCTCGGCGGGAACCCTTTGCTCGGCAAGCCGCGCGATGACCTGCGCCCCGGCTAAACGACCGAAGAACCGCACTCGTAAAATCCACCGACGCTATGAAGTTTACTTGGGACATCAATAAAGCGGATCTCAACCGGAAGACGCATGAAGTCGAATTCGACGAGGCAACCACTGTTTTCGGCGATCCTTTAGCGGGAACTTTCCTAGATGCTGACCACTCCATTGGAGAGTTACGCCTTATTACCGTTGGTAAGTCATTGTCGGGGTAACTCTTAGTGGTTTCCCACACCGAGAATGCAACAGAAATTCGCATAATCAGTGCGAGACTTGCGACGACTCATGAGAGAAAAAAGTATGAATCCTGACGACTTACAAGACGAACTTCGGCCGGAATACGACTTTGATTTTTCCAAGGCTGTGCGGGGCAAGTATTACAAACAACATGCCTATCCGGTTGACTCAGGAAGACACCATGGGTGGTGTGCCGCGATGTCCGGCGTTCCCCTGCGCCGAAGCGTTCAGCTTTGATCGCCGCCTTCGCCGAATCCCGAAGGCTCTGGGGTCGAAACCCACTAAGTCAT